>JAEMSV010000072.1 GCA_016462625.1 Solirubrobacteraceae bacterium | reverse complement strand
CTCAAGCTCACCCACCCGCCCCAGTGGCAAACGGTCGATCCCGTGCCTCCGGTGCTCGGCGTCCGCCTCGAGGATCCCGTGGCGCTCGAGCCCCGCGGTGTCCCGGGGTTCGTCCCAGGATCGGCGACGCTCGTCGCGGGCCGTCTCGCCGAGGCCAACGCGAAGCTCCTGCCGCCCGGGCTGAGCCAGAAGCTAAGCACCGCGACCGCAGGCGAGCCCATCACACTCGGCCCGTTCCAGGGCTACCGCTACCGCGGACTGTCCCTGCCCGACGAGGCCGGGCGCAACGACCTCTACGTCCTCGCCACGGACCAGGGCACCATCGCGGTGAGCTGCTTCGCCGGCGAGGAGGTCAGCGCGACCTACCTGCGCCAGTGCGGCGCAATCGCGGGAACACTGCAGGGCACGGGCCTGAAGCCGCTTCCGATCGGCGCTTCGCCGGCCTACGGCGCGCAGCTGAGCCGCACGATGACCGAGCTCAACGCGTCCCGGACCCGGCTTCGCTCGCGGCTGCAGGACGCCCGGACGCCTACGGGCCAGGCCCGGATCTCCGAGCGCACCGCGAGCATCTACCGCACCGCGGCGGGCGCACTGGCCTCGGCGACACCGCCGCCCAGTACGAAGGCCGCCAATCGCCGGATCGTCAGGCAGATGCGCCTGATCGCGTCGAGCTACGACGCGCTGGCGAGCGCCGCCCGCGCCAACCGCCGCGGAGCGTTCAACGCAGCGCGAGCACAGGTTCGCCGCCGCGAGGCGCGGCTCGACGAGCTGCTCGGGCGACTGCGCGCCGCCGGGTATCAGACGGACTGAGCCAGTCCGGGAGCGGCGAGCCGACCTCGGCCGCCTCGCGGGCGCGGCGGTCACGGGCCAGGGACTGATGCTCCCCGCGTGCCACGGCCAAGTCGACGGACTCGCGGACGTGGCGCTCGCGGCGGAGGGCGCGGTGATCGGCCACCGCGGCGACCAGATCGACCTGCTCGTCTGCGAGGAGGCTCGCCTCGAGCATCGCAATGAGGGTCCGGACCTCGCGCTCGGTCGCCACGCGGGCCTGCCCCTGGGCGACGCCGCAGAACTGGTCCCAGGCCCGGGCGAAGCGATTGGCATCGGTGCGGACGCCGAGCCGGTGCACCGCCACCATCGGACAGATGCCGGCGCCGTTGCCGACGTAGGCCCCGGCGACGATCGTCTCGGCGCGCACGCCCTCGAGCATGGCGCCGCGGGCGTGGCGCGGGAGCGCGTCGACGGCGGTGCGAAGCCGCTCGGTGCGGGTCCTTCCCATACTCTTCCGGTCGGCCATGGGGTCGGCCACGCTACGGCGCGTCGTCGCGCCGGACAAGAGCGACCCTGCCAGTGAAAGGAATCTTGCATGAAGCTCGGGGTCAACATCGGCTACTGGGGACTCGGGCTCACGAGTGCCGACCAGCTGGAGATCATCCAAGAGGCGGAGACGCTCGGCTACGACAGCGTCTGGGCCGCGGAGGCCTACGGCTCGGACACCGCGACGGTGCTCGCCTGGATCGCCGCCCAGACCTCGAAGATCAAGATCGGCTCGGCGATCTTCCAGATGCCCGCCCGGTCGGCCGCGATGACCGCCATGACGGCGGCCACGCTCGATCAGCTCTCCGACGGCCGGATGCTGCTGGGCATCGGCTCGTCCGGCCCGCAGGTGGCCGAAGGCTGGCACGGCCAGCGGTTCGGCAAGCAGCTCGCCCGGACGCGCGACTACGTCGCGGTCGTCCGCAAGGCGCTGGCGCGTGAGCGCGTCGAGTACCAGGGCGAGACGCTGACGCTCCCGCTCCCCGACGGCCCCGGCAAGGCGCTGAAGCTCACCATCTCCCCCGTGCAGGAGAACATTCCCATCCTGCTCGCCGCGATCGGCCCGAAGAACACGGCGCTCGCGGGCGAGATCGCCGACGGCTGGCTGCCGATGCTGCTGCGCCCGGAGTCCCTGCCCGAGCTGCGCAAGAGCCTCGAGGAGGGCGCCGCGCGGTCGGGTCGCTCGCTGGACGGGTTCCGCATCACGCCCAGCGTGCAGGTTCTCGTCAGCGACGACATCGAGCTGGCGCGGAACATGATGCGCCCCGTGATCGGCCTGTACGTCGGCGGCATGGGCTCGCGCGAGAAGAACTTCTACAACCAGCTGATCCAGCGCTACGGCTTCGAGGACGCCGCGAAAGAGATCCAGGATCTCTACCTCGAGGGCAAGAAGGAAGAGGCCTGCAACGCGATCCCCACCGAGCTGATCGACGCGGTCTCGCTCGTCGGCCCCGAGGATGTCGTGCGTGACCGGATCCGGACCTACCGCGAGGCGGGTGTGCACACGCTGAACCTGACGCCGATGGCGTTCGACAAGCAGGAGCGGCTGAACCAGCTGCGCATCGTCGCGCGCCTCGCGGAGGAAGCCGCGTAGCCCATGGCCCGGGTGCTGTTGGGGGCGTTCGGCGACCCCGGTCACGTCTTCCCCTGCATGGCGCTCGGCCGCGAGCTGCGGCGCCGCGGGCACGACGTCGCGATCCACACGGCCGAGAAGTGGCGGACGCACGGCGAGGCCGAGGGATTCCGCTTCTTCGCCGCGCCCGAGTACGGGCTGGAGCTGACGAATGGCGTGCCGCTGAAGCCGTACCAGGCGGTCGCCACCGCGACCGGGCAAGCGAGCGAGGTCGTCGCCGCGTTCCGGCCCGACCTCGTCGTCGCCGACATCCTCACCCTGGCGCCCGCGCTGGCCGGTGAGCTGGCGGGCCTCCCGGTCGCGACGCTCGTCCCCCATGTGTACCCCGACCCGCTCGACGGGTGGCCGCCCTACTCGCTGGGCGCGCGCCTGCCGCGGACTGCGATCGGCCGCGCGCTGTGGCGGCGGCTGACGGGCCCCATGCTGAACAAGGGCCTCGACCTCGGGATGCGCGAGTGCAACGAGACCAGGGCGCTCGTGGGCCTGCCGCCGCGCCCGTGGGTCCACAACGGCCAGAGCGACGAGCTGGTGATGGTCGCGACGATGCCCCAGCTCGAGTACCCGCGCACCTGGCCGGAGCACGTCCACGTCGTCGGCCCGCTCATCTGGGAGCCACCCACCGAGGACGTCGAGCTGCCCCCCGGTGACGCGCCGCTGGTGCTCGTCGCGCCGTCGACGGCGCAGGACGAGGAGCACCGGCTCCTGCGCGCCGCCGTCGCGGGGCTCGCGGACCTCCCGGTCCGGGTCCTGGCGACGTGGAACCGCCGGAACGTGACGGCGCAGATCGACGTGCCGGACAACGCGCGGGTCGTGGAGTGGGTCTCCTACGCCCGGACGATGCCGCAGTGCGACGTCGTGGTCTGCCACGCCGGACACGGCACGGTGGCCCGCGCGCTCGCCTCGGGCTGCCGGGTCGTTGCGGTGCCGGCCGGCGGCGACATGAATGAGAACGCCGCGCGGGTCGACTGGGCCGGCGTCGGCGTGCGACTGCCGCGCCGGGCGACCACGCCACGGGCGATCGGGCTCGCGGTGGGCCGGGCGCTCGCAAAGCCGGAGATCGGCGACCACGTCGCGGCCGCGCAGGCCTGGGTGGCCGAGCAGGACGGCGCCAGCCGCGCCGCCGATGTCCTGCTCGCGCACCTCGAGCGCCGGACGAACGGTGCGACGGCGCTCACGATGGAAGCGGGTTCGGCCCGCCGGTAGGAGGTCTACGATTTCCCGGTGTTTCCTCGCGCACGGATCGCCTGTGGATCGCTCGCCGTCCTTGCCGCACCGCTGCTCTGCTCCGGCTCCGCGCTCGCCGCCCCGCCCGTCGTCAGCATCCAGGTCGTGCCCTCACTCCCCGTCGCGGGACAGGTCATCGAGCTGCGCGCGATCGCGTCGGACCCCGACGGCGACGCCGTGACCTTCGCCTGGGACATCGATGAGGACGGCGTCGTCGACAGCACGCAGCCGACGGCGACGTTCTCCCAGCCGTTCGCCGGGGTCCGCACCGTGCGCGTGACGGTGAGCGACGGAACGGACACGGCGACCGCCTCGCAGGTCGTCCGCGTCAACGCGTTCCCGTTCGCCGCCTTCGCCGCGACGCCGGTGAGTCCGGTCGTCGGCGAGACGGTCACGTTGACGTCGAGTTCTCAGGACCCTGACGGGACGATCGCCGATGCCGACCAGCTGTGGGACCTCGACGCCGACGGCGTCTACGGCGACGCGGTCGGCCCCGTCGCGCAGCGCGCGTTCGGCGCTCCCGGCGTCTTCACGGTCTCGCTGCGCGTGCGCGACGCCGGCGGGGTCGCCAGCTTCGCCTTCCGCGACGTGCCCGTGTTCGCGGCGCCGGTTCCGGCGCCGACGCCCGTCGCAGGTGCGTCCACCCCGGCCCCGGTGGCGACGCCCGTCGCGGCACCCAAGCGGCTCACCGTCATCAGGCCGTTCCCCGTCCTGCGGGTGGCGGGCACGTTCAACCGGCGCGGCGCCCGGTTCTCGCGCGTCACCGTCGAGGCGCCCGCCGCCGCACGGGTGCGCGTCACGTGCTCGGGCCGCGGCTGTCGCTTCAAGCGGCTGTCGCTCCCGCCTGGGCGAATCCGCGCGCTGGAGCGCGGTCGGCTGCGCCGCGGCGCCCGGGTCACCATCTCGGTGACGCAGCCCGGCTTCATCGGGAAGTACACGAGCATCGTCGTCCGTCGCGGCAAGCCGCCGCGCCGGATCGACCGGTGCCTGAAGCCCACCAGCACCAAGCCCTCGGCATGCCCAGCGATCTGACCGACCTCATCCACCGCCGCTGGTTCATCCCCGCGCTCCTGATCGCGGCGTTCGTCCTCCCGTTCCTCCTGGCGGACGCGGGCAGCAGCTCGCTGCGCCAGATCGCGCAGGTCCGCACGACGCCAGAGCGCCAGGCCCCGACGGTGGAGGGCAGCGTGGTCGTCGCCGATCTCCGCCGCGCGCCCGCGCTCCCGCGGATGGCGTCGGCGCCCGCGGCCGCCACGCCCGCGCCCACGGCGACGACCCAGGACGCTTCGCCTTCCGACGAGGACGCGGCGCCCACCGCCGCGGCCACGCCGACCCCGACGCCCAGCCCGTCTCCGTCGCCCTCGCCGAGCCCGTCCCGCAACTCGAGCGGAAGCGGTGGGAGCGGCTCCTTCGACAACAGCAACACCGGCAGCGGCCGGTTCGACAGCGACTGACGATGGCCCGCGCGCTCGATCCCGGCACCGCGACCGTCCCGGCGCACGAGCTGCTCGACGTGCTCGAGGACCAGCCGGGCATCGGCACCACGTTCCGCGCGATCCGGCGCAGGGGCGGCCACGAGGAGGCGGTGACGGTCCTCGACCCCACGCTCTCCGCGGAGCGCCGCGCCACCCTGCTGACGGCGCTGCGGCGCCAGCGCGGCGTCCTCGACGACGGGATCGACCCCGTCCTCGGCGTCTCGGGGCGCGGCGATGTCGCCTACGTCGCGACGGAGATCCCGTCGGGCGAGCGGTTCGACGAGGTCCTCGCTCGCGGCACGCTGAGCCCGGCGGCCGCGGTCGCGTTGCTCGCTCCGCTGGACCACGCGCTCACGGGGGTTCGCGATCGCGGCGTCTCGACGCGGGATCTGTCGCCGGCGCGCCTGCGCGTCGGATCCGACGGTGGCCTCGTGATGACCCCGTTCGCGCTGGTGGATCCCGCCGACGGGGACGCGATCGTGCCCTACCGCGCGCCGGAGCTGGGGGCGAGCGCCGGCGCCACCGCCGCGTCCGACGTCTACGCCATCGCGGGCCTGCTGCGGACCGCGATCACCGGCCAGCCGCCGCCGCCGTGGTCGCTCCAGACGCTGCCGCCGGCCGCGTCGCCGCAGCTCGGCGACGCGCTGGCCGACGTGCTCTGGGACGGGCTGGCCGACGATCCGGCGCGCCGACCCTCCACCCCGCGTGAGCTGCTGCTGCGCGCGCAGGACGCGATCGTCGCCGACACGGCAGCCGCAGAGGCACCGCCGAAGCAGCGCTCCCGCAAGCCGTGGCTGATCGCCACAGGCGTCGTGGCCGCGTTCCTGTTGGGCACCATCCTCTCGTCGGGCGGCCCGGATGCCGTGGAGAACGCGCCGCGGCCGGTGTCGGGCCTGCTCGCAGCGGCGCCGAGCGCGCCGGCCAGTGCCGCCGACCCCGCCTACGCCGGGGCCCAACGCGAGGCGATGCGCAGGCTGAACACGCGGCGGGTCGCCCGCCGGGCCCAGCTCGCCGACGCCGAGACGCTGCGCGGTCAGGCCCGGATCGCGACCTCCCTCGGCGACGCCTACGGCCTCGCTGCCCGCGAGCTGCGGCGCGCCCCGGCTCCCGCAGGGGCAACGGCGCAGGCCAACGCGGGCATCCTCGATGCCCTGCGCAAGGTCGAGGGCGCGTACCGCACGATGGCCGCCGGCGCGCGGGACGGAGACCGCGCCAGGTTCGTCCGCGGACGCGATGCCGTGCGACGGCGCGAGGCGCTGCTCCAGCGGCGCCTGGGTCGCCTCGAGGCGCTCGGCTACGACGTGGGCTGAACGCGCTGCCTCACCCAGGGCGGGGCGAACCTTCACACCCCTCCCCGGATGTGGGAATCACCAGTTCGCGGATCGCAGCGCCGGTGCGCCAGGTCCGAGCGACGGACCAAACGGCGGCCCGGAAACGTCCTGCGCGCGGCCACTTGCCCGCGCTGACGGACAAACGTGGGCATTTGCAGGGGAACGTCCCAAGGGGTGCTCCCTCACCAGAATCGGGAGACACGACTACGACGTCCGTCGACTGAGCGGCTGCGCGCAAACTCAGGCAAATCGTCTCAACCCCGATTCTGGGGATGGCGATGTAAGGGGCACGCTGGTTTCCACTCTCCGGAAAGGCTGCTGCCTCATGCCTCGCACCATCCCGATCGCGGCGAAGCTCTATTGCGGGTTCGCGCTCGTCCTCCTCCTGTCCACCCTCGTAGGGATGCTCGCCATCACTTCCCTCAAGTCCGTCGAGGAGAAGGGCGCATCCATGTACGGAGACCGCGTCGTCCCGATGCGGGACCTCGCCGACGTCCGCGGCCTGCTCGGAGACATCGACAGCCAGATTCAGCGCGCCATCACGACCAGCGGCGACACGTCCCCGTACGCCGAGGTCTCCGACGCGGACTGGGCGAAGATCGGACCGCTGATGCGCCGCTACCGCAGCACAGAGCTCCTGCCCGCCGAGCAGCGCGGTCTGCGCACCCTCGAGCCGCAGCTCGCCCGCTACCAACGGGCCTACACCGCCGTACTCGACGCCGCCTCTCGCGGTGACGACGCCGAAGCCGTGCGCCGCTACTTCGCGATCGCCGGCTCGTTGTACAACGCCACCGACGGCACGCTCGCCGAGCTGATCGCGGTCAACGACAAGGAAGCGCTCGCCCTCACCAAGTCGATCAGCGACACGCACGCGTCGGCGCGCACGAAGACCCTGCTCCTGCTCGGCCTCGCTGTCCTGCTCGGCGCCATCGCCGCGTACGTCATCACCAGGGGAATCACCCGGGGCATCAAGCAGGTGCTCAACGCCGTGAACGGCATTGCCGAAGGCGACATCGACCAGCACATCGACGTCAAGAGCCGCGACGAGGTCGGCGCCATGGCGCGAGCCGCGCAGCAGATGACCGACTATCTCAAGACCATCGCCGACGGCGCTCGGCGCGTCGCGGACGGCGACCTCACCGCCGAGATCGAGCCGCGGTCCGAACGCGATGCCCTGGGCACGGCATTCGCTGCGATGATCGCCAACCTGCGTGAGCTGGTCGGCAAGGTCGCCGGCACCGCGACGACCCTTTCCGCCGCCTCGCAGCAGATGGCCAGCACGTCGGAGGAAACCGGCCGAGCGGTGAGCGAGATCGCCAACGCCGTCGGCGAGGTCGCGGCTGGAGCGCAGCGCCAGGTCTCCGGCGTCACCGACGTGACGGCGCTCGGGCGTCAGGTTGTCGATGCGTCCGCGCGGTCGGCTTCGGATGCCGATGCGACCGCACAGGCGGCTGAGGAGGCGCGCACCATGGCCGACGAGGGCGCGAGTGCCGTCGTCTCCGCCACCGAGGCGATGACCTCTGTTCGCGAGGCGTCGGGGCAGGCCACCGACGCCATCCGCGAGCTGGGCACGAAGTCCGAGGCCATCGGCGGGATCGTGGAGACGATCACCGGGATCGCCGAGCAGACGAACCTCCTTGCGCTCAATGCCGCCATCGAGGCCGCACGGGCCGGCGAGCAGGGCCGTGGCTTCGCCGTCGTCGCCGACGAGGTGCGAAAGCTCGCTGAGGAGTCGCAGGCGGCGTCGCAGTCGATCGCCGAGCTCGTGGCGGAGATCCAGGCGGAGACAGGCCGGGCGGTCGAGGTTGTCGAACGCGGCGCGGCGCGGACCGAACAGGGCTCTGCGACCGTCGAACAGGCTCGTGCCGCGTTCGAGCGCATCGGGACATCGGTCAACGACATGACCGCCCGCGTCGGCCAGATCGCTGCGGCGGTGCAGGAGATCAGCGCGTCGGCCCACCGTATGGACGAGCGGATGGCCGACGTGTCGGCGGTGGCCGAGGAGTCGAGCGCATCCACCGAACAGGTCAGCGCATCCACGGAGCAGACATCGGCGTCGGCTCAGGAGATCGCGGCCTCGGCGGAGGAGCTCGCGGCCCACGCAGGTGAGCTCGAGCAGCTCGTCCACCGCTTCACGCTGGCCTAGATGCTCCCGCCCAATGCACCGTTCTCGGTTGCGATGACATTTCCGCTGAGTGATACTCGCCCCGGGAGCGTGTCATGAGGCACGTTCCCGAGGCGTCTCGATCGAGAGGAGGGGTCACGCGCCGTCTCGGATGGTGGATCGCCTGGCGATCGAGCCTCGTCGGACGCGTCGTCGGCTCGCTCCTCATCGTCTCCATCTTGATGCTCGCCGTCGTCGGCGTGTTCGCCGTCACCCGGGCGCGGGACAGCCTGGAGACCCAGGTGTTCCAGCGTCTCGAGGCGGCGGCGAGCCTGCGCCAGACCTTCTTCGAAGAACGGGTGACCGACGTGCTCGACGCGGTCCGTGGCGCATCCGAGACGCCCACGCTGGCGTCCGATGTCGACGCGCTCCTCCAGCGCCGAGGCGCGCGTTCCCGAGACGCGCACGTTGCGGTCGTGGCCGCGTTGAGCCGCGCCGCGCGGCGCCAGGCCGACCTCGGCGAGCTCTTCGTGCTGTCGCCCTCGGGCGCACGGGTGATCGCTTCGACCAGCCCCGCTCACGAGGGCCGCTACGAGGTGGCCGAGCCGTACTTCCAGATCGGGCTGCAGCGCGCCGACGTCGTCGGCATCTACCCGTCCTCGTCAGACGGCGCGCCTGCCATGACCGCGGTCGCTCCTATCCGCGATACCAATGGGCGCCGGATCGCCGTGCTCGCCGGCCACGTGAACCTCGACCGCCTCCAGACCGTGTTCCTCGACCGCCGCGGGCTCGGGCGGACGGGCGAGTCGTACTTCATCGATCGTTTCAACAACTTCGTCTCGCCGGCGCGATTCGGCGAGCGATCGTTCCCGCGAGGCGTGCGCACCGCCGGCATCACCCAGGCGCTTGCGGGAAACACCGGCCACGGCCTGTACCGCAATTACGCCGGGACCCCGGTCGCGGGGTCCTACCGGTGGCTCGAGAACCGCAACGTCGCGCTGCTGACCGAGGTGCAGCAGACAGAGGCGTTCGCCCCGGCCCGCCGTCTCACCAGCACGATCCTCATCGGCGGCATCCTCGCCGCGGCCGTGCTGTCCGCGATCACCTACTTGCTCGCGCGGCGCATCGTCGGGCCAGTGCGCTCGCTCACCGATGCCGCCACCGCGCTGGCCGACGGTGACCTCGGCGCGACGGCCCCGGTCGCCGGCCGGGATGAGCTCGGCACGCTCGGACGAGCGTTCAACCGCATGAGCGGAGAGCTTCGTGACACCCACGGCGAACTCGAGCAGCAGATCACCGAGCTGGCTGCGAGCGAGGAACGCTATGCCCTCGCACAGCGCGGCGCGAACGACGGCCTGTGGGATTGGGACCTCGAGCACGACGCGCTCTACGTCTCGCCGCGGTGGGCGGCCATGGTCGGCTACGAGGCGTCCGAGCTGGGACCGGCGCCGAGCGAGTGGTTCGACCGTGTCCATCCCGACGACCTGCCTCGCGTCGAGGATCAGCTGCGCCGACACCTGGATGGCGACGTCGCCCATTTCGAGGCCGAGTTCCGCATCCGCCACCGGAACGGGCACTGGCTGTGGGTCCTCGCGCGCGGGGTCGCGATCCGAGACGGCGAGACGCCCCCGCACCGCTGCGCGGGATCCCTGACGGACATCAGCGACCGCAAGGCCTTCGAGGACCAGCTCGTGCGCCAGGCGCTCCGCGACCCACTGACGGGCCTGGCCAACCGGGTGCTCTTCATGGAGCGGCTCGACCACAAGCTGCAGCGGTCAGAGCGCCACCCGGAAGACGGGTTCGCCGTGCTCTTCGTCGATATCGACCAGTTCAAGGTGGTCAACGACAGCCTTGGGCATCAGGTCGGCGACGAGCTGCTCAAGACAGTCGCGGAGCGGCTTTCTGGCGGACTGCGCCCCGGCGACACCATCGCCCGCCTCGGAGGCGACGAGTTCGCAATCCTCATGGAGCCGATCGCGCATCCACACGACGCCCTGCACGCCGTCGATCGGATCCAGCGCCGCCTGGGTGTCCCCCTCCCGCTCGCGGACCGCGAGCTGTTCGTGACCGCGAGCATCGGGATCGCGTACGGCCCAAGGGAATACGCAACCGCCGCGGAGATCCTGCGCGACGCCGACACCGCGATGTACCGTGCGAAGTCACTCGGGCGTGGGCGTCAGGCGTCGTTCGACGACGAGATGCACCGGCGTGCGATGGAGCGACTCGCGGTCGAGTCCGACCTCCGCCGGGCGGTGGAGCGCGACGAGTTCGAGGTGTTCTTCCAGCCGATCGTGTCCTTGGAGGACCGTCGGGTCTGCGGGCTCGAGGCGCTCGCGCGGTGGCGCCATCCGACCCGGGGCCTCCTCATGCCGGGCGCCTTCATCGGCGTCGCGGAGGACACCGGCCTGGTCGTCCCGATGAGCCGCCTGCTGCTGCGACGGATCCTGGAGATCGTCACCGGCTGGCGCGAAGTGATCGCCGCCGACCAGCTGCCACGGGTCAGCGTGAACGTCTCGCGCGTCCAGCTCCGTCATCCCGGCTTCGTCGCGGACATCCGACGCGTCCTCGAGGACGCCGACGCCACCCACCTCTTGAATCTCGAGATCACCGAGAGCGTCGTGGTCCAGGACTCGGCCGCCGAGGGCAAGGCGCTGGACCAGCTCGTCGACCTCGGGCTGCGCCTCCACGTCGATGACTTCGGGACCGGCTACTCGTCGCTCGCGACGCTGCACGAGATGCCGATCGACGTGCTGAAGATCGACCGCTCCTTCATCACCGCCCTGGGTGACCCGCGTGACACCACGGAGGTCATTCGCGCGATCGTCGCGCTCGGCCACAACCTCGACATGCAGATCGTCGCGGAAGGCATCGAGACGGAGACGCAGCTCTCGGTCACACGTGAACTGGGGTGTGACTTCGGACAGGGCTACCTCTTCGCGCGCCCCATGCCCGCCGATCATGTCCTCGAGCTGCTGTACCAGCGGGTGGCGTGATGCGCTGCGAGACCCACGCCTCGGCAGCTGTCCTCCTGTTGGCGTTCCTCGCCGTGCTCGCCGGTGGGTGCGGCGACGCCGAGCCGGCGACGGGCCCCATCCCCATTGGCGGCATCTTCACCGAGACCGGCCCGGCCGAGGACACCGAGACGCTGGCCGGCGTTCAGCTCGCCCTCGGCGAGATCAACCACGCGGGCGGCGTGCGGGTCGGAGACGTGCGCCGCCCCCTGGAACTGGAGATCCTCGACGACCGCGCCGACCCCCCGGTCGCCGTCGCGCGGGCGAACGAGCTGGTGAACCAGCGCGGCGTCGTCGCGCTTCTGGGGCCGGTGAAGAGCACCCTCGCGATCCCCGTCGGCGCGGTGGCCGAGCGCGGAGGCGTTCCGATGATCACGTCGGGCTCGACGAATCCTGCGACGACCCGCGGTCGTGCGTACGTCTTCCGCACGATCGTCACCGACGACCTCCAGGGCGCGGCAGCCGCATCGTTTGCCCGAGACCGGTTGGACGCGCGGAAGGCGGCCGTCGTCTACGAGGTCAGCTCGCCGTACAGCACCGGCCTCGCATCGTCCTTCAGCGCCGGTTTCGTCCGCGAGGGCGGTCGGGTGTCCCAGCGCGTGCCGTACACCAGCGACACATCGGACCGGGCCTCCGGAGTGCAACGACTGGCCGGTGCCGAACCGGATGTCCTGTACCTCCCGAACACCGCGGCCGACGCCGCAGCGCAAGGCCGTCGAGCCCGGCGACTGGACATCGACGCCACGCTGATGGGCGGCGACACCTGGGCCGAACAGAACTTCCTGCGGGCTCCACACTTCCGCGGCAGCTACCACACGGCGCAGTGGTCACCCGATCGAAAGGACCCACGATCGCGTGCGTTTGTCGCTGCGTACCGAAAGAGCGCCCGCGAGGAACCGAGCCTGTACTCCGCGACGGCCTATGACGCGGTCGGATTGCTCGCCGCCGCGATCAGCAAAGCAGGGAAGGCCGAGCCCGAGGCCATCCGGGAGGCCCTGGACGACGTCACGGTGTACGAAGGGGTGTCCGGCCAGCTGCGCTACGGCCGGCAGGGCGACCCGCAGACGACCATCGCAGTGATCCGCAGCACGCCCCGCGGCACGCAGATCGTCGCGGACATCGACCCGCGCGCCATCGCTCCGGAGCCCGCAGGCTGATGCGCTGGACGCCCGCAGCGACGCTGATGATGACCCTGGCGGCCATGACCCTTCCGGGCTGTGGCGGCGACCCCGCCGCGCCTGATCCGATCGTCCTCACCGGGATGTTCACGCTGTCGGGTGACAATGAGGACATCCAGAGCCGCCGCGCCACGCGACTGGCGATCCGCGACATCAACGCCGGCGGCGGCATCCGGATCGCGGGCGGCCGCCGTCCGCTGCGTGTCGCATTCGTCGACGACCGCGCCGACCCGCAGGTCGGCGTCCAGCGCGCGAACGAGATCCTCAGCCGCCCGGAGACGATTGCGCTGCTCGGACCGGGCAAGAGCCAGGTCGCAGTCCCTGTCGGCGCCGTTGCCGAGCGATCCGGCATCCCGATGATCTCCCCGACCTCGACGAACCCGGCCACCACCCGCGGGCGGCGGTTCGTGTTCCGCACCACCTTCACCGACGATGTGCAGGGGGCGATCGCAGCCCGGTTCGCTCGGAGCAGGCTGCACGCGTCCACCGCGGCGATCGCGTACGAGGCGACATCGTTGTACAGCGCCGGCCTTGCCCGATCGTTCCGCCGCGAGTTCGCCGGGACCGGCGGACGCGTCGTCAGCGCGTCCTACACGGTCGACCAGGGTGATCACACCGCTCCGATCGAGCGCCTGGCTCGGCACCGGCCTGACGTCCTCTACCTGCCCAACGCGAGTCCAGACGTCGAATGGCAGGCCGAGCGAGCGCGTCGGCGCGGCCTGGACGCCACGCTCCTTGGCGGCGATGCATGGAATCTGAACCGCTACCGGGAGATACCAGGGTTCGACGGCAGCTACGCCACCGGGCTGTGGTTCCCCGACTCGCGTTCGGCACGCTCCCGGCGATTCACCTCGGCGTTCCAGACGGCGTACGGGATTCCGCCGACGGGCAACGGCGCGGCCGCGTACGACGCCGTGCATCTCCTTGCGCGTGCGATCACGGCCGCCGGGACGACTGAACCCGAGGCGATCCGCGACGCCCTTGACGCGATCACGGTGTACGACGGGGTCGCCGGACGCTTCGTGTACGCCCGCGGGGGCGATCCGCGGACCGGTGCAGTGGTCGTGCGGATCAAGGCAGGTGGCGCGGCCGTGGCAGCGCGGTACCCGGCGACTCAGGCCGTCCGGCCCGCGGCAAAGGAGCGCCGCTAACCATGCTCACAGGAGACCGGCACCGCTGGATGGTCGACACCCAGGGCTCACCGCCGCCGACCTACGATCGCGTGCGGATCGCGACGCTGGCCGGTCAGCTCTCGGAGCGCGTGACCGCCCTGGCGGATATCGCCGTCGCGACCCGCACCGGTCTCGAGAACGTGCTCACCCTGCTCGGCTGGGCGGCGACCGACCACGACAGCGCCGCGCGCTCGCTCGCGCGCGAAACCGAACGGTGCCAGCGATACCGCGGGCTCGACCACGACCTGGCGACGCTCCTCGCGTTCTGTGGCCGAAGCGCTCCCCGACGCACAGATGATCGTCGCTCGGCGTTCGTCGCGCCCACACCACGCGTGTTCAGCCGAGGAGGCCGGTCCGACGGCCTGAGGCTCCTGATCGAAGTGCGCTCGTGGAGCATCCGCCAGTCTGCTCCCCGGCTGGCGGACGCGGAGGGACTCGCCCGGGCGCTCGAGCACGAGCTTGCCGCCAGCGACGACCCCTTCCTGATCTACATGGCGCAGAGTGTCGCGCGGGCGATGGGTGACGATGCGCCGATGCACGGATTCAACGCGTAGGGCCCGCCGAAGCGGGCCCTTGCTGAAGCTCCGGGGGTGGGACTCGAACCCACAACCCTTCGGTTAACAGCCGAATGCTCTGCCGATTGAGCTACCCCGGAATGGCCGCCCACCGATTGATCGGCACGGCGGCCACCGATCTTAGGACACAGGGCTGCCAGCACGCGGAATGGCGCGTTCAGCGCTTCAGATCCGGGGGGTTCCTGCCGATCCCTGCGTGAACTGGAAGGCAAACTGAGGAGCGCAGTCGTGGCGTCGTCGTGGCAGCAGGGCAAGGTCCTGACCGGCAAGAGCTGGCATGTGGTGAAGGCCAATCCCGGCCTGCTGAAGTGGCCGGTCCTGAGCGGCGTCTTCGCCATCCCGGGCGTCGCCGTGGCGGGTGCGGGCATCGTCCTGCTCGGCGACAACACCAACGTCGCGGGCATCGCCCTGCTCGTGATCGGCGCGTACCTGGCCGTATTCGGCGGCATCCTCGGCAGCGCGGCGCTCGTCGCCGGTGCCGACCAGGCCCTGCGGGGCGAGCCCATCGAGGGCGCCTTCGGCCGTGCATCCAGCCATCTCGGCGCCATCGCCGGTTGGGCGCTGATCCAGACCGTCGTCGGCTGGCTGCTGTCCGCGTTGACCAACGGCGGCGGCGGCGGGAACAGCGGCACCGCAGGCGCGATCATCGGCATCCTGCGCCTCGTGCTCGGCAGCCTCCTGAGCACCGCGTGGGCGCTCATCACCTTCTTCGTACTGCCCCTGATCATCCTCGAGGGCCTCAGCCCCGTCGCGGCGATCAAGCGCTCCGGCCACGTCTTCAGAGAGCGCTGGGGCACGCAGATCCTCGGCGGCGTCCGCATCGGCGCCGCGGTCGCGATCTTCGGCATCCTCCCGTCGATCATCGTCGGCGGGATCGGCGTCTACCTCATCGCGACGGTCGAGAACGGCGCAGGTGAAGCAGGCGGCGGTGTGCTGCTGCTCGCCGGCATCATCGGCCTGAGCATCTCGCTGATCATCTCCAGCGCGATGCGCGCGATCTTCGGCATCGTGCTCCTGCGCTGGGCCGAGACGGGCGAGGCGGTCGGCGACTTCACGAGCGACGAGCTCGTCGGCGCCGTCCGGCTGAAGAAGGGCGCGTCGCTTCCCGCTTCGGCCCCCACAGGCCCCGCGACCGCGTAGCTCAGCGCGGGGCGTTCACCTCGAGCAGGCGGTCCATCGCGGCCGAGTACTCCTCCTGCCTGGCCCTGTGGGCGCGAAGCGCGGCATCGACCCCGCTTCGGGCCTTCCGGGCCGCGACGACCTCGCGCTCAGCGCGCGCGAGCAGGAGATGGGCCCGCTCGGCTTCGACCGCCTCGGCCGGGAGATCGCCCTCCTTGGGTGCCCGGAACCGGATGTCGCGGATCAGGACCTGCAGCGCTTCGTCCTGGGCGTCGAGCCCGGCCTCCGGGTCATCGAGATGGTCGCGCAGCCAGGTGGCCGCGGCACGAGAGCGCTCGCTCGTGAGGTCCGCGGCGAGATCCAGGCTCGTCAGCGCCTTCGCGCCCGCGGCGGGGAGCGCGATGCAGAGCGCCAGGAAGCCCCGCTCCTGCTCCTCTGCGCCGTTGAGCCGGATGGCATCGCGACGCGAGATCGGCGCCTCGTCCGTCGCGGCCGACTGGGCCGGCGCCGAAGCTGCCACCGGAGTCCCTGCGCGCCCCAGGAGCTCCCCGGCCAGCGTCTCGGCGATGTCGAGACGGTCTGCGACCTCCGTGATCAGCTCCTCACGGAGGACACTCGCGGGGATGTCCGCGAACACGGGGCGCAGCTCACCGATCACGGCGTCCTTGCCCTCCCCCGTCGCGATGTCTCCGGTCGCCAGCGCGCGCTCGACGCGGAACTTCACGAACGGCACGGAGCTCTCCACGAGGCGGCGCATCTCCGCCGCGCCCGCCTCCGCGGTGAGGTCCGCGGGGTCCCGCCCGGGCGGCAGCTCGACGACGCGCAGCTCGAGCTTCTTGCCCCGCGCGACCTTCGCCGCCCGCACCATCGCCTCCTGGCCCGCACCGTCGGCGTCGAGCGCGAGCAGCGCCCGGGGCGCCAGCCGCGTGAGCTCGCCGACCTGCTCGGGCGTCATCGCGGTGCCCATCGTGGCGACCGTGTTCTTCAGGCCCGCCTGGTGCAGCGCGATCACGTCGGTGTAGCCCTCGGCGACGATCACCTCGCCGGCGCGCGCGGCGTGGGCACGCGCGAGATCGGAGGCGAACAGCTGCCGGCCCTTGTGGAAGATGTCGTTCTCCGACGTGTTCAGGTACTTCGGCTGCTGGTTGTCGCGCAGCGCCCGCGCGCCGAAGCCGAGCACCCGGCCGCGCATGTCGGCCAGCGGGAACATGATCCGGCCGCGGAACCGGTCGTAGATCCGTCCCTCGCCCTTCGCGCGGCTCGCCAGGCCGGCTTCATAGAGCTCGCGGTTGGAGAACCCGGCCTTGCGCGACGCCATCAGCACCTTGTCCCACGCGCTCGGGCTGTAGCCGACCCGGAACTCGCGCAGCGCCGGCTCGTCGAGCCCGCGTTCGAGCAGGTACTCCCGGGCGCGGGCGGCCTCCGTCGACTCCCACAGGTACCGCACGTAGAACGCCGCCGTGCGCTCCAGCAGCTCCATCAGCCGCTCGCGCTGCTTGCGGCGCTCGGCCTCCTGCGGATCCTCCGATTCTCGCTCCAGCGTGACGCCGTAGCGCTCGGCCAGCCACTCCATCGACTCGACGAAGCCGAGACCCTCCATCTCCTGCGCCCACGTGAACGGGTCGCCCGAGGCCTGGCAGCCGAAGCAGTGGTAGACCTTCTTGACCGGGTCGATGCCGAAGCTCGGCGTGCGCTCGTCGTGGAACGGGCACAGTCCCTCGAACCGGTTCGCCCCAGCCCGGCGCAGGTCGACCTTCGTCCCGACCAGATCGACCATGTCGACCGCATCGCGGACCTGCTCCTTGGCGTCGTCGGCGTACCGGGCCATCGGCCTAGGCCTCGAACTCACGCGGCACGAACAGCGCCTCGAACGCCGCCACGGCGTAGCGATCGGTCATGCCCGCCAGGTAGTCGGTCACGCGCTGCGCAGGGTCCGCGCCAGCGATCCCGCCGCCGTCCGGGAGCCGGTCGAGGTCCTCGAGATAATGGGTCCAGAGCGACTGCAGGACCATCTCGATCTTCGCGTGCTCGCGGCGCGCGGGCTCGCCGAGGTAGACCTCCTCGAACATGAAGTCGCGCAGGGCGTCCATCTCGACGGCCGCCTGCGCGCCCTGCACGATGTCGCCGGCCTCCTCGCTGTGCTCGACGAGGTCGTGGACCAGCGTGTCGATTCGCTGCGACCCGGTCGCCCCGAGCAGCCTCAGCGGGCCGTCGGGCAGGCGCCGCTCGTCGAGCACCCCGGCGCGCACGGCGTCGTCGATGTCGTGGTTGAGGTACGCGATGCGGTCCACCAGGCGCACGATCCGGCCCTCGAGGGTCTCCGGCTGCGGGGAGCGGCCGGAGTGGCTGAGGATGCCGTTGCGGACCGACGCGTTGAGGTTCAGCGGCTCCAGGACGGTGACGACGCGCAGCGAGTGCTCGAAGTGCCGGAAGCCGCGCCCGTCGTAGGCCTGCAGGCACCGGTCCAGCACCGCCTCGCCGATGTGACCGAAGGGCGGGTGGCCGAGGTCGTGACCGAGCCCGATCGCCTCCGTGAGGTCCTCGTTGAGGTCAAGCGCCCGCGCCACGGTCCGCGCGATCCCCGTCACCTCGAGGGTGTGGGTCAGCCGGGTGCGGAAGTGATCGCCCGCCGGCGCGACGAAGACCTGCGTCTTGTGCTTGAGCCGGCGGAAGGATTTGCTGTGGACGATCCGGTCGCGGTCGCGCTGGATCGGGGTCCGCAGGCCGCAGTCGGGCTCGTCGCGCACCCGGTCCGCCGGATACGAAGGCATCGCCAGCGGGGACAGGCGCGCCATCTCGCGAGCGCGCTGGCGCTCATGGAAGGCGGCGGCGACCGCGCCGGTGGACAGGTCCGTGGCCATGCCCCCAGTTTCGCAGGACCGCCCGCGGCACAACGGACGCCGGGGGTGTGACCTTCAACCGCACTCGCAGTGCGGTTTCGGGTCACACCCCCTGACGTTCAGCGCGCGCGGCGGGCGATATGCACCCGCTGCGCCGCCGCGGGGACCTGCGCGTCGGCGCCGACCACCGACATCGCGACGCGCACGGCCTTCCCACGCTTGGCCAGGCGACGCTGCGAGCCCTTGAGCTTCAGCGTCACCGTCTTGCTCGCGCCCGGCCGCACCGACACGGTGCGCTTGGCCAGGGCCTTGCCGCCCAGGACGACCTTGCACGGGCCCACCGCGGTCTTCGGGCAGCTCACCCGGACGACGACCTTGCCGCTGCGCGTCACCTTCAGCGTCTTGACCCCGAACTTCAGGACGCGGGGCGCCAGGGTGCCCTGGGCGGGCGCGGTCGTCCCGGTGGTCACCGGAGCGCCGCCACCGGAG
>JAEMSV010000197.1 GCA_016462625.1 Solirubrobacteraceae bacterium | reverse complement strand
GACGAGCCCTTCTGCTGGCCGGAGCGGAACGGCTCCTCGACCTCGCGGACCTCGGTGCGCTGCAGATGGCGGATCTCGGTGGCGAAGCGCTCGAGGCCGGCCCCGGCGATCGCGATCGCCTGGAGCACCTCGGCGTGCCGGTCGCGCGGGACGACCTGGGTGGAGACGGGCTCGCCCGTGAGGCCCAGGCCCTCGAGGATCTTCTGTTCGAAGTCGGGGCTCGTGGCGCTGTACGTGCCGACGGCACCGCTGACCGCGCCGACCGCTGCCTGCGCGAACGCGCGCTCGAGCCGCTCGGCGTTGCGGCGGGCCTCCATCGCGTAGCCGGCGAGCTTGATGCCGAAGGTGGTGGGCTCGGCGTGCACGCCGTGGGTGCGGCCGACGCAGACGGTGTGGACCTGCTCGCGGGCGCGGTCGGCGAGGGCGTCGGCGTACTTCTGGGCGCCCTCGACGAGGATGGTGCCCGCGTCGCGCAGCTGGAGCGCGAGGGCGGTGTCGAGCACGTCGGACGAGGTGAGCCCGTAGTGGATCCAGCGCCCCGACGCACCTGCGGATGCGCTGAGGATGTCGACGAACGCGGCGACGTCGTGGTCGGTGATCGCCTCGCGCTCCTTGACGGCCTCGACGGTGAACGTCGCGGCGCGGATCGCTTCGAGGTCTTCTGCGGTCGGCCCGTCCATCGCCTCGCACGCGGCGACCTCGACCTTCCGCCAGGCCTCCATGCGGGCCTCGTCCGTCCAGATGGCGCCCATCTCGGGGCGGGTGTAGCGCTCGATCATCGCGGCTCACCCTAGCCCGCCACATCGAACGTTGAGATTCCGGGCCTCTGACCCCGGAATCTCAACGTTCGGCGGGACCGGAGGCGGGTCGTGGATGATCCGCCCATCGCGACGACCGCCTCACACCACCTCACCATCGTGGATGCCGTCTGGGAGGACGGGCCGCGGGCCGGCGGGTGGATCGCGGAACGGCTGGGGCCGTTCGGGCCGACCGTCGGGCATGCCGTGCCGCTCGGCTATGAGACGTACGCCGTGTTGCCGGGAACGGATGGTGCGGATGACGGGTACCTGCCCGCGCTCGACGCGCTCCTCGGCGTCCTGGGCGGATTCACCGGCGAGCGGCCCGTCCATTGCGGAATGTGGGACGGCTGGAGCTGGTGGTTCGAGCCCGGAACCGACCCCGGCAGGGGCGCCGGCGTCTACTGGGACGAAGGGGCCAATCCAACGCAGGAGGAGATCGACCGCGCGGTCGCCGAAGCCCGTGAGCACTTCGTAGCGCTGTGCGTCGAGCGACCCGCCATCGCGCCCCTCGCCCTGCCGTACCGCGACTACTACGTGTGGACCGGGCCGCTGCGGTCGGCCACCGCGTTCCGCCACGAGCCGCACAACCCACCGTCGCTGATCTGGCCCGAGGACCGCTCGTGGTTCGTGGGTATCCCGATCTACTCGAACGAGATCGCGATCGCGGGCTCGAGCGCGGTGATCGACGCCGTTGTCACCGGCCTGCACGCGCGCCGAGCGACGACGGACGACAACCTCGACTCCGACGACTGACCCCACCAATGCCGAACGTCACATCGGTCCCCCTATAGGGGCACCGATCGGACGTTCAACGCCCGAGGACCGTGCGGACCTCGGGGCGGAGCGTGGCCAGGGACCACGCCGCGATGCTCGCCGCGTCCCACACCTCGCCGTCGCGCACCATCTCTTCGAACTCGTCGACGGTCACCGCGCGGTGGTGCAGGAGGCCTTCCTCTTCCGGCTCGGGCTGCGCCTCACCGGCGACCAGATCCAGCGCGACGAACGCGTCGCACCACTGGTCCGACATGCCGACCGCGAACGTGAACCGCCCGATCGGCAGCAGCGTCCCGGCGGTGAAACCGGTCTCCTCCTGCAGCTCGGTCCGCGCGACCAGCTCGCCCGTCGGGTCGTCCGCGTCGTGGAGCGCGCCCTGCGGGAACTCCCAGCCGTCCTTGCCGACCGTGTACCGCCACTGCCCCACGAGGTGCAGGTGCGTCCCGTCGAAGGGGATGACCAGCGCGGCCTGCGGCTTCTCGATGACCGCGTAGATCCCCGGACCCGCCGGCCGCTCGATGGCGTCCTCGCGGACGCGCATCCAGCGATTCTCGTAGACGACCCGCGAGGAGACCCGGCGGATCGGAGGCACTACGCGGAGAGGATCCGCAGCGCGAGGTGCGCGGCGTTCTTCGGGTTGTCGAGCCCGACCGCGGCGACCGGCACGCCGGGCGGCATCTGCACGACGCTGAGCAGCGAGTCGAGGCCACCCGCGGCGGTGAGCGAGCTCGTCAGCGGCACGCCGATGACCGGAAGATCCGTGTGCGCGGCGGCGACACCCGGCAGCGCGGCCGAGAGGCCGGCGCCGGCGATGATGACCCGCAGCCCGCGCATCCGCGCGTTCTTGCAGTAGTCCGCGACGGTCTCGGGGTCACGATGCGCGCTCATGACGCGGATCTCGTATCCGATCCCGGCGTCCTTGAGGATCGCGCCCGCCTTCTCCATCAGCTCCAGGTCGCTCTTCGAGCCCATGATGATCCCGACACGCGGCGCGTCCTCGGGAAGGGTCTCGATCTCGGCCATCTCCTGGGTCAGGGTCTCGGACGCGGTTTGGGTCGAAGGCGTGGGCTCGGTCATAGGTGGCGGGAGGGTATCTCGTAGGCCGGGTCAGACGGCCAGGCCAAGGAGCAATCCGGAAGCCAGGGCGACCGTGATCGCAATTCCGGCCCGTCGCCAGACTCGACGCACATGGTCCAGCTCGCGGCGACGACGAGGTTGTAGAACGCGACGATCTCCAGCACGCACCCAACCACGAACCGACCAAATGGGTCGGAAGGAGGCTCAGCCGTGTTCATGCCGCCAGATACGGCGGCATGACCGAACCGTTACACCGCCACCAACAACGCGGTCAACGCGTCCAGACTGCGATCCACCCGCACATCCAGCCACGGCTTCAGCTGCCCGGCGACCGGCCGCAGCGCGAACCCGCTCGCCTGCGCGCGCATCACCACGAGCGTCCCGTCACCGACCGGCTCGGCGTCGAACTCGACCTCCATGCCCGACCGCATCGGCCCGCTGCCCTTGAGCAGGAACCGCTCGGGCGCGACGAACTCCTCGACCTTCCACGACACCTCGCCGGGGATGCCCATGATGCGGACCTTGTGCTTGAACTTCGTGCCCTTGCGGACCTCGGTCGGCACGTCGCCGGCCCAGCCCTTGTGCAGCGCGAACCAGTCGGGCCAGCGGGCGACGTCGGTCACCATCTCGCTGACGACGTCGGGCGGAGCGGGCAGCTCGGCCTCCCGGACGATCTCGATCATGAGGCGGACGCTACTTCGGCCCGCAGCGCGATGTCGCGCCGCACCTGTCGGCCGTCGAACGTGATCGCCTCGACACCCGCGTACGCGGCCGCGCGCGCAGCGGCGGCGTCGGCGCCCAGGGCCGTCACGTTCAGGACCCGGCCGCCCGCGGTCACGACGTTGCCGTCCGCATCGCGAGCCGTCCCCGCATGCGTGACCTCCACGCCCGCCGGCACCGAGTCGAGCCCGCTGATCACGTCACCCTTCGACGAAGACGCCGGGTAGCCCGCCGAGGCCAGCACCACCGTCACCGCCCACTCGGGCGAGAAGTCATACGACGCGCCAGCGAGCCCGCCGAACTGCGTCGACGACACCAGCAGGTCCACCAGGTCGCTCCGCAGCCGCGGCAGCACCGCCTGCGTCTCGGGATCGCCGAACCGCGTGTTGTACTCGAGCACCTTCGGCCCATCCGCGGTCATCATCAGGCCCGCGTAGAGCACGCCGTGGAACGGGGTCCCGCGCTCGCGCAGCAGGTCCACGATCGGCTGGTGCACCAACGCAGCAAGCTCGGCGAGATCGGAATCCGCCACACCCGGCACCGGCGAGTACGAGCCCATGCCGCCGGTGTTGGGACCCTCGTCGCCCTCCAGCGCGCGCTTGTAGTCCTGCGCCGGAGCCAGCGGCACCGCCCGCTCGCCGTCGCACAGCGCCAGCAGCGAGAGCTCGTCGCCGATCAGGCACTCCTCCACCACGACCTTGTCGCGGCCGAAGCGCTGCTCGACCAGGAAGTCCTCGAGCGTCGCGCGCGCCACCGAGGCGTCCTCAGCGATCACCACGCCCTTGCCCGCCGCGAGCCCGTCGTACTTCAGGACGACGGGGTACGAGGTGATCGCCGCCATGCCCTCCTCGACGGTCGCGACCACCGAATAGGCCGCCGTCGGGACACCGGCGGCGGCCATGACCTCCTTGGCGAACCCCTTGGAGCCCTCCAGCCGCGCCGCCGCGCCGCTGGGCCCGAACGCGGCGATACCGGCCTCGGTCAGCGCATCGACGACCCCCAGCACCAGCGGCACCTCGGGGCCGACGACCACCAGATCGACCGCGCGGTCCCGAGCGGCCGCCACCAGACCCGCGATGTCCTCGACGCCGACGTCGACCAGCTCGGCGTCCGCCGCGATCCCCGCATTGCCGGGCGCACACAGCAGCTCGGGCGCCTGCGGGGAGCGCATCAGCGCCCGGATGATCGCGTGCTCGCGCCCACCGGCGCCGATGACGAGGATCCTCATACGGCGCGGATGATCACAGGGTCGCGATGAACTCGTCGATCGGGATCGCGGCGAGCGTCTCGTACTTCGACGTCCCGCGCGATCCGAGCTCCAGGGACACACGCGCCATTGTCTTCTCATCGGGCGCCTCGACGACGCTGATGAAGTCGAACTCGCCGAGGGTCGCCCATTGCGCCTTCACGTTCGCGCCGAGCTGCTCGACCTCGCGGTTCACCTCGCGGATGCGCTGCGGGTTGTTCTTGACGGTCTGCACACCGTCAGACGTCAGGGTCGAGAGCATGATGTAGGTCGGCATCGGACCTCCGGGTATGGCACAGAGACAGGGGCGG
>JAEMSV010000196.1 GCA_016462625.1 Solirubrobacteraceae bacterium | reverse complement strand
CTCATCGTCTTCCCCGCCGCCGTCGCGCCGATCCTCTCGTCCGGAGGCGCCGCACCGCCGGTGGCGCCGAACCCGAAGCCGGCCCCCGTGCCGCCGCCCGCCCCGCCGACGGGAATCAGCTCCCAGTCGGCCTTCAGCCAGCAGGCGGCACCGCAGACCCAGGCCGCGATCGCCCAGCAGCGCCAGCGCGCGGCCGAGCTCGCCCGGGAGGGCAGCTTCCACGCGACGGCCTACGAGCCCCGCGACTCGGGGATCGGCGCGGGCGCGTGGATCGGCGGCGCCGGATTCCTGCTGGCCGCCGGCTCGGCGGGCGCCGTGGTCGGTCACCGCCGGCGCGTGGCACAGCACGCCGCAGCCCGCGCGAACTAGCGGCGACTCACTCGACGGCCTGCACGCCCTGCAGCAGCTTCGACAGCTCGAAGCGCGCACCCTCGTAGCCCCTCGCGGCGCACCGGTCGTCCTGGCCCGGCAGGCCGTGGACGACCACCATCAGCCGGCTGCCCTTGTGGCGCACGGCCTCCACGCCGAGCAGGAGCTTCGGGTCGTAGACCGCGTAGCCGCGCCCCTGGGCGACGGTGCCCCGCCACAGGCGCCCCATGTCGAAGTCGCGCCCCGCGATGTACCCGAGCATCTGCTGCGCGCGAAGCTCCTGCTCGGTCTTCGACTGGTCCGTGAAGGCCTTCAGCGTCGCGGTGTGGCAGCGCGAAGGCGACGAGAGGAACAGCAGGCCGTCCTCGCTGCTCGTCACGCCCCAGCCGTCGGGCAGCTGCGCGATCACGCTGCCGGCCCGGCCCGCGTCGAGACTGACCATGCCGCCGATGTTCGTCGGCGCCGGCGCTGCCGTGGGCGACTCGGCTCCGTCGTCCGCCGTCCCGATCAGCGACACGAGCCCGGCCACGCCGAGCAGCACCGCCAGCATGCAGGCGGCGCCGAGCGCGATGACGGAGAGGGAACGCAGGCGGGGCAGGATGAGGTTGTACCCACGCAACGTCGACTCGTCTTTCGCCGGTCGGTACGGTCCCGGGACCCCGGTGTTCGACCACCTGACCATCCGCGCCGCCAGCCGTGAGGCCTCCGAGCGCTTCTACGACACGGTCCTCGAGCCGCTCGGCGCGGGCACGACGCTGCGCGGAAAGAGCTTCTCCGAGTGGGACGAGTTCGGCCTCGCCGCGGCGAGCGACGCCCACCCGGTCACCTCCGGACTGCACGTCGCCTTCCTCGCGTCGACGCGCGAGCACGTCGACGCCTTCTGGCAGGCCGGGATCGACGCGGGCCACCCCGACGACGGTGCGCCCGGCGAGCGGCCGCAGTACCACCCCGGCTACTACGGCGCCTTCCTGCGCGACCCCGACGGGAACAGCATCGAGGCGGTCCACGGCGGCGCGAGCACGCGCGACAGCGGCCAGCTGATCGACCACGTCTGGCTGCGCACGACGGACCTCCGCGCGATCACCGCCTTCTACACGCTGCTCGCCGACTCCGCGGGCCTGGTCGTGCGATACGCCGAGGCCGATCGGTCGACCTTCGCGGCGCGCGACGGCAGCGGCTCGTTCTCGTTCGTGCCTGGTGACGTGGCGAGCCGGAACGTCCACATGGCGTTCGCAGGGACCGAGGAGGTGGTGCGCGCGTTCCACGCGAACGCGGTCGCAGCGGGGTACCGCGACCACGGCGGGCCGGGCGAGCGGCCGGAGTACCACCCGGGGTACTACGGCGCCTACGTCCTCGACCCCGACGGGCACAACATCGAGGTCGTGGATCACCACCGCTGATCAAAACTAGAGAATCTCTACAGATTTTGTAGAGTTTCTTTCCATGAGTCCCCAACCGGGCACGATCAGCCCCCTCGATCAGCACACCGACCACGCCGTCCGCGTTCTCATCGTCGACGCCCACGAGCCCACCCGCCTCGGCCTGGCGCTCCTGCTGCAGCGCCAGCCGTGGGTCGAGCGCTGTTACCTCGCCGGTGGGCAGGAGCGCGCCACGGAGCTGGCCCGCCGCTTCCGCCCGGCGATCGCGGTGGTCGACATCTCGAACCTCGGGCCCTTCGTCGCCCCGCTCGCCTCGGCGCTGCGCGCCGCCCACCCCGCGCTGCAGATCGTGCTGACCGCCCGGTGCGGCCAGGCGACGACCGCCGCCGTCCGGCAGGCCGACGCCGTCGCGTTCCTGCCGGCGGGGACCACGGGCGCGGCGGTCGTCGAGACCGTGCGCGTCGCCGTCCTCGAGGACGGGCCGATCCCGCAGCCGACGCTGCGCGAGCCCGCCGCGCAGCTGAGCAACCGCGAGCGCCAGGTGCTCGAGCTCCTGGCCACGGGAGCGACCAACCGCGAGATCGCGGCGCAGCTGCACCTGGGTCCCGACAGCGTGAAGAAGCACGCGTCGTCGCTGTACCGCAAGCTCGGCGTGCGCAACCGCACCGAGGCGACCCAGCGGGCGCCGGAGGTCCTTTCGGCGTAGCCGCCCGCCGGGGGTGTGACCTGAAACCGAACCGGTAGCTCGGTTTGTGGTCACACCCCCTCGCGGTTTCGTCAGGCGACGTCCTCGGCGAACGCGGGCTCCGCGTTCGACTCCGTCGCCTGCGCGCCCTCGGGCCTGAGCAATGCCCCGGCGACCACGATCGCGACACCCACGATTCCCGCCGCGATCACGAAGGCCAGCTGGTAGCCGTCCGTGAGCGCTTCGGGGCGCGGCACGCCGTCGGCGAGCAGCGCGTCGGTGTGGGTCGTCGACAGCGTCGCCAGCACCGCGAGGCCGAGCGCCCCGCCGACCTGCTGCGTCGTGTTCACGAGACCCGAGGCCAGGCCCGCGTCCTCTTCGGTGGCGTCCGACATCGCGAGCGTCATCAGGGACGGGAACCCGAGGCCGGCCCCGGTGCCGATCAGCAGCATGGCCGGGAAGATGTCGACCCAGTACTGGCCGTCGATCGGCGCCCGGCTGAACCACGCCAGGCCGATCGTGATGAACAACAGCCCCGGCAGCAGCGTCGCCCTCGCGCCGTTACGCAGGATCAGCTTGCCGCTCACGCCGAGCGACAGGACGCCGATCCCCAGCGCGACCGGCAGGAACGCGAGCCCGACCTCGATCGGGCTGTAGCCCAGGATCTCCTGGAGGTACAGGGCGCCGAGGAAGAACACGGCGAACAGACCGCCGACCATGAAGATCTGCGTGACGTTCGCCACGGACACGTTGCGCGACTCGAAGACCCGCAGCGGCATGAGCGCGTGCGGCGTCGTCGCCTCACGCCAGACGAACCCGACCAGCAGCGCCAGGGACACCGCGCCGAGGAGCAGCGTCTGCGCCGACACCCAGCCGGCGTCTGCCGCCTCGACGATCGTGTAGACGCCAAGCATCAGCGAGCTGACGATCAAGAACGCCCCGGGCACGTCGGCGCTCTGCTTGAGGCCGATGCCCTCGTCGTGGCGCAGGAGCCGCAGCGCGACGATGCCCGCCGCGACGCCGATCGGCAGGTTCACGAAGAAGATCCAGTGCCAGCTGATGGCCTCGGTGAGGATGCCGCCGGCCAGCAGGCCGATCGACGCGCCCGCGGACGCGACGAAGCTGTAGACGCCGATCGCCCGGGTCTGCTCGGCGGGCTCGGGGAACATCGTCACGATCATCCCCAGGATCACCGCGGAGGTCAGCGCGCCGCCGACACCCTGCAGGAACCGCGCGCCGATCAGGACCTCCTGGCTCTGCGCGAATCCGCACAGCGCCGAGGCGGCGGTAAACAGCGTGAGTCCCGTCAGGAAGACCCGTTTACGGCCGACCAGGTCGCCGAGGCGGCCGGCGAGCAGAAGCAGGCCGCCGAAGGAGATGAGGTAGGCGTTCATCACCCAGGCCAGGCTGGACCCGGTGAATCCAAGGTCATCCTGGATCGACGGCAGCGCGACGTTCACCACGGTCGAGTCGAGAATGATCATCAACATGCCAACGCACAGGACCACGAGTGCGGTCCAGCGCTGGCGGTCGGTAAGGGGTGCGTTCTCGGTCATACCGAGGACCCTAGCAAACCGTTTGCTAGCGGACGATCTTTTTTAGGACGATTTCCGTCAGGTGGCCGTACGGGGCCTTCGCGGCGGCGCCGAGCACGGCATCGCCTCGTTCAGGCGCTCGCACGTGAGGCGCATGAGCGAGGTCATGAACTGCTCGCGATCCTCCGCGGGCAGCGCCGACAGCACGTCGTCGCGCACCTGGGCGACGAGGGCGTCCGCTTCGGCCGTCTTCTGCTCGCCCGCCTTCGTCACCGCAATGACGCGCTTGCGGCGGTCGGTCGGCGACGGCTTGCGCTCGGCCAGGCCGGCGGCCTCGAGCTCATCGATGAGCCCGACCATCGTGGTCTTGTCGACCCCGGACAGGCGCGCGAGCTCGATCTGCGTGTACTCGCCCTCCATCGCGCCGCGCAGGACACAGTGCGCGCGGTGGGCCAGCCCGATCGACTCGAGCGCCGCCTGGAGCTCGATGTTCAGGTTGTGACTCGCACGCGCGAGCAGCCACGCGAGATCCGCGGTGAGTGCTGACGGGGCTTCGACGACGGCCTGACCCATACACGCAGGATAACGGTTGGACGACAGACGATCCGCTGATGGACGATCTGAACCGCATTCGCGTCGCAAATCCGTCCAGGACATAGCCTCCTCGCTAACCAGTTGAGGAACTCTGATCGATGGCTCCCACAATGTCCGCTTCTGCCCATCTCGACCCGACGACACCGGCGTTCAGCCGCGACGCGCTCGATGCGCGCCTCGCCGCCGAGCGCCACGTGCTGCGCGCGGAGCATGCCTCTGCGGCCCTGCTCGTCGTCGACGTCGACCAGCTCGCCGGGATCGCCGACGCGTACGGCCCCGACCGGGCCGACGAGGTCGTGCGCGGGGTCGCCGAGCGGCTGTGCGAGCGCCACCGCTGCTGGCCGTACCGCGTGGGCGGCGACGAGTTCGCCAT
>JAEMSV010000195.1 GCA_016462625.1 Solirubrobacteraceae bacterium | reverse complement strand
GGGTAGGTCGGGGACCCCGGGGGCCCCACAACCAGGCAGAACCAACGCTGGACCTGCGGGTACCCGGCACCGGGATACCCCGGGTACCAGACCGCCGGGATCCACGATGCGCACATAGCCGGAATGAAGCCCTCGGCCGGTATCGGGTCCGCGCAGTCGTAGAACCAGTACGGCCCCTGCAGGGTCGGCGTGCAGATCACGACCTCGCCCGCAAACGTGTCGACGGACTCGCCCGCTGCAGCTGCGGCGGGAACGATCAGGCACGCGGCGGTGATGGCGATGGCGACGGCGCCCGCCCGGATGCGGGCGGCATGAACTCGGTGCGACACGGACGGCTCCTGCCTCGAACGGATGGCGGTCAGCCGCCGGAGAAGATCAGGGTTTCTAGTGCATTGGACCCCACTTGTCCAGCGCACGAAATGGACCGTCGGGCCAATGTCCCGCTTTTGCGGGGACCGTAGGGTCCGGTCACCCCCCGATCGACGGAGCCCGAACCCGTGAGCGCGACCGCCTCTCCCCCCGACACCACGTCCTTTGCCAAGGGCCTGTTCCTCGGCGAGATCCACGAGTCGCTGGTCCATCCGTATCCCTACCCGTCGGCGGCCGAGGCGCAGAAGATCAAGCGGATCAACCGGGATCTGCGCGAGTGGGCCGAGTCCTACGACGAGTACGCGACGGAGGAGGCCCGCTGGGTCTCCGAGGAGGACATCGCGCGGCTCGGCGAGATCGGCGCGCTCGGCCTGTACGTGCCCGAGGAGCTCGGCGGCCAGGGGCTCTCGCAGACCGGCTACGCGCGCGTGTTCGAGACGGTCGCGCGGATCGACCCGACGCTGTCGGTGGTCCTCGGGGTGCACCAGTCGATCGGCTACAAGGGGATCGCGCTGTTCGGCACCGACGAGCAGAAGGAGCGCTGGCTGCCCGATCTCGCGACCGGGAAGAAGCTCGCGGCGTTTGCCCTGACCGAGCCGACTGCCGGCTCGGACGCCTGGAACGTCCAGTCGCGCGCGGTCCAGCAGGCCGACGGCTCGTTCGTCCTCAACGGCGCCAAGCGCTACATCGGCAACGGCTCGCGCGCCGACGTCCTGACGACCTTCGCCCGCTGCGAGATCAACGGCAAGGACCGCCACATCGCCCTGCTCGTCGAGAAGGGCATGCCGGGCTTCGAGGTCGGCTCGCGGTTCGACACGCTCGGCCTGCGCGCGAACGACCTGCGGCGGCTGACGTTCAACGACGTGAAGATCCCCGCCGAGAACGTGCTCGGCGACCCCGGCGACGGCTTCCGGATCGCCATGTCGATCCTGAACAACGGGCGGATCGGCTTGGGCACCGGCTCGGTCGGCGGCGCGAAGGAGCTGCTCGACATGGCCATCGCGCACACGCTCGAGCGCGAGCAGTTCGGCGGTCCGCTGTCCGACCTCGACCTCGTGCAGGAGAAGATCGGCTGGATGGTCACGCAGCTCTTCGGGCTCGAGGCCATGTGTTACATGACCTGCGGGCTCGTCGACGCAGGCGTGCCGGACTACTCGCTCGAGTCGGCCGTCTGCAAGATCAGCGGGACCGAGTTCCTCTGGTACCAGGCCAACCGCGCCCTGCAGCTCGCCGGCGGCGAGGGGTACATGCGCGGGAACCGCTACGAGAAGATCCTCCGCGACATCCGGATCTTCCCCATCTTCGAAGGCGCCAACGACGTGCTGCGCAGCTACGTCGCCCTGACCGGGATGAAGCCGCTCGGCGAGAAGCTGCAGGGGCTCGGCGGGGTCGGCCTGAACGACCCGATCGGCTCGCTCGGGGTGCTGGCGGAGTACGCCGCCGGCCGCATCCGCGGCACCGGCCGCATCGAAAAGGCGCACCCCGAGCTCAAGCGCCACGCCGACAGCGTCGGCGAGCAGGTCGGCCGGCTGCGCGGGACGTGCGAGAAGCTGCTGCGCGAGCATCGCGGCGCGATCGTCCACCAGGGCCTGCACCACCGGCGGATCAGCGACGCCGTCAGCGACATCTTCGCCCAGGTCGCCGTGATCAGCCGGGTCACGGCCCTGTTCAAGGCCCAGGGCGTGGACGCGTCCGGCCAGGAGCGGCTCATCGCGGCATCCTTCTGCGAGCGTGCCGGCCGCCGGGTCCACGGGATGCTCGACCAGACCGAGCGCAACGACGACAAGACGATGCGCTCGATCGCCCGGCTGGCCTACAAGCGCGGCGAATACGGGTACGAGCTGGCCAAGGACTGAGGAGGCCCGACACCAGCCGTTTGTCCACCACGGGCGCCGGAGCTGAGACGCGGCGCCTCCCCCGGCGATCACAGGAGGAATGCTCTCCCGTGGCCGCATCGGCCTCATCCTGACCACCCTGTTGCTCGTCGCCCTGCCCTCCACGGTGGCGGTTGCGCGGACGGGCGGGGGTGGCGTGGACCGGCTCGTCGGCTCCGGCGGCGCCGATCGCCTGCTCGGGCTCGGCGGCAACGACCACCTGCTCGGCATGGGCGGCGACGACACGCTGAGCGGCGGCGACGGCAACGACACGATCAACGGCGGCGTCGGCGGCGACGCCATCGACGGTGGCGACGGCAACGACGACGTCGACGGCGGGCCGGGCAACGACAGCATCATCGAGTCGCGCTACGGCGACGACACGCTGGCCGGCGGCGACGGCGACGACATCATCAAGGCCGCCCGCGGCAACGACCGGATCTCCGGTGGCGCCGGCGACGACCAGATCTGGGGCGGCACGGGCCCGGACGTCATCGACTGCGGCCCCGGCTATGACATCGCCTACTACAACCTGCAGTCCGACAAGGCCCGGATGACCGGCTGCGAGGAGAAGCGCGAAGAGGAAGAGGATTCCCCCGCGGTCCCGTGCGGCTCCGACGCCTCGGAGGACGGCGAGCGCGTCTACGGCGACGGCGCCGATGACGTCTGCTTCGCCCGAGGCGGAAACGACGAGGTCGAGGGCGCCGGCGGGAGCGACCAGCTCCACGGCGGCGACGGCAACGACATCCTCTCCGGGCGCAAGGGCAACGACCGCGTCTGGGGCGATGCCGGCAACGACGAGATGACCGGCGACCGCGGCGACGATCACCTCTACGGCGGCGACGGCGACGACGAGCTCAAGGGCGGCTACGGCAACGACGTCATGCAGGGCGGCGCGGGCGACGACGTGATCCGCTCCTCGTGGACCGGCCGCGACACGATCGACTGCGGCCCGGGCAAGGACACCGTCTACTACCGGCCCGGCCACTCCTCGATCCGCAACTGCGAGATCAAGAAGAAGCTCTTCTGATGCGGATCGCGCTCGCCGCCCTCGCCCTCACCCTGGCGGTCGCGGCGCCGGCGCAGGCCGCCTACCCGACGGCCGTCAACGGCCAGATCACCGACGCGGTCACCCAGACCAACGTCAAGGTCCTCGGCGAGGCGCCGGCCCAGGCGATGGGCAACCTCTTCGTCGCGACCTCACAGGCGCTGAGTAACGCGGCGCACAACGCCACGAACAACCAGCAGCAGAGCTACGTGACGATGCAGGCCTCGACGACGCAGGCCGTCGCGACGCTGTACGCGGTTGACACCGCCTCGACGGGCGTCACGCAGTGCGCGACCTATTTGGTCGCCTCACTCGCCGCGAGCTGCCTGCTCGGTTGACCGTCCAGCTGTTTCGGACAGTCTGTCCGGATGGGTGGTACGGTTCTTGATGGAGAGCACTTCCCCCGGACGGAGGACGCAGCATGGGCCTGGCCATCGAGAGTGATCTGCAGTCGATCGACGTCAGCGATCTTTCGCTGTGGCAGCAGGGACCGCCGCACTGGCTGTTCGCCCAGCTGCGCGAGCAGGCGCCGGTGCACTGGAGCCCGCTGAACCAGTACCCGGACGACGGCGGCTTCTGGTCGATCACGCGCTGGGAGGACGTCGACCGGATCACGAAGGACTTCGAGACCTTCTCCTCCGAGCGCGGCGGCATCCTGATGCTCACCGAGTCGGGTCTCCCCCTCGTCGCCCAGCAGCAGCAGATGATCTCGATGGATCCGCCGCGCCATGACCGGCTGAAGGCGATCTTCCAGCGCGGCTTCACCCCGGCGCGCATCGCCGAGCACGAGGCGCGGATCCGGGAGATCGTCCGCGCGACGCTCGACCGCGTCGCGCCGCTGGGCGAATGCGATCTCGTCGACGACATCGGCCAACCGGTCGTCTCCCGGGTCATCGGGTCGTTCATCGGGAGCGACCCCGAGGACGACAAGCGCAACGCCGAGATGGCGAACATGGTCCTCGCGTTCAGCGACGAGGAGGTCTCCGCGAGCTTCGAGGAGATCGGCACGATGATCGAGGAGTCCTACACGGAGTTCCTCGACGTCCTCGCCGAGCGCCGGGCCGAGCCCGGCGACGATCTCGTCTCGGTCCTCGCACACGCCGTCGTCGACGGTGAGCAGCTCACCGACTTCGAGATCTTCATGGGCATCGGGCTGCTCAGCGCCGCTGGCAACGACTCGACACGCGCGACGTTCGCCTCGGGCATGCTCGCGCTGCTGCGCGACGATCGCCAGCGACAGCTCCTGACCGACGACCCGTCGCTCATCCCCGGCGCGGTCGAGGAGTTCCTGCGCTGCTTCCCGGCGTTCGCCCACTTCCGCCGCACGGCCACCCGCGACGTCGAGCTGCACGGCCAGACGATCCGCGAGGGCGACAAGGTCGTTCTCTGGTACCTGGCGAGCAACCGGGACGCGACCGTGTTCGACGACGCCGACACGTTCGACGTCCTGCGCGACCCCAAGCACCAGGCGTTCGGCGGCGGCGGACGGCACTTCTGCCTCGGCGCGGCGCTCGCGCGGATGGAGCTCCGGCTCCTGGTCGAGGAGACGCTGAAGCGCTTCCCCGACATGGAGCTCGCCGGCGAGCCGGTCTACACGAAGTCCTGCTTCGTCAACCAGCTGAAGTCCTTCCCCGTCCGGTTCACGCCGCAGCC
>JAEMSV010000194.1 GCA_016462625.1 Solirubrobacteraceae bacterium | reverse complement strand
GGCGGGATGGTCGTCAACGTCGAGGACTACGAGAAGACGCTGCGCCCCGAGCTGCTCGACGACTACCGCCGCGGCCGGTTCTGCTGGGTCGTCGTCGGGTCCCATCAGCAGGGACGGGCCCTGGCCCAGCCGGAGAAGGTGCCGGGGGCGATCGCCTACTACGAGCGCCTCAAGCGCGAGTCCCGCCTCGCCGCCCACTTCACCCCGTTCGACAAGGGCGCGAAGAAGGTCCCGTTCAACTTCGACTGGAGCTTCGTCTACTACCCGCTCGGGTACGCGCGGCCCGGCCCGGAGATCTGGGTCTACCGGCTGCGCGGCGCCCCGTGCGGCCCACCGGTGTGACGGATCGCCTGTGACAGGCGCGCGAACGCTCCTACACTTCGCCTGGCGATGCCCCTGAGGACCGAGACCGATCGCCGGCACCTGGAACGCGCCGTTGAGCTTGCCCGCAACGGCAAGGGCCGCGTGCAGCCGAACCCCGTCGTCGGCGCCGTGATCGTCAAGGACGACGTCATCGTCGGCGAGGGGTGGCACGACGAGTACGGCGGCCCGCACGCCGAGGTCAACGCGATCGCGTCGGCCGGGGACACGGACCTGACCGGCGCCACGATGTACGTCTCGCTCGAGCCGTGCTGCCACGAGGGCAAGACCCCGCCGTGCACCGAGGCGATCACGAACGCCGGCATCGGCCGCGTCGTCGTCGCCAGCGACGACCCGTCGGAGAAGGCCAACGGTCGCGGCCTCGGGATCCTGCGCGACGAGGGCGTCGACATCGAGGTCGCCGACGGCGAGATCGCCGAGCGCGCCCGGCTCCTCAACCAGGCCTTCCGCAAGCACGCCAAGACCGGCCGCCCGTGGGTGCTCTTCAAGAGCGCGATGACGCTCGACGGCAAGGTCGCGACCCGCACCGGCGACTCGCAGTGGATCAGCGGCGAGTCGAGCCGGATCCGGGTGCACCACTGGAGGGCGAGCGTCGACGCCGTTGCCGTCGGCATCGGCACCGCCCTGCACGACGACCCGCAGCTCACCGCCCGCCTGGAGCCGGTCCCCGTCCGCCAGCCGCGCCGCGTCGTGTTCGACTCGACCGCGCGCCTGCCGGTCGACAGCAAGCTCGTCTCCGAGGTCGCCGACGTTCCGCTCACGGTCGTCGTCAGCCGCGCCGCGCCCCGTCGCCGCACCAACAGCCTGAGCGCCGCGGGCGTCGAAGTCGTCGTCGCCCAGGGCGGCAACGAGCCGGCCCGCGTGAAGTCGGCGCTCGACCAGCTCGGCGCCCAGGGGATCGCCTCGATCCTGCTCGAGGGCGGCCCGAAGCTCGCCGGCGCCTTCCTCGACGCGGGGGAGATCGACGAGATCCGCCTCTTCCTCGCGCCGATCGTGCTCGGCGGCAAGACCGCGCGCGACCCGCTGGAGGGCGTTGGCGCGGAGTCGATCTCCGATGCGCTGAAGGCCCTCACGCTCGACTGCGAGCGCGTCGAGGACGACCTGCTCATCTCCGCCCGCGTCAAGGAGTGGTGACGTGTTCACCGGACTTGTGGAAGACCTCGGCCGCGTCGCGGCCCTCGATGCCACCGACGGCGGCGTCCGCCTCACGCTCGCGACCTCGCTGACCGGCGAGATCGGGCTCGGCGACAGCGTCGCGGTCAACGGCGTCTGCCTGACCGCGGTGACGATCGACGGAGGCTCCTTCACCGCCGACGTCATGCACGAGTCGCTGCGCCGCTCGTCGCTGGGCGAGCTGGCCGCGGGCGACCCGGTGAACCTGGAGCTCGCGCTGCGCGCCGACGCGCGGCTGGGCGGCCACATCATGCAGGGCCACGTCGACGGGCTGGCGCGGGTCACGCAGGTCGAGGACGACGGCTTCGCCAAGATCGTCACGATCACGCCGGAGGACCCCGCGCTGCTGCGCTACGTCGTGGAGAAGGGGTCGATCGCGGTCGACGGCGTGTCGCTGACCGTCGCGCGCATCGACGACGAGAGCTTTGCCGTCTCGCTGATCCCCGAGACGCTGGAACGGACGAACCTGGGTCAGGCATCGCCCGGCCGTCCGGTGAATCTGGAGGTGGATGTCTTGGCCAAGTACGTCGAGAAGCTGACGGGAGCGGTGCGATGAGCGCGGTGGCTCGGGAGGACGTGAGGTTCTCCACGATCGAGGAGGCGCTGGAGGACATCGCCGCCGGGAAGATGGTCGTCGTCGTCGACGACGAGGACCGCGAGAACGAGGGCGACCTCGTCATGGCGGCCGAGCACGTCACGCCCGAGGCGATCAACTTCATGACGCGGCAGGCCGGCGGTTGGATCTGCCTCGCGCTGACGCCCGAGCGCTGCGACGAGCTCGGCCTCGAGCTGATGGCCGCGAAGAACGAATCCCAGTACGAGACGCCGTTCACCGTCACGATCGAGGCGGCCGAGGGCGTCACGACCGGCATCAGCGCAGCCGACCAGGCGACCACGATCGGCGTCGCGGCGAACCCGGAGAAGGGGAAGGCCGACATCGTCGTGCCCGGGCACGTCCACCCGCTGAAGGCCCGGGACGGCGGCGTGCTCGAGCGCACCGGCCACACCGAGGCGAGCGTCGATCTCGCGCGGCTGGCGGGCTGCGTCCCGGCGGGGCTGATCTGCGAGATCCAGAACGAGGACGGGACGATGGCCCGCGTCCCCGACCTCGCCGTCTACGCGACCAAGCACGGGCTGAAGCTCGTCACGATCGCCGACCTGATCGCCTACCGGCGCAAGCACGACAAGCTCGTCGAGCGCGTCGTCGCCACCACGCTGCCGACGTCGTTCGGCGACTTCACCGTCGTCGGCTACCGCTCGCTGGTCGACGACAAGCACCACATCGCGATGGTCAAGGGCGATGTCGACGGTGCCGACGACGTGCTCGTCCGCGTGCATTCCGAGTGCCTCACCGGGGACGTCTTCCACTCGCTGCGCTGCGACTGCGGCGAGCAGCTCGAATCCGCGCTGGCGATGATCGAACGTGAGGGCCAGGGCGTGCTGCTCTACCTCGCCCAGGAGGGCCGCGGCATCGGCCTGCTGAACAAGCTGAGGGCCTACAAGCTGCAGGAGGAGGGCCTGGACACCGTCGAGGCCAACCTGAAGCTCGGCCTCCCCGCCGACCTTCGCGACTACGGCATCGGCGCGCAGATCCTTGTCGACCTCGGGCTGAGCTCCATCCGGATCCTCACGAACAACCCGAAGAAGATCCGCGGCCTCGAGGGCTACGGCCTCTCGGTGAGCGCGCAGATCCCGATCGAGCACACGCCGAACCAGCACAACGAGGCCTATCTGCGGGCCAAGGCGGAGAAGATGGGTCACCTGCTGCACCACCAGGGCCTGAACCTCGACGAGGAGATGCTCGCCGAGGAGCGCAAGCACGACCGCGAGGAGCGGGACGCGTGAGGTTCGCCATCGTCGTCGCGCAGTTCTACGAGGAACTGGCCGAGCGGCTGGTCGACTCGGCCAAGCAGATCTTCGTCGCAGCCGGCGGCGAGGTCGACCTGCTGATCGTGCCCGGCGCCTTCGAGCTGCCCCTCGCCGCGCAGTACGCGGCCGAGAGCGGGAAGTACGACGGAATCGCCTGCCTCGGCGCGGTCATCCGCGGCGAGACGACGCACTACGACTACGTGTGCACCGAGGCGGCGCGGGGAATCCAGGACGTCCAGCTGAAGACCGGCGTGCCGTGTGCGTTCGGCGTCCTGACCGTCGAGAACATGGATCAGGCCCTGGCCCGCTCGGGCGGGGGAAAGCGCGACTCGGGCGCCCACGCGGCCGAGGCCGTGCTCGCCCTCATCCGGGTTCGGAAGCACCTGAGCGCCTGAGCGCCCGCTGGCCGCCGCGCGGGGCAGCGCGGCGGTACGCTGCGGACGTGGACTACACCGCCGAGATCGTCTTCGTCGCCGTCATGTTCCTCGCCCACGTCGTGGGCGCGATCGCGCTGGTCGCGAACATGCTCGACGAGCGTGGCTGGAAGGGGCTGCTGGACTGGTGGCCGAACGACGACGACGGCCCCGGCGACGACCCACGCGATGACGGCCCCTCGCCCGACGGCGCGAACGGCGGCCTGCCGTTGCCCGACAGCGATCCGGCGACGGTGCGCCTGCGCGAGCCCGGCCGGATCGGCGAGAGCAAGCCGCGCCCGGCACGCCGGCCCGACCACGAGCCGGCGCGCGAGCCCGCTCACCGCTAGGAGCCGCGACGTGCGGGGCCTTGCCGGTCTGATCCTCTCCTGCGCCTGCCTGCTGGCGCTGCCGGCGTCGGCGCACGCGCTGAGCTGTGCCCCCGAGCCCGCGGTGGGCTACTTCGCCGCCGCGGACGTCGTGGTCGTCGGGCAGGTGCTGGACGGTCCGCGGACCGAATGGGGGGCCCTGGCCAGTCCCGTGGGCCTGCAGGTCACGCGGTACGAGAAGGGCGCCGGGCCCGCCGTGATCCGCTTCACGACGACGATGTCCGGGACATCCGGGGGAATCATCGCCGGAGGCCTGCAGCCCAGTCCCGGGCAGTGGTACCGGCTGTACGGCACGCTCTCGGCGGACGTCCTCGACACGAACCCGTGCCTCGGGGCCCGCCTGATCGCCGGTCCGGATGCCGCGCCGCTCCCGTTGCCGGTCGGCCCGCGCGTGGAGGCAGGCGGGCGCAGCGTCCGGCCGATCGCGACCCTCTCGCCGCGCTCCGGCGTGCCCGTGCTCGACGTGCCGCGCGGCCGGATCGTCATCCATTCCGACTTCGTCCCCGGCGTCGAGGCGCCCGGGCTGAAGCGGTCGTTCAAGCCCGCGAGGCTCGATGCGAGGGGCACGAAGTGGCGGGTGTCGCTCGCCGATATTCCTCGCGGCCGGGCAACGCTGATCACGGTTCGCGCGGGCACGGGACCCTTCGGTCTGCTGGTGCGGCGCACCCGCTAGACTGCTCCGCCTCATGGCCAAGGTCTGTCACAGCTGCGGTAAGGGTCCCGCCTTCGGGAACAGCCGCTCCCACTCGATGGTCGC
>JAEMSV010000193.1 GCA_016462625.1 Solirubrobacteraceae bacterium | reverse complement strand
GGCTTGACCTGGAACTGCTGCACGATGCCGGGCCAGATCAGGCCGAGCAGGATCGCCGAGAGCACGAGCAGCGCGAGGCCCATCGACGGCAGGATCCAGGTGCGGCGCCAGACGTTGAGGAAGAACAGCACGGCACAGATCAGCGCGATGCCCATCAGGATGCTCTTGGCGGGCAGCACCGCGTTGTCGTCGGTGTAGGTGATGCCGGTGAGCAGCGAGCCCTGCTGGTGCACCAGGTCGTAGCGGTCCAGCCAGTAGTCGGCCGCCTTGGCGAGCACGAAGACGCCGAGCAGCACCGACAGCTGCGCCTGCGCGGCGCCGCTCAGGCGGTCACCCGCGGTCTGCAGCCGGATGCCGCCGTAGAGGTAGTGCACGACCGCCGCGGCGAGCAGGGACACGATCGCGACCGCCATGACGAAGTCGACGAGGTAGTGCATCCACGGCAGCTGGAAGACGTAGAAGCTGATGTCGCGGTCGAAGTAGGCGTCCTTCTGGTCGAACGGGACGCTGTTGCGCCACAGCAGGTACTGCCGCCACTCCCCCGCCCCGGAGGTGCCGGCGAAGATCCCGAGCAGCACGGCGATGCCGATCACCAGCCACGTGCGGATCGGGGTGACCGCCTGCCGGTAGCGGTCCAGACCGGTCTGCTCGGGCGACGGCGGGTGGAACAGCGGCCGCAGCCGGAACGCGATGACGATGTTGGCCGCCACGACCGCGGCCATGACCGCGCCGAACACCAGGAACAGCCCGATCCTGGTCCAGAGCAGGGTGCTGAACACCGAGCCGTAGTCGGCGTCCTGGAACCACAGCCGCTCGGTGTAGAAGTTGGAGAACGTCGTCAGCCCGAAGAAGGCGAAGACCAGCACCACCGCCGTGATCACGAGCGCCCGGGACCGGCCCGGAGGACGCTCCCTCACCGTGTCGCGTGGGTCCTCGTCGAAGAGCTCGCTCACATGCCGTCCTCAGGTTGCACATCGTCATTGTCCAGGGTGGACCCCAAGAGTGTCGTCAGACCGGGTACCAGGTCGATGCCGCCCACCACCGAGGCGGCGTCGTCGTGGGCCCGCAGCCGCAGGGCGGCGTACGCCGACCCGGCCCGCGTCACGCCGGCGACGATGCGCACCTCCTGCCGGTCGGGGTGCTCGCGCGCGAACCGCTCCGCGCTCTCGACGTCGTCGGGGACCTCGCCGTCGACGTCCGGCGGCAGCACCAGCCGCTCGACGACCGCGGCACAGCCGGCGACCTGCGGCGGCCACGCGATCGCGGTCAGGGCCTCCTCGAGCAGCTGCCCGGGCGGCAGGTGCTCCTGCTCGACCGGCGTCAGCGACCCCTCGGCCGACGCCTGGTCCAGACCCATCGCGGCGGCGAGCTCGGGCTCGCGGTCGACCAGCTCGGCGGTCGACACCAGCGCGTAGAGCCGGGCCGGCTGGTCCCAGCCGCCCTCGGCGACGTGGGACTCGATCTCGAGCACGGCCGCCGCGAGCGCGGGGTCCGCGTCGAGGGACCCCAGCGGGTCGGCCATCGGGTCCAGCTCCGGCTCGTGGTCGCTCATGCGGCGTCCTCGCAGCTGGGCAGGTCGGCGTCCGGGTCCTCGACCCAGTCCTCGACGGCGTCCAGCGTCTCGACGAACGTCGTCGCCCGGACCAGCCGCATGTCGCCGTTGTCGGCGCCGAGCGCGTCCGGGCAGTTGGCCTCCGGGACCAGGAACAGGTCGGCGCCGGCCTCGCGGGCGCCGGCGATCTTCTGCTGGATGCCGCCGATCGGGCCGACCACCCCCTCGGCGTCGAGCTCGCCGGTCCCGGCGACGTCCTGGCCACCGGTCAGCGAGCCGGGAGTCAGCGTGTCGTAGATCGCCAGCGCGAACAGCAGGCCGGCACTCGGCCCGCCGATGTTGTCGGAGATGTTGACCGACACCGTGAACGGGAAGATGAACCCGAGCCCCAGCCCGATGCCGATCTGCCGCCGGGTGGTCCCGTCGTCATCGGTGACCTCGGCGGTGCCGACCGGGACGGTCACCTCCTTGCCGTCGCGGAGCACCACGAAGCTGAGCTTCTGGCCGTCCTCGGCGTTCTGGATCGCCTCCAGCAGCGCGTCCTGACCGGCCTGGTCGGGGGTCAGCGCCACCCCGTCGACCGAGACGAACTTGTCCCGCACCGCTAGGGCGCCGTCGGCGGGCGACGCCGGGGTGATCGAGAGGACCTCGAGGGCGGGCTCGACGTCGTAGTCGAGCTGGCGCAACGCGGCCGCGATCGCGTTGCCCTGCGAGGAGACCATCTGCACCTGGCCCTCGATCTCCTCCTGCTCCCGGGTCGTGCCGGGCGGGTGGACGATGTCGTAGGGATAGACCGCGGAGTCCGGGTCGATCCAGTCGCCCATCATCTCGAACAGGTTCTTCTCGACGCCCTCCTGCGAGACCGAGACGGTCGTCATCCGGATCTCCCCGTCGTCGCGGTAGGTCTTGGCGCCGTTGACCTGGATGATCTCCTGGCCGTCCTCCTCACCGAGGACGTCGAACGTCGGCCCGGGGTGGTAGGACGCGAACGGGACCGGCACGAAGACCGCGACCGCGATCAGCCCGAGCAGCAGCGGGACCGAGACGCATGCCGCGATCATGCGCTGGGTCATGCGGTGAAGCCTCTCATTCACCGCCAACACGTCGCACGGCGACGCCGGTCGAGCGCTCCCGCGGCTCGCGGGGCGTCCGCGGGACCGGTCGCGGGTCCTTGTCGAGCGCGGCCCCGAGCCGGCGTACGGCCTCGTCACGGTCGATCTCGCCGCGGCCCTCGCGGCCGGCCCAGGCGACCCAGACCATCGCCAGCACCGTCACCACGAGCGGCGGCACGAGCCAGAGCAGGATCTCCATGGGTCGACGGTAGGGACTAGGTTGGCAGCCATGTCGGAGCCCACGCCGGTGCCGCCCCAGGTCAGGTTGTGCGACCTCCGGGAGACGCCGCTCAGCGTCGACGAGGTCCTGGCGGCGCTTGACGACGCGTCATCGGGCGGGGTCACCGTGTTCGTCGGCCGGGTCCGCGACCACGACAGCGACAAGGGCGTCGTCGGGCTGGACTACAGCGCCCACCCGACCGCGCTCGACAAGCTCCGTGAGGTCTGTGCGCGGGTGGCTGCGGCGTACGACGTGCACGCGCTCGCCGCGGTGCACCGCACGGGCAGCCTCGAGATCGGCGACGCCGCGGTCGTGGTGGCCACCGCCTCGGCGCACCGGGGCACGTCGTTCGACGCCTCCCGGGCTCTGATCGACACGCTCAAGGACGAGGTGCCGATCTGGAAGCACCAGCGGTTCGCCGACGGCACCGAGGAGTGGGTCGGCTCGCCCTGACGAGACCCTGAGATCACCCTGTGATCCCATCCGGGCCATTGGCCCGGTCGCCGGAGGTCCGTACCGTGGAGGTATGGCAACCGACCCGGACGAGGGCCGCCCGGACGACAGCAACCCGTTCCGCGGCACACCTTTCGAGCAGATCTTCGGCGCGCTCGGAGGTGGACTGGGCGGCGCCATGGGTGGCTCGCCGGGCGCGGGCGGGCAGATGCCGGACCTGAGCCAGCTCTTCGGCCAGCTCCAGTCGCTGCTCCAGCCCTACGACGGCCCCCTCAACTGGGACGTCGCCATCGACCTGGCCCGCAAGACCGTGGCGCAGACCCCCGACCCGACGCCCACCGCCGCCCAGCAGGCCCGGGTGGCCGACGCGGTCCAGCTCGCCGACCACTGGCTCGACGAGACGACCGGGTTCCCCTCCGGGGTCACCACCGCGTCCGCCTGGAGCCGGGCCGAGTGGGTCGTCCACACGACCGACGTCTGGAAGGTCCTGGTCGAGCCGGTCGCCCAGCAGTCCGTCGGGGCGATGGGCTCCGCGCTGCCCGAGGGCGCCCAGGCCCAGGCCGCACCGATCCTCGGCATCCTCGGCAAGGCGATCGGCGCGCTGCTGGCCAACCAGGTCGGCTCCGGCCTCGGCACCCTGGCCGGCGAGGTGCTGAGCGTCTCCGACATCGGCATCCCGCTCACCACCCCGGGCCGCGCCGCCCTGGTCCCGGCCAACGTGGCGGAGTTCGCCGAGGGGCTCGACGTCAGCGAGGACGACGTCCTCCTCTACCTCGCGCTCCGCGAGGCCGCCCACCAGCGGCTGTTCGCCGGCGTGCCGTGGCTGCGTGACCACGTCATCGGCGCGGTCACCGACTACGCCCAGGGCATCGAGGTCAACGTCGAGGGCATCCAGCAGCGGGTCGAGGAGCAGATGCGCGGCATCGACCCGACCAACCCCGAGTCGATGCAGCAGCTCTTCGACAGCGGCATGTTCGAGCTGCCCGACTCCCCCGCCCAGAAGGCCGCGCTCGCGCGTCTCGAGGTCGTCCTCGCCCTGGTCGAGGGCTGGGTCGACGAGGTCGTCGTCCAGGCGACCGCCGAGCGGATGCCGAGCGCCGCCAAGCTCCAGGAGGCCTTCCGCCGCCGCCGCGCCGAGGGCGGGCCGGCCGAGCAGACCTTCGCGACCCTCGTGGGCCTGGAGCTCCGCCCGCGCCGGCTCCGCGACGCGTCGACCCTGTGGGGGTCGCTTCGCACCCGGCAGGGCGTCGAGGCCCGCGACGGCGTGTGGATGCACCCCGACCTGCTGCCCACCGACGCCGACCTCGACGACCCCCTCGGCTTCCGCGAGGACGCCGGCGCCCCCGAGGAGCTCAGCGACGAGGAGTTCGACGAGGGACTGCGCGCGCTGCTGGACGGCGAGACGCCGGCCGACGACGACCCGGCGGAGTGACCCTCCGCAGTGACCCTTCGTGACCAGGCCCTGAGCCTGCTCGGCGGGTGGACCGCGCCCGACGCGGAGCAGGAGTCGCTGCGGCAGCGGTACGTCGCCCACCTCGGCGCGCACCCGGACGCGGCGTACCGGCACTGCCGGCCCGACCACCTCACCGCCGGCGCGCTGGTCGTCTCCGCCGACCACCGGCAGGTGCTGCTGACGCTGCACGCCAAGGC
>JAEMSV010000071.1 GCA_016462625.1 Solirubrobacteraceae bacterium | reverse complement strand
CTTCTGCGCGTCCCAGGCCCACGAGATCATCTTCGCCGCGTCGTGGGCCTCCACCAGCGTCTGCTGGATCTCCAGGAGCTCGGTCAGGTCGTGCATGAGCACCAGGCGCCCCGGGCGCTTCTGCCCGGCGATCGGGACCTCGCTCCAGTCGACCTGGACGCGGCGCTCGCGGCCGTCCGCCCGCACGAGCCGCGTCATCCCCTGCCGGCCACCGGCGGCGGGGGTCTTGAGGCGGTCCATGATCTCGTCGCGGATGCTCTCGGGCCACCACGGGAACGGTGGCTGTGTGCCCTCGATGGCCGAGCGCGGGAGGCCGACGAGCTCGCAGAAGCGGTCGTTGACCTCGACGATGCGCATGTCCGCGTCCATGACGTACATCCCGTCCTGCAGGGCGCCGAGCAGCGCGCGCGAGTGGCGCTCGGAGCGGCGCAGCGCGGCGTGGGACGCGCGGGTCGCGGTGACGTTCTTCGCGACGACGTACCACGCGCCGTCCTGGATGGCCCCGCTCCACAGCAGCCAGCGATAGCTCTTGTCGGCGCACTGCCAGCGGCTCTCGAACTCCAGCACCCGGTAGCCGGAGGGGTCGAGCCGGTCGCGGGCGGCCTCGACCATCGCGCGGTCCTCGGGGTGGACGAACTTCGTGATCGGCTGACCCAGCAGCAGCTCGTCGCGCCAGCCGGTGACGCGATCCCAGGCGGGGTTCACCGAGACGAACCGGCCGGCCTCGTCGACGACGGCGAATAGGTCCGTTGACAACTGCCAGAACCGACTGAGGTCAGTGCTGTGGTCGCGGGCGCCTGCGGCCATCCCGACATGCTGCTCGGTCATCTGAGGAAGATCCTCCTGCACCGGTCGGATCCCACCCTAGTCCTCCCCGGGGATCCGGGGATTACCATTCGCGGCCGTGACAGACGGACTTCTAGAGCGAGACGACGAGCTCGATGCCGTGCAGCGCGCGCTCGACGGTGTGCACGACGGCGAAGGCCGCCTCCTGCTGATCGAGGGACCGGCCGGAATCGGCAAGAGCCGGGTCCTCGCGGAGGTCCGCAAGCGGGCCGAGCGCAACACCCTCGTCGTGGCCGCCCGGGCGGGTGAGCTGGAGGGCTCGTTCCCGTTCGGGGTGGTGCGCCAGCTGTTCGAGGGCATCGTCGCCGACCCCGAGCTGGGCGAGCGGGCGCTCGCGGGCGCGGCGGTGTCCTCCCGCGCGGTCCTGGGGGCCCCGGACATGGGCTCGCAGACCATGGGCAACACGTCGTTCGCCGTCCTGCACGGGCTGTACTGGCTGGTGATGAACCTGGCCGACGAGAAGCCGCTGGTGATCATCATCGACGACCTGCACTGGGTCGACCGGCCGTCGCTGCGCTTCCTCGCGTATCTCGTGCGGCGCCTCGAGGGGACGCCCGTCCTGGTCGCCGCGACGCTGCGCAGCGCCGAGCCCGGGACCGACCCCGCGTTGCTCGCCGAGATGGTCCAGGACCCGATGACGGTGCCGCTGCGACCGCGGCCGCTGACCGGCGACGCGGTCGGCGAGCTGGTGCGTGAGCGGCTCGGGGAAGACGGCGCTCCGGCCTTCATCGCGGCCTGCCAGCGCGCGACCGGCGGGAACCCGCTGCTCCTGCGCCAGCTGCTCGGTGCGCTGGCGGCCGACGGGGTCCGGCCGACCGACGACCTCATCCCGACCGTGCGCGAGATCGCGCCGCGAGCCGTATCGCGAACCGTGCTGTCGCGGCTGGCGCGCCTCTCCGATCCGGCGGTCGCGGCGGCGCGCGCTGTCGCGGTCCTCGGCGAGAGCGCCGGGCTTCCGGCGGTCGCCGCGCTCGCGGGGCTCGACGAGCAGGACGTGGCGGCGGCGACGGGCGAGCTGGTCCGCGCCGAGCTCCTGCGCGGCGAGGCGCCGCTGGGCTTCGTCCATCCGCTGCTGCGCGATGCCGTCTACCAGGACCTGCCGCCCGGCGAACGCGATCTGCTCCACGCGCGCGCGGCGCGGGTGCTCGGCGACGCCGGCGCGCCGTCGGAGCAGACGGCCGGCCAGCTGCTGCTGTGTCCCGCTCGCGGGGACGCCTGGGTCGTCCAGGTCTGCCGGCGCGCGGCCGAGGCGTCGAGCGCCCGTGGGGCGCCCGACAGCGCGGTCGCCTATCTCCTGCGCGCGCTGCAGGAGCCGCCGGACGCCGAGACGCGGCCCGGCGTGCTGCTCGAGCTGGGGATGGCCGAGGCGCTCTCCAACGGCCCGGGCGCGGTCGAGCACCTGACCGAGGCGTTGAGCCACGTCGAGGATCCGCTCGCGCGGGCGGAGATCACGCAGATGCTCGGCCGGGTGACGCTGTTCACGGGCGATCCCGAGGGGGCCGCCGAGGTCACCCGATCCGCGATCTCGGGGCTGGGTCCCGCAGACGAGGAGATCCGGAGGACGCTGGAGGCCCTCGTCCACATGACCGTGTACTTCGGCGCCGGCGACCCGGCCTCGCTCGACGCGCTGATCCCGTATCGCAAGGTGATGCCCGGCGTCGGACCCGGCACGCGGATGCTGCAGTCGCTGTCCGGCTACACGTGGGGCTACGAGGGCGGGCACGCCGACGAGTGCGCGGAGGTCTGCCTCGACTCGCTGCTGGACGGCCAGATGCTCGCGCTCGACAGCGCGCTCGCCCCGATGGCGGCGGTCAACACGCTGGTCGCCGCGGGGCGCGACGAGGTCCTCGACGTCTGGGAGCGCGTCCGGGCGGAGGCCCACCGGTCGGGCTCGCTGATGACCCTCGCCACGATCCACCTCTGGTACGGCCACACGCTCATGCGGCGCGGCGAGCTGGAGGAGGCCCGCGACATGCTGCGCGAGGCGCTGGACTCGCTCGGACGGTGGGGCTTCAGCCCGGTCGCGATGGTCTACCCGGCGTCGCACCTCGCGATGGTCCACGTCGAGCGGGGCGAGCTCGACGAGGCGCAGGCGGCACTCGACGCGGTCGGCGACCCGATCCGCAACGGGACCAGCGCGTTCTTCTACCTGCGCACGCGCGTGGCGCTGTGCCTGGCCCAGGGCAAGCTCGACGACGCGCTGCGGTTCGCGGGTGAGCTGCACGAGCGCTCGTGGCTGCGCTTCCCGATCGACCACATGTGGCGCGGGATGGAGGCCCAGGCGCTGCACCGGCTCGGCCGCACCGACGAGGCGCTCGTCCTGGCGCGCGAGGAGCTCGAGATCGCCGAGCAGTGGGGCGCCCCGCTGGTCGTCGGCCCCGCGCTGCGGACCCTCGGCGAGCTCGAGGGCGAGGACGGGATCGCGCGGTTGCAGCAGGCGATCGACGTGCTCGACGGCGTCGGCGCCGGGAAGCTGGAGCTCGCGAAGGCCTGTGCCGCGTACGGCGCGGCGATGCGCCGCTCCCGCAAGCCGACCGAGGCGCGTGAGCCTCTGCGGCGCGCGCTCGAGCTGGCGTCGACCTGCGGCGCCCCCGGGCTCGTCGAGCACGTGCGGACCGAGCTGCACGCGGCGGGCGCGCGGCCGCGCACCGACGCCCTGTCGGGCGTCGACTCGCTGACACCGAGCGAGCGGCGGGTCGTCGACCTCGCGGCGGCGGGCGGGGCGAACCGCGAGATCGCCCAGCAGCTCTACGTGACGCCGAAGACCGTCGAGGTCCACCTCACCAATGCGTACCGCAAGCTCGGCGTGCGGTCGCGGCGCGAGCTGAGCGGCGCCCTGGCCAGCGCATGAGCGACCTGCTCGAGCGCGACGACGAGCTCGCGCTCGTCGACGACCTGCTCGGGTCGGTCGCCGCGGGGGAAGGGCGCTGTCTGCTGATCGAGGGTCCTGCCGGGATCGGCAAGAGCCAGGTCCTCTCCGAGGTGCGGCGTCGGGCGGGCAAGCGGATGACCGTGCTCGCCGCCCGTGGCGGTGAGCTGGAGGGCACGTTCCCGTTCGGGGTCGTGCGGCAGCTGTTCGAAGGGCTGCTTGCGGATCCGGCGCGCGGCGACGCGCTGCTCGCCGGCGCTGCCGCGCCCGCCCGGGACGTGCTGTCGGCGCCGACTCAGAACACCCAGGCCGGCGGGGCGTCCTTCGCGGTCCTCCACGGGCTGCACTGGCTCGCGCTGAACCTCTCCGAGGAGCAGCCGCTCGTCCTCGCGATCGATGACCTGCACTGGGTCGACCGGCCGTCCCTGCGGTTCCTGGCCTACCTGGTGCGGCGCCTGGAGGGCACGCAGGTGCTCGTGGTGGCGACGCTGCGCAGCGCCGAGCCGGGCACCGATCCGGCACTGCTGGCCGAGCTCGTCCACGATCCGCTTGTCGAGGCGCTGCGCCCGCGCCCGCTCAGCTCGGAGGCCGTCGCCGCGCTCGCGCGCGAGCGGCTGGGGGAGGACGGCGAGGAGGCGTTCGTCGCGGCGTGCCACCGCGCGACGGGAGGCAATCCGCTGCTGCTGCGCCAGCTCCTGGCGGCGATGGCGACCGAGCGCATCCGGCCGGTGGCGGACGAGGCCGAGACGGTGAAGCGGATCGCCCCGCGCGCAGTGTCGCGCACGGTGCTCCTGCATCTCGGCCGGCTGGACGCGGGCGCCACCGACGCCGCCCGCGCCATCGCGGTCCTGGGCGACGGCGCAACGCCGACCGCCGTGGGGGCGCTGGCGGGCCTCTCGGCGGACGCGGTCGTCGAGGCGACCGGTGCGCTGGTCCGCTCGGAGATCCTGCTGCCCGAGACGCCGTTCGGCTTCGTCCATCCGCTCATCCGCGATGCGGTCTACCAGGAGATCCCGCCCGCCCAGCGCGAGCAGATGCACGGGGCCGCCGCGGTCGTCCTGCGCGACGGCGGGGCGACCCCCGACCAGATCGCCAGCCAGCTCCTGCTCGCGCCGCCGGCCGGGAAGGACTGGGTCGTCGACGTCACCCTGCGGGCGGGCCGCGACGCGATCGCCCGCGGCGCACCGGACGGAGCGGTCGCCTACCTCAAGCGGGCGCTCGACGAGCCGCCGGCCGACGGGCTGCGGCGCGAGGTGCTGCGCGACCTCGCGTTCACCGAGGCGCAGACCACGGCCGCGGGCGCGGCCGAGCACCTCCGCGGGGTCCTCGACGAGACGACGGACCCGCTGGAGCGCGCCGAGGTCGCGCAGGCGCTGTCCCGCACGCTCGTCTTCACGGGCGAGCCGGTCGCCGGCATCGAGGTCGCGCGTCACGCGCGCGAGGCGCTGCCCGAGGACGACGAGGACGCGCGCCTCGCGCTGATCGCGCTGGAGGTCACCGGGGTGAACTTCGGCGCCGCCGATCCGGCCGAGCTCGCGCGGCTGCACCCGTACCGCGACGTCGCGTGCCGGACGCGCGGCGAGGCGATGCTCGGAGCGATCACGGTGATGTCATGGGCGCATGAGCGCGGGAGCGCCGAGGACTGCTGCGCGCTGAGCCTGCGGGTCCTGCGGACCCTGCGCCACGCCGACGACCCGCTCATCGCCGTGGCCGCGTTCTTCGTCCTGCACTGCGCCGAGCGCGACGAGGTGCTGGAGCTGTGGGAGTCCGCGCGCGCCGACGCGCATCGCTCGGGCGCGCTGATGGAGAACGCGTCGAGCCACAGCTGGTACGGCCACGCGCTGCTGCGCCGCGGCGATCTCGCCGACGCGCGGACCGAGCTCACGCTGGGCCTCGATCAGGTCACGCAGTGGGGCTACAGCGAGACCGTGCGGCTGATCGCGACGGGCTGGCTCGTCTCCGCGCTCGTGGCCCAGGGCGAGCTCGACGAGGCCGACCGCCGGATGGCGGCCGTGACGCTGACGCCCGAGCCGTCCGTGCCCGCCTTCGTCTACCTCTACGCGCGCGCGGAGCTGGCCCTGGCCCGCGGCGACGCCGAGACCGCGCTGCGGGCGCTCGCCGAGCTCGAGCGCCGCGCGTCATGGATCACCTCGCCCGTCGGCTTCCCGTGGCCGGTCCTGCGGGCGCAGGCGCTCGACCGGCTGGGCCGCACCGACGAGGCGCTGGCCGAGGCACGTCGCTGGCTGGAGACCGCCCGCGCGTGGGGTGCTCCGGGCACGGTCGGGACCGCGCTGCGCGTGCTCGGGACGATCGAGCGCGAGGGCGGGCTCGACACGCTGCGTGCGGCCGTGGAGGCGCTCGAGGGTTCGTCCGCGCGCCTGGACCTGGCCCACGCGCTGGCGGCGTACGGCGCCGCGCTGCGGCGGGCCCGGCAGCCGACGGACGCGCGCGAGCCGCTGCGCCGCGCGCTGGACGTCGCGTCGGCGTGCGAGGCGGGCGCGCTGGTCGAGGAGATCCGCGCCGAGCTGGCAGCCTCGGGAGCACGGCCGCGGACCGATGCGCTGGCGGGCGTGGAGTCGCTGACCCCCAGCGAGCGGCGTGTGGTCGATCTCGCGGCGGCGGGCAACCCGAATCGCGACATCGCGCAGCAGCTCTACGTCACGCCGAAGACCGTCGAGGTCCACCTGACCAACGCGTACCGCAAACTCGGTGTGCGCTCCCGGCACGAACTCGCCGGGGCGCTGGCGTAGCATCGCCGCCGTGGATCTTCTGGAGCGCGACGACGAGCTCGCGATCGTCGACGAGATGCTCGCGTCCGCGGCGGCAGGCGAGGGGCGCTTCCTGCTCATCGAGGGGCCCGCCGGGATCGGCAAGAGCCAGGTGCTCGCCGAGGTGCGCAGGCGCGCCGGCTCACGGATGCGGGTGCTCAGTGCGCGCGGCGGTGAGCTCGAGGGCGCGTTTCCCTTCGGCGTCGTCCGGCAGCTCTTCGAGGCGGTGGTCGGCGATCCCGAGCTGCGGCCGATCGCGCTCGACGGCGCGGCCGCTCCCGCCGGGGACGTGCTCGGCGCGCCGACCGGCAACACGCAGGCGGGCAACGCGTCGTTCGCCGTGCTCCACGGCCTGTACTGGCTCGCGCAGAACCTCGCCGACGACAAGCCGATCGTCCTCACGGTCGACGACGTGCACTGGGTCGACCGCCCGTCGCTGCGCTATCTCGCCTATCTGCTCCGGCGCCTGGAGGGCGCGCCGATCCTGGTCGCGGCCACGCTGCGCAGCTCCGAGACGGGCGTCGACGAGGCGCTGCTCGGAGAGATCGCGGCCGACCCCGTCGCTGAGCCGCTGCAGCCGCGCGCCCTGAGCGCCGAGGCCGTGGCGGTGTTCGTGCGCGAGCGGCTCGGAGACGAGCCCGACGAGGAGTTCGCGGCGGCCTGCCACCGCGCGACCGGCGGCAATCCGCTGCTTCTGCGCCAGCTGCTCGTCGCGCTGGCCGCGGACAAGGTCGCGCCGCGGGCCGACCGGGCCTCGATGGTCACCGAGGTTGCCCCGCGCGCCGTGTCCCGCACCGTGCTCCTGCGGCTCGCGCGGCTCCCGGAGGAGGCCGGAGCGGTTGCGCGCGCCACCGCCGTCCTCGGCGAGCAGGCCACGCCCGAGGCGATCGCGGCGCTCGCCGGGATCGACGCCACGGCGCTCGGAGAGGTCACCCGCGCGCTCGTGCGCGCGGAGATCCTCGACCCCGAGCCGCCGCTGGGCTTCGTCCACCCGCTCGTCCGCGACGCGATCTACCAGGAGATCTCACCGGCCGAGCGCGAGCTGCTGCACGCGAGCGCCGCGGACGCGCTGCGGAGCGTCGGCGCCCCGGTCGGGCACATCGCCAACCAGCTGCTGCGCACGCCGCCACGGGGCGAGGCGTGGGTGGTCGACACGCTTGCCGAGGCAGGGCACGAGGCGATCGCCCGAGGCGCGCCGGACGGCGCCGTCGCGTACTTCCAGCGGGCGCTCGACGAGCCGCCCGCGCCCGAGCTGCAGCCCGGCCTGATGGCGACGCTCGGCGTCATGGAGGCCCAGACGAGCGGACCGCTGGCCGTCGAGCACCTCCGACAGGTCCACGACGCGGCCGAGGACCCGTTCACGCAGGCGGGCATCGCGCAGGTCCTCGCGCGCACCCTGATCTTCACGGGGGACCCCGAGGCGGCGGCGGAGGTCGCGACCGCCGCGCGCGACGTGCTGCCCGACACGCCCGAGACCCGCGACATGCGGCTCGGGCTCGAGGCCTGCCGGGCCACGGCGGTGGTGTTCGGCGCGGGGGACCCGAGTCAGCTCGAGGGCCTGGCCGAGCACCGCCACCCGCCCGAGGACGCGGGGCTCGGCGAGCTGCTGCTCGGGGCGATCGCCGTGTACGTGTGGGCGCAGACCGACGGCACGGCGGAGGAGTGCTGCGCCGCGGCGCTCGACCTGTTGCGCGACGGGCGCCTGACGCTCGCCGCCGACCCGCTGATCGCTCCGTCGGCGTTCGGCGTCCTGCAGTTCGCCGCCCACGACGGAGCGCAGGCGCTGTGGGAGCGCGAGCGGGCCGAGGGCTACCGCATGGGGTCGCTGCTGCTGACCTCCACGATCCACAGCTGGTACGCGGGCTGGCTGATGCGCCGCGGCGATCTCGCGCAGGCGCGTGAGCAGTTCGAGACCGGGCGCCGGCAGTTCCTGCAGTGGGGCTACAGCCGAGAGATCCAAGCCGTCAGCGACGCGCACCTCGTCGTGCTGCTCACCGAGCAGGGCGAGCTCGAGCGCGCCGACGAGCTGCTGAGCGAGCTCGTCCTGCCCGAGCGCGACCAGCTCGGCACGTTCCTGCGCGGCTACGCCGAGGCGGTGCTGCGGCTGGCCCAGGGCGACCCGGAGCGCGTGCTCGCGCTGTGCGACGACCTCGACAGCCGCTCGACCTGGGTGACCCGGCGGATCGACTACCCGTGGCCCGCGGTGCGGGCGCTCGCGCTCGACCGGCTCGGCCGCACCGACGAGGCGATCCCCGTCGCCGAGGCGTGGCTCGAGGAGGTGCGCAGCTGGGGCGCGCCGGGCGAGGTCGGCATGGCGCTGCGGATCCTCGGTGTCGTGCAGCGCGACGACGGTCTCCCGCGGCTGGAGGAGGCCGTGGAGGTTCTCGAAGGGTCGTCGGCGCGGCTGGAGCGGGCGAAGGCGCTGGCCGCGCTCGGATCGGCGATGCGCCGCGCGCGCAAGCCGACCGAGTCGCGCGAGCCGCTGCGCGTCGCGCTCGACCTCGCGGCGGCGTGCGAGGCCGGCGCCCTGGTCGAGCACGTGCGTGCGGAGCTGGCGGCGTCCGGGGCCCGGCCGCGGACCGACGCGCTCGCCGGCGTGGAGTCGCTGACGCCCAGCGAACGGCGGGTCGTGGATCTCGCCGCGGCGGGCAGCGCGAACCGAGAGATCGCGCAGCAGCTCTACGTCACGCCGAAGACCGTCGAGGTCCACCTGACCAATGCGTATCGCAAGCTCGGCATCCGCTCGCGGCACGAGCTGTCCGCCGCCCTGACCTCGAGGATCTAGCCGTCCCGTCTTTCCGGTGCGTAGCATCCGCTCCGTGCTGGACCTCGACCTCCTCGAACGCGATCACGAGCTCGCCGCCGTCGACGATCTCCTCGCCTCCGCGGCCGCGGGCGAGGGCCGCTTCGTCCTGATCGAAGGGCCCGCGGGGATCGGCAAGAGCCGGGTCCTCGCGGAGGTGCGCAAGCGCGCCGGCTCGCGGATGCGCGTGCTCAGTGCGCGCGGCGGTGAGCTGGAGGGGGCGTTCCCGTTCGGCGTGGTCCGGCAGCTCTTCGAGGGCGTGATCGGTGACCCGGAGCTCGCGGCCTTCGCGCTCGACGGCGCGGCTGCGCCCGCCCGGGACGTCCTGGGCGCGCCGACCGGAAACACCCAGGCAGGCAGTGCCTCCTTCGCGGTGCTGCACGGCCTGTACTGGCTGGCGCAGAACCTCGCCGACGAACGGCCGCTGATCCTCGCGGTCGACGACCTCCACTGGGTCGACCGCCCGTCCCTGCGCTACCTCGCATACCTCATGCGCCGCCTGGACGGCGCGCCGATCCTGCTGGCGGCGACGCTGCGCAGCTCCGAGCCGGGGGTCGATCCGGCGCTGCTCGCGGAGATCGCGCAGGACCCGGTCGCCGAGCCGCTGCGGCCGCGTCCGCTCAGTCGCGAGGCCGTGACGGCGCTCGTCCGCGAACGGCTCGGAGACGAAGGCGACCCCGAGTTCGTCGAGGCCTGCCACCGGTCGACCGGCGGCAACCCGCTGCTGCTGCGCCAGCTGCTCGTCGCGCTCGCCGGCGACGCGGTGCAGCCGCGCGCCGATCAGGCGCAGATGGTGCGCCAGATCGCGCCGCGCGCCGTCTCCCGCACCGTCCTGCTCCGGCTCGCGCGGCTGTCGCCCGAGTCCGCGGCGGTCGCCCGCGCGGCGGCGGTGCTGGGCGAGCTGGCGGCTCCGGGGGCGCTCGGCGCGCTGGCCGGTCTCGAGCCGCAGGCGGTCGCCGAGGCCAGCGGCGCGCTCATCCGCGCGGAGATCCTCAGCCCCGAACCGCCCGTGGGGTTCGTCCATCCGCTCGTCCGCGATGCCGTCTACCAGGAGATCCCGCCCGCCGAGCGTGAGCTGCTGCACGCCGGCGCTGCGGATGCGCTGCGCGCGGCCGGCGCGCCGGCTGAGCAGGTCGCCAACCAGCTGCTGCTCGCGCCGACCCGCGGCGAGCCGTGGGTCGTCGACGTCGCGATGGAGGCGGGGCGCTCGGCGATCGGCCGCGGCGCGCCCGACGGCGCGGTCGCTTACTTCCAGCGGGCGCTGGACGAGCCGCCGGCGCCGGAGGCGCGGCCCGGCATCCTGCAGGAGCTCGCGCTGACCGAGGCGCAGACCAGCGGTCCCGGCGCCGCCGAGCACCTGCGGATCGTGCTCAAGGAGACGGAGGACCCCATCGCGCGCGCCATGCTGGTGCAGGTCCTCGCCCGCGTGATGATCTTCACCGGAACGGTCGCCGAGGCGCGTGACGTCGTCGCCGACGCGATGGCTGCGCTGCCCGACACGCCCGAGGCCGTCGACCACCGCTCGGCGCTGCAGTCGCTGCGCGCGATCACCGCGATCTTCGGGGTGAGCGATCCGGCGGACCTCGCCGCGCTGGAGGCCCACCGCGACGTCCCCGGCCCCGACGCGGGCGTGGGCGAGCTCGTGCTCGCCGCGATCGCCAACTACGTGTGGGCGCTGAACGACGGCCCCGCCGACGTGTGCTGCGACATCGCGCTCAGCCTGCTGCGCGAAGGGCGGCTGCGCCTCGCCGACGATCCGCTGATCTCGGTCGCGGCGTTCTACGTCCTGCAGTGCGCCGAGCGCGACGAGGTCGTCGACCTCTGGGAGCAGCAGCGCGCAGAGGCCCACCGGGTCGGCTCGCTGCTCCTGACCTCGACCATTCACAGCTGGTACGGCCACACGCTCCTGCGCCGGGGCGACCTCAGCCAGGCGCGGCGTGAGTTCGAGACCGGCCTCGAGGAGCTGACCCAGTGGGGGTACAGCAAGGAGATCATGTCCGTGAGCAGCGGCTACCTGGCCCTGCTCTACCTCGAGCAGGGGGAGAACGCGCTCGCCGAGAACGCGCTGACCGAATTCCCGCTGCCCGACAAGCCGTCGCTGCCGGCCTTCATCTGGCTCTACGGTCGTGCGTGGCTGTGGCTCGCGCAGGGCGACGCCGGGCAGGCGCTGGCGGCGACAGAGGAGCTCGAGCGGCGCGCGTCCGGTTGGGTGACCCGCTCGGTCGACTACCCGTGGGCGCTCCCCCGTGCCCTCGCGCTCGAGCGCCTCGGCCGGACCGACGAGGCGATCGTCGTCGCCGAGACGTGGGTCGAGCAGGCGCGGACCTGGGGCACGCCCGGTGCCATCGGCCCCGCGCTGCGCGTGCTCGGCACGGTCCAGCGCGACGCGGGCCTCGACACGCTGCAGGAGGCCGTCGACGTCCTCGAAGGCTCTTCGGCGCGGCTGGAGCGCGCCCGGGCGCTGGCGGCGCTCGGCTCCGCCCTGCGGCGCGCCCGCCGGCCCAGCGACGCGCGCGAGCCGCTGCGCCGCGCCCTGGAGATCGCGTCGGCGTGCGACGCGCACGGCCTCGCCGAGAACATCCGCGTCGAGCTGCACGCCGCCGGCGCGCGCCCCCGGACCGACGCGCTCGCGGGCGTGGAGTCGCTGACGCCCAGCGAGCGGCGGGTGGTCGACCTCGCCGCGGGCGGGAGCCCGAACCGCGAGATCGCCCAGCAGCTGTACGTCACGCCGAAGACCGTCGAAGTGCACCTGACGAACGCGTACCGCAAGCTGGGCGTGAAGTCCCGGCGCGATCTCGCAGGCGCGCTGGCCTAGCCCTTAGAAACCCCTAGGCGGTAAGTCTGGGGGTCAGGTCTCGGGTCATCCGCAATGGAAGCGGGCCCGTTCTGCCGGAAGCTGCGAGGCATGCTCCTCCGTCTCCGAAAGGACCCCAGCATGCTCCGCCGCACCGCCCTGACCGCCGCGCTCGCGGGCGTGGCCCTCGCCGCTGCTGCCGCCCCCGCCGCGCAGGCCGACTCCATCGCCTACATCAAGGACGGCAACGTCTGGCTCGCCTCCCCGGACGGCGCGCGCCAGCAGCAGGTGACGACGACCGGCGGCTACTACGACGTCTCGCAGGCCGACGACGGCACCATGATCACGCTCATCGGTGGCGAGAAGCTCCGCCGGATCAGCCAGACGGGCGTCGTGCTCAACGAGATGGCGACGTTCGTCAGCGACGGCGCCCCGGTCGTCGGTCCAGCCAACCAGTTCAAGGGGCCGTTCGACCCCGAGATCTCCCCGGACGGCACGAAGGTCGCCTTCGAGTGGGCGAACACGACGTACTCCAGCGGCGCGGGCGGCAACTGCCCGCCGGCCACGTGCTACCAGTACCGCTCGACCGCGGGCGTCGGCATCACCCACGCCGACCGCTTCACGGACACCGAGGAGTTCGGCCTGCTGACGGGCTGGATCTCGCCGCAGTGGATCAACAACGACACGATCATGCGGACGTTCGCGAACTACCCGCTCAACGAGGACATGGTCTTCAACAAGATCGGTCCGGGCCTGCGTGACACGCAGATGGTCCGGTGGTTCTACGACGACCAGGCGCAGTGGCTCGTCGAGTCCCGCGTGAGCCGGGATCTGCGCAAGGTCGCCGGCATCGGCGGGGACGCCGACCAGAAGCTGCGGTTCTACCGCGTGCTCGAGGATCCGCTGGCGAAGGACAACGGCTCGGTCGAGCGCTGTGGTGAGCTCGAGGCCGCCGCCGGCGACCGCTTCTCGTCGCCGAGCTGGTCCCCCGACACCACGGGCATCGCCTACGCCCAGGGCAACGGCATCCACGTCGCGGCCATCCCGGATCTGAGCGGCGGCTGCCAGCCGTTCGCGCCCGGCGGGCTCGTGCTCCCCGGCGGCTCCGAGCCCAGCTGGGGCCCGGCGAACATCCCGCCCGCCAGCGCGTACCAGCAGACCGGGCCGAAGGTCGATCCCAAGGTCGAGGTCCAGAAGAAGACGCTGAAGATCCAGGGCGCCAAGCTGCGTGCGGCGCTGAAGCAGGGGCTCGTCGTGAAGGTCGCCGGCGCGACGCCGCAGGCGAGGGTCGCGCTGACCGCCAAGAAGGGCCGCTCGACGGTCGCGAAGGGCTCCGCGAAGGCCAGGGCGAACGGCTCGGCCACGGTGCGGCTGACCTTCACGAAGAAGGCCAAGCGGCAGCTCCGCGCCGCCCGGAAGGTGACGCTGAAGGTCTCGGGTGGCGGCGTGACCGGCAAGGTCACGCTGAAGCGCTAGACGACACGCGTTGAGAAAAGGCAGGTGCCCCGCTAAAGGCCCGGGGCGCCTGCCGATAACGGGGTGTACGTGCGCCTGCCGTCGCTCCGTCTTCCCGATCTTCGTCGATCCGGCCCCAGTGACCGGCGCATTCGCCTGGGCACGCTCGAGATCTCCTTCATCGTCGGCATGCTCGTCCTGGGCTCGCTCGTCATCGGCGCGTATCTCATCGAGCAGCGCGGAACGACGGCCCGGGCGGCGGACGCCAGGGTGATCAACGTCGCGGGCCGGCAGACGATGCTGACCCAGCGGATCGCGATGCTCACCACGCGGCTGACCGGCCCGCTGAGCGCGGCCCAGCGGCGCGCCGACCGGGCCGAGCTGTCCTCCGCGGCGGCGGCGCTCCTCGCCGATCACGAGCTGCTCACCAAGTCGCCCGAGACGCTCGGCGCCGACCAGGCCCCGGCGACGGTGCGCGAGGTACGCGCCAACCGCATGGTCGACCAGCGGATCCAGCGGTTCGGCGCGAACGCCGCCCGCCTCGCGAAGCGCACCGCGCCGCTGAACATCGCCGACCCGACCGTCCAGAGCGTCCTGAAGTCCGCGCGCCGCGGTCTCCCGCGCGACCTCGACGAGATCGCCAAGCACTACGAGACGCAGAGCGTCGAGTCCTCCGAGCGCACGAACTGGGTCATGTTCGTCGGGACCGGGACCATCATCGCCGGGCTGATCATCCTCGGCGTCCTCATCTTCTGGCCGATGGCGCGGCGGATGCGCCGCGAGGTCTCGACCGTCGAGCTCCTGGAGGAGGTCGCGGTCGCCGCCAACTCGGCCAACACGATCGAGGACGCGTACCTCCGGTGCCTGGTCCTCGTCTGCGAGCACCTCGAGTGGCCCGTCGGCCACGTCTTCCAGCCCGACGAAAAGGACGGCAGCCTGCGCTCGGCGGGGATCTGGCACGTCACCGACCAGCACCGCTATCGCACGTTCATGGAGGCGACCAAGCGGGTGCACCTCCAGCGCGGCGTCGGCCTGGCCGGCCGGGTCGTCGTGACCGGCGAGCCCGCGTGGATCAACGACGTACGCGCCGACGACGGGTTCACGCGCACGGCACAGGCGACCGAGGCGGGCCTCGTGGGCGGGGTGGCGTTCCCGATCAAGGTCGGCGACCGGATCGTCGGCGTGATCGAGGGCTTCTCGTCCACGCGGATCTCGCAGAGCCGGCGGGTCCTGCGGATCCTCAACCAGCTCGGCGTCCAGCTCGCCCGGGTCATCGAGCGTGACCTGCACCAGCGCGATCTCGCCCATCGCGCGATGCACGACGAGCTGACGGGGCTGCCGAACCGTGCGCTGCTGCTCGAGCGCGCCGCCGAGGCGCAGAACCGGGCCCGCCTGTCCGGCCAGCCGCTCGCGCTGCTGCTGCTCGACCTCGACAACTTCAAGCTGACCAACGACGCGCTCGGCCACGAGTCCGGCGACCGGATGCTGACGGCCGTCGGCGAGCGGCTGGCGACCGGCATGCGTCCGACGGACCTGGTCTCGCGGTTCGGCGGCGACGAGTTCGCCATCCTCTGCGAGGGGCTGGAGAACGAGGAGGAGGCCGAGACGCTGGCCCGCCGCATCCACTTCCTGCTCCAGCAGCAGGTCACGGTCGATGACCGCTGGATGTCGGTGAGCGCAAGCGTCGGCATCGCCATCGGCCGGGGCCGCGAGGCGGCCGAGGACCTCCTGCGCGACGCCGACACCGCGATGTACGCCGCCAAGCGCCGCGGCCGTGGCCGGCAGGCCCGCTTCGACGTCGCGATGCGCGAGGAGATCTCCGAGCGCCTGCGCCTGGCCGACGAGCTCGTCGGCGCCGTCTCGCGCGAGGAGATGCGGCTCTTCCTGCAGCCGATCATCGATCTGAGCACGAACCGCCTGAAGGGCTTCGAGGCGCTCGTCCGCTGGCAGCACCCGGTCCGCGGCCTGGTGCCGCCGATCGCGTTCATCCCGCTGGCCGAGGATTCGGGCCTCATCGGCGAGTTGGGCGCCTGGGTGCTGCGCGAGTCGATGCGCTGGGCGGCGGAGATCCACCCGGCCGTGACGGTCAGCGTCAACCTGTCGACCCGCCAGCTCGAGGATCCGGGGATCGTCGACACCGTGCAGTCCGCGCTCACCGAGCACGACGTCCCCGCGCACCGCCTGACGCTGGAGATCACCGAGAGCGTGCTGCTCGACGGCGACGAGGACCAGATCGCCCGGCTCGAGGAGCTGCGGACGCTCGGCGCCAAGCTCTCGCTCGACGACTTCGGGACGGGCTACTCGTCGCTGAGCTACCTGCAGGACCTCCCGCTCGACATCCTCAAGCTCGACCGCTCGTTCGCGTCACGCCTGATCGGCAAGGACGACCCGCACGCGAGCGCGATCATCCGCACGGTGGCGTCGCTCGCGAAGGGCCTGGAGCTCGACTTCGTCGTCGAGGGCGTCGAGACCGAGGAGCAGCTCGCGCGCCTGAAGATGCTGGGCTGCCCGCTCGGCCAGGGCTACCTCTTCAGCAAGCCCCTCCCGGCGGCCGAGGCCATCGCGTTCGCGTCGGCCGGCAAGGACCCCGTCGAGACCGCGGATCCGCAGAAGGCCGACCCGGCCGCCGAAGGCCAGCAGGCCGCGTAGCGGTCAGTCCTCCACCGGCCGCAGCGTGCCGGTGCTGGTGACGCCGCCCCCGGTGAAGCGGTACTGCAGGCGGTCATCGTCGGTCCAGGTGATGCGGATCCTGCCCGTGCCCTTGCACGTGTCGCTCTTCCCGCCCGTGATCGTCTCCTTGAAGCGGTAGACGTTCCCCTCGGCGCCGGTGTAGCGCCAGTGGCCCGTGCAGTTCAGCGGCGCGCCGTACTTCACGGGGTTGCGGCCCTCGAACCGGTCGAACGAGCGGATGTCGACGGTGACCGTGAACGGCGGGGTCATCTTCTGGCTCAGCGTGCCGCGCCACTTGCCCTTCATGCTCTTCGCGGCGACCGACATGCCCTGCGTGGGCGCCGCGGCGGCGAGGGTGAGCAGGGCGGCGAGGCCGAGGCCCATGCAGCTGCGGAGCATCGCGCCAGCCTACGCGCCGCGGCGGCGCGGGATCCAGCCAGGAACCTCAGCCGCGTAGGCACCCCACGCGGGCCCGAACCGCTGGGCGAGCAGCGGCTCCTCGAGGAAGCGGGTCAGGCCGGCGAGCGCGGCGACGTACAGGCCGGCGCACAGGACGAGGATCGGGCGGGCGATGAGCAGCCCCTCGCCGAGGATGACCGCCGCGGTGGCGACGTACATCGGATTCCTGACGTACCGGTACGGACCTCTGGCCACGAGCTCCTGCGGGGGCGCGAGCGGAGAGGGGGTGCCGGTTCCGTCTGAGACGAAGCGGACGAAGCACGCGGCGATCACGAGCAAGCCGAGGGCGATGAGGACGGCGCCTGCCGCGATCGCCGCGGGGGTGTCCAGCGCGCCGTCGCCGCGCTGGAACCCGCCGGTGATCAGATACGGCCCGAGGCCGGCCTCGAGACCGGGACCGATGAACACGAAGGCGATGCTGCCGGCGAGGGCGCGGGCGGTCGTCATGGCGACGGCACCCTAGCCCGATCGCGTTGGGTGTCCGATCGACGTCGCTATAGCCGCGTCGATCGGACACTCAACCTGGTCGGCGCTAGACTGGCCCGCCGCTGCGCCCGTAGCTCAGCTGGATAGAGCGTCGGTCTACGGAACCGAAGGTCAGAGGTTCGAATCCTCTCGGGCGCGCTCAGAACTTCGTGTACCCGCCGTCCACGACGAGCTCGTCGCCCGTGTGGAAGGTCAGGGCCTTCTGCGCGAGGTACACGGCGACGCTGCCGAACTCGTCCGGGTCGGCCCAGCGCCGGACCGGCGTGCGACCGACCGTCGCGTTGACGAACTTCTCCCACTCGCGCGCGGGCCCGAGGATGTCCGTGTCGGTCCAGCCCGGGCAGACCGCGTTGCAGCGGATCTTGTGCTTCGCGAGCTCGACCGCGAGCGTGCGGTTCAGGCCCAGGAGCGCGGTCTTCGACACAGCGTAGGGCTGGTTGCGGGGTGCCCCGTGGTAGGCCGACGACGACGAGATCGGGATCAGCGCGCCGCCTTCGCCGCGCTCGATCATGTGCTTCGCCGCCTCGCGCAGCGTGACCATCACGCCGTCGAGGTTGACGGTCATCACGCGCCGCCACTCCTCGAGCGTGAGGTCGACGAACGCCGAGCCGTTGCCTCCCACGCCGGCGTTCGCGAAGCACGCGTCGACCTTGCCGAAGCGCTCGAGGGTCCCCGCGAACGTCGCCACGATCTCGTCCTCGGAGCCGACGTCGCACACCCACGCCTCGGCCTCTGCTCCGCGGGTTCGGAGGTCCCCCACGGCGGCCGCGTTCTTCTCCGCGTTGCGGCCCCAGATCGCGACGCGCGCTCCGGCCTCGGCGACGCCGCGTGCCATGCCGAGCCCGATCCCCCCGTTGCCGCCGGTGATCAGCACGACCTCGCCGTCGAGTACTCCTGCCATCTCGCCTCCCGTCGATGTGAGCGCGGGGAGCGTATGCGGGAACGCCCGCGGGCGACGTGCGGGGGACTACGGACCCCATCGGGAAGCCCCACCGGATGGCGCAGATCCGGCGGATGACGACCATCAGGACATGAACCTTGTGAACACTTCTCCCGGAAGCTTCATCGCCGCGATGGGCGCTGTCGTGTACGGGTTCGCGATCGCGATCTCCTACGCATGCACCGCCAACACCGTGGCCTTCGTGCTCATCGCCTGGGCGGGGATCGTCGTCGCCTCGGTCCTCATCGGCCGCGCGATGCTCACGCTCCTCGACGACGAGGACGGAGAGCCCGTCGCAGAGCCCGTGACCGAGCGGGCGCCCGCTCCGCGGCGTCAGATGACGTCGCCGTCTGCGCCGACCGCCGCGTAGCCCTCAACCGTCGCCGTTGCGATGCAGCGCCTCGGCGACCGGGCCGGGGCGCCCGAGGAAATACCCCTGGGCCTGGTCGCAGCCCATCTCGCGCAGCAGCGCCATCGTCGCCGCGTCCTCCACGCCTTCGGCGATGACCTGCTGCCCGAAGCCGCGGGCGAGGCTCAGCACGGCTGAGACCACGTGCCGGCTCGGCTCGTCGGTCGGCAGCTCGCGGACGAACTCGACGTCGATCTTCAGCACGTCGACGGGCAGGCGCTTGAGGTAGGTGAACCCGCCGTAGCCGGTCCCGAAGTCGTCGAGAGCGAACTGGCACCCGAGCCCGGAGGCCTGCGCGATGAAGGCCTGCACGGCGTCCTCGTCGCGCAGCAGCGCGGTCTCCGTCACCTCGATGGCGAGGAGCTCCGGGCGAGCGCCGGCCGCTTCGAGCTGGTGGCGCAGGTAGCCGAACAGACCTGGATCCGAGAGCGACTCGGCGGACAGGTTGATCTCCAGCGGGTCGCCCCGCCGCAGCAGCTCCGCGGCCTGCTTGATGACCCAGCGGTCGATGTCGAGGATCAGGCCGTGGCGCTCGGCGATCGGGAGGAAGTCCCCCGGCGGGATGAGCGCGCCGTCCTCGCCGCGCAGCCGGATGAGCAGCTCGTGCTGGACGGTCTCGCCCGACGCGCAGTCGACGATCGGCTGTGCGTGCAGCTCGAACCGGCCGTGGACCAGGCCGTCCTGGATCCGGCTGATCCAGTGCAGCGCGTCGACCTCCTCCTGGAGCGCGCGCTCGCGGCGGCGCTGCTCGCTGTTGTCGGCAAACACGATCACGCCGCCTGAGCTCGGGTCCTCCGGGATGGCCGGGGAACAGCTCCAGCCGATCTCGATCTCGTGGCCGTCTGCGCGGCGCACGCAGGCGTCGTCGCGCCGCGAGGTTGCGCCGCGCGTGACCGCCTCGACGAGCGGCTCGATGTCGCCGATGAAGAAGTCGGCCAGCGACCGGCCGACGACGTCGTCGGGCGCACACCGCAGGAGCCGCGCGCAGGAGGCGTTCGCGTAGCTGATGCGCAGGTCGGAGTTCACGGTCACGACGCCCTCGTCCATGCGCTCGGTGATCGTCGCGAGGAACTCGCGCGCCTCCTCGAGCTCGGACTCCATCTCGTGGCGGGCGGTGACGTCGACGAAGATCCCGATGAGGTGCTGCAGGTCGCCGCGCTCGTCACGGATCGCGGTCGTCCGCATCAGCGCGCGGAAGGTCGTGCCGTCCTTGCGGGGGAGGTCCAGCTCCCCTTCCCAAGAGAGCCC
>JAEMSV010000070.1 GCA_016462625.1 Solirubrobacteraceae bacterium | reverse complement strand
GCTCGAGCATCGCCATCGTGCGCCGGTTGCGCGGGGTGGCGAGCGGTGCGTCCCACAGGTCGAGCGTGCGGCCGTCGCCCCAGTGCGCGAGCACGTCCTCATAGCGCTCGCGGACGTACTGCGCCTCGGCGCGCGTGAAGCCGGCGATCGTGCCGCTGTCGCCGTTGCCGTTGATGTGGTCGGGGCCTTCGGCGTAGGGGACGTGCAGCACGAGCCCCTCGACGCGCTCGGGCGCCGTGGCCGCCAGGATGACGAGCGGGAGCGTCGTCGACCACAGGCCGTAGAGCGTCGCGGTCTCCATGCCCTCGGCGTCCATGATCGCGAGTACGTCCTCGGCCTGCTCCTCGAGCGTCGGCACGCGCGCGACGCGGTCCGACAGCCCGAGGCCCATCTGCTGGAACATCGCGATCCGGCCGGCCTCGCCCGCGTTGCCGAGGTGCTCGCACCAGTCGGGATCGGTCCACATCAGGTCGAGATGGACGCCGGTCTCGACGAATGCGATGACGTTCGGTGGGCCCTCGCCCCACGCCTGGTACGCCATGCTGGCGCCGCGGCGTTCGACGTAGCTCGTGGGAGGGGCGATGACCTCCATGCGCGGATCCTACTGTGCGCGGTCCGGGGCTTCCGAGCGCTCAGTCACTCGCGGGCGCATGGCGCGCGTGCAGCATGAGATCGTTGCCGTCGGGATCGGTGAAGAACGCCATGTGGCAGACACCGCTGTCCATGATGTCGCCTCCGAACTCGATGCCCTTCGCCTCGAGCTCCGTGCGCGCGGCCGCGACGTTGTCGACGTGCAGGGCGATGTGGGCGTTCTTCTGCGGGGCGAACGGCATGCCGGCGCTCGCGGGCTCCCAGATCGACAGGCACGTCTCGCCGACCCAGCACTCCTGGTCGCTGTTCGGATCGGGGCGCAGGCCGAGTGTGTCGACGTAGAACGCGCGCAGGGCCTTCGCGTCCTGGGACGGGACGGCGACGAAATCGAGCTTGCTGATGGTGGGCACGAGGGGCTCCTCGGGAGTGGTGGACCGGAAATCGCATCCTGTCGTGGGTTGAGGCCGGGGAGTGGCCTAAACCGGGCGTAGCTTCGCGATCGTCAAGCGACCGACGGAGGAGCCATGAGCGCGCAGGATCGCTACATCCCGGGTGTGCCGTGCTGGGCCGACGTGACGCAGCCTGATCTCGATGCCGCCGTCGCGTTCTACGGCGGGCTGTTCGGCTGGGAGTTCACCGACAACACCCCGCCCGGCGACGCGAGCCGGTACTTCATCGCACGGCTCCCGGGCGGTGACGTCGCGGGCATCGCCGAGCAGACGGAGGGCCCGGCGGCGTGGAACACGTACGTGTGGGTGCAGGACGCCGACGCGACCGCGGCGAAGGTCCGCGCCGCGGGCGGGACGGTGCTGATGGGCCCCCTGGACGCCGGCGAGTCCGGCCGGCTGGCGGTCTTCGCCGACCCCGAGGGTGCGGCGTTCCGCGTGTGGCAGGCGGCGCAGCATCGCGGCTCGGCGGTCGTCAACGCGCACGGGTCGGTGAACTTCAACGACCTCAGCGCCGCAGACCTGGATGGCGCTTCGTCGTTCTACGGCGCGGTGTTCGGCTGGGACGCGATCGACATCGGGAGCGGCACCGCGTGGGCGCTGCCCGGCTACGGCGAGTTCCTGGAGACGCTCAACCCGGGGACGCTCGAGAACATGGCCGCGATGGGCGCGCCCGAGCGGTTCGAGGACGTGGTCGCGAGCGTGCGCGTCATCCCCGCCGACGAGGCGACCCGGCCGCGGTGGGACCTGACCTTCGGCGTCGATGACGCCGACGCGATCGCGGCCCGGACGGCCGAGCTCGGCGGAACGGTGGTCACGCCGCCGGTCGACGCGCCGTGGTCGCGCACCTGCGTCATCCGCGACCCGGCGGGCGCGACGTTCACCGCGGCCCAGTTCGTGCTCGAGAACAAGGACATCGCGGCCGGCGCGCACAGCACCGCCTGAGCGCCCGCACCGCAGTCCGCCCCGAAAACAGAAGAACCCCCGCCGTGGCGGGGGTTCTTCGCGAGTGGAGCTAGCCGGGCTCGAACCGGCGACCTCCTGGGTGCGATCCAGGCGCTCTCCCAGCTGAGCTATAGCCCCACGAAGCGTCCAGTGTACCGCGCGATGGAGGCTGAACGCCGGTGCCCGGGGGTACGCTCCGTCTCGGGTTTCCTGCATGAGCTTCCGTCAGCGTCTCACCGGCTTCTTCGTCGCGATCGTGATCCTTCCGATGGCGATCGTCGGCTTCGTGCTGTTCCAGCTCATCGAGGACAACGAGACGGGCAAGGCCGATGCGCGGCTCGACGCGCAGCAGGACGTGACGTTCAACCTGTACCGGGGCGCGCGCGAGCGGGCGCAGACCGCGGCGACCCAGATCGCGGCCGATCGCCAGCTCGCCACCGCGCTGCAGGACGACGACGCCACGGCCGCCAAGACGCGGGCCGAGCGCCTGCTGGTCACCCGCCGCGCCCGGCGGATCGTCGTCGTCCGGGACGGGGAGGCGTTCGTGGACGTCGGCAGCGACACGGCCACGGCACCCGCTACCGCACGGCTCCTGGGTGCTGACCGCCAGCCCGCCGGGCAGCTCCAGGTGTCGGTCGAGGACGCGCCGCAGCTCGCCAACGACGCGGCGTCCCTCATGGAGGGCGAGGTCATCATCGCCTCAGGCGGGCGCGTGCTCGGCTCGAGCGTCGCGAGCGCCACCGGCGAACAGGGCCCGGCTGACGGTGAGATCGAGCTCGGCGGCGAGCCGTTCCGCGTCGCGTCGTTCGCGGCGCCCGGCTTCCTCGGCGACCGGACGCGGGTGGCCACGATGTCGCCCTCCACCGCGACCGCGGACGAGATCACCCGCAGCCGGTTGCTCGCCGCGGTGCTCCTGGGCGGGTTCTTCATCCTCGCGTTCGTCTTCGCGCTCGTCGTCTCGCGCTCGCTGCAGCAGCAGATCGCCGGGGTCCTCTCCGCGGCCCGTCGGCTCGGAGGCGGCGATCTCGCAGCGCGCGTGCCGGCCGTCGGAAACGACGAGTTCGCCGACCTCGGCCGCGAGTTCAACAAGATGGCCGAGCAGCTCCAGTCGCGGCTGGCCGAGCTCCAGCGCGAGCGGGAGCGGGTGCAGAGCTCCATGCGCCGGCTCGGCCAGGCGGTCGGGTCGAACCTCGACGCCGAGGCGCTGCTGCAGCTCGTGGTGGAAACCGCCGTCGAGGGCGTCGACGCCGACGCAGGCCGCGTGATCGTCCGCGACGCGGCCGGTGAGCTGCACGAGGCGGCCCGAGTCGGCGAAGGCGCCGGGCTCGCGGACACGGTGCGGCAGGCCGAGCGCCGCGCGCTGCAGGCCGGCCGGCCGCAGACGGTCGCCGCCCCCGGCTCGGTCGCGCTCGCGCATCCGCTGCGGGTGCACGAGTCGGACGCGCAGACGACCGAGGTCACCGGCGTCGTCTCCGTCGGCCGTCAGGGCCGGCCGTTCAGCCTGTCGGAGACCGAGCTGTTCCATTACCTCGCGGCGCAGGCCGCGGTGTCCGTCGAGAACGTCGGGCGCCACGAGGCGGTCGCGCGCCAGTCCATCACCGATCCGCTGACCCGTCTGGCGAACCGGCGCCGCTTCGACGAGGCGCTCGCGTCCGAGGTCGACCGCGCGCTGCGGCTCGGCCAGCCCCTTGGGCTGGTGCTCCTCGACCTCGACGACTTCAAGGCCGTCAACGACCAGTACGGCCATCAGCAGGGCGACATCGTCCTGCGCGAGGTGGCCCGCGCGGTCCGGCGCGCGTGCCGCGACATCGACATCCCCGCGCGCTACGGCGGCGAGGAGCTCGCGGTGATCCTGCCGGGCGCCGACATCGACGGCGCGCACGAGCTCGCTGAGCGGATCCGCCAGGGCGTCGACTCGTTGCGCGTGCCCCGCCTGAACGCGGAAGGAACGCTGCACGTGACCGCGAGCCTGGGGGTCGCCGCGGTCCCCACGACGGCGGAGGACGGGGCGGCGCTCATCACCGGCGCGGACACCGCGCTCTACCAGGCCAAGCGCGCCGGGAAGAACCGCACGGCGCGCGCCCACGTCGCGGGCGTGGTTCCCGCCGAGTAGGATTGGGACGTCCTTATGGGCCTGCTCGACGACGCAATCCGCGAGCACCTCGAGCTCAAGCGAAAGCACGGTGCCGATCTCACGGAGATCGAGCGCCAGGAGCAGGAGGCGCTCAGTCCCGTCCGCCGACCCGGCGACCCGGTGGAAGCTCCGGAGGAAGCCGCTGCTGCGGCCGACGCCGCGATCCCTGCCGAGCCGGAGCCCGAGCCGGTCGCCGAGGAGCCGGCCGAGGAGCTGCCGGCGCTCGAACCCGAGCCCGAACCCGTCGCGGAGGCCCCGGTCGCCGAGCCTGAGCCCGAGCCCGAACCTGCCTCCGAGCCCGTCGCCGACACCGCGATCCCCGATCACCTCGCGCAGCCGACCGTGGAGTTCTCGGTCGAGGAGCACCTCGCCGCCGAGCCCATCGAGGAACCGCTCGTGGCCGAGCCCGAGCCGAGCGCCGAGGGCGAGGACGTCCTCGAGGAGACCCCGGACTTCCTGCAGGAGACGCCGGAGCACGACCGGCTCTGGTTCGAGCAGAAGCCGCCGCGCGACTTCGACTTCGACGGCTGACCCACGCGTGTCCGACGACAGCCGGCGCGCCGTCACGTGGCTCGATGTGTTCACGTCCCAGCCGCTGACGGGCAATGCGCTCTGCGTCATCCACGGGGCGGACGACCTGAGCGACGGCGTGATGCTCGCCGTCGCCCGGGAGACGCGCCTCTCCGAGACGACGTTCATCCAGCAGCCGACCGTCACCGGGGCGGACTACCGCAACCGGATCTTCTCTCCCCCCGGTGAGCTGCCGTTCGCCGGGCATCCGTCGCTCGGCACCGCCGTCGCGCACGCGCGGCACAGCGGGAAGCGGACGGCCAGCTACGTCCAGCAGACGCGCGCCGGGCTGCAGCCGATCGAGGTCGAGCTCCACGGCGCGACCGCCCGCGCCTCGATGATCCAGGGGCCGGTCACGTACGGCGCGACGCCCGACCCCGAGCGGGTCGCCGCCGCATTCGGCCTGCAGGTGTCGGACCTCGTTGCCGAGCTGCCGCCGACCGTCGCCTCGGCCGGAGCACCCCATCTGCTGACGGTGATCGCCGACGCGTCGCGCCTGCCGCACCTCGAGTTCCAGCCGGCCGCGCTCGGCGCGATCCTCGACGAGCTCGAGGTCATCGTCATCTACGTCGTGGCCGTCAGCGATGACGGGACCACCGTGCGGGCTCGCTCGTTCTACATGGATCGAGGCCTGATCGTGGAGGACCCGGCCACGGGATCGGCCGCCGGTCCGCTCGTGGCCTTCCTCGCCCGGGGCGGCGTGACGTCGTCGATCGAGATCAGCCAGGGGGTCGAGATGGGTCGTCCCTCGCGGCTGGCGGCGTCGGTCGTCACCGAGCAGGTGGGATTCGTGCGCGTGGGCGGCGACGCCGTCGTCGTCGCGGACGCTACCGGCGTCCTGTAACCGGCCGCGGGCGGGCCGTACATGAACGATCTGCCCCATTTTGGCTGCTCTGGCGGGAAATCGGTGGACATGTGTACGAACCCGTTCCCGGGGGTCTGTTGTCACGTTCCCGCTTGCCGATACTGCCCTCGGACAGGGTTCGCATCCGCGCCGCTGGGGATCGGACGGATGCGACGGACTTGCCTCGGAGGGCAAGGACGCAACGAGGGCGTCTCTTCGGAGGCGCCCTCGCCGTTTAAGCTGCCTTCGTGACTGAGCTTCCGCCGCCCTCCGACGGTTCCGCCGCTGCTGCGGCCGCACGTTCGCTGATGCCCGAGCTGCGTCGCGACCTCGAGGCGCTCGTGCGCATCCCCTCCGTCTCCGTCCCCGGCGTGATCGACGGGCCGCTACTGGAGGCCTTCGAGTTCACGACGAAGCTGTTCGCCGGCGCGGGTGTCGAGGTCGGCCGGCTCGACCTGCCGGACACCGCGCCCGTGGTCACCGGGCACATCCCGGCGCCGCCCGGCGCGCCGACCGTCCTGCTCTACAGCCACTACGACGTGGTCTCGCCCGGCGATGAGTCGCTCTGGGACTCGCCGCCCTTCGAGCCGACCGAGCGCGATGGCGCGCTCTATGGACGGGGCGCGGCGGACACGAAGTCGAACATCCTCATGCACGTCGGCGCGCTGCGGGCGTGGGGCGGGCGCCCGCCCGTCGGCGTGAAGCTGTGCATCGAGGGCCACGAGGAGGTCGGCAGCGGCGCGCTCACCAGCTACCCGGCGACCGACCCTGAGCGATTCGGCGCCGACGTCGTCGTCATCGGCGACACGGGCAGCATCGCGCCGGGCGTGCCGACGCTGACGACCGGCTTGCGCGGGACGGGCAACGTCTCGATCGAGGTGCGCACGCTCGAGTCGGCCAAGCACAGCGGTCAGTACGGCGGCGCGGCGCCCGATGCGCTGCTCGCGATCCTGCACGCCATCGCGACCCTTCACGACGAGCGCGGCGACGTCGCGGTCGCGGGCCTGCGCCGGAACGAGTGGCCGGGGACCGACCAGCCCGAGGAGGAGTTCCGCGATCTCGGCACGGTGCTCGACGGCGTGCCGCTGATCGGCACCGGCGGACTCGGCTCGCGCGTGTGGTCGGGGCCGGCGATCACGGTCATCGGGATCGACGTCCCGCCGGTCGACGCTGCGGTCAACGCGGTCTCCCCGTACGCGCGTGCCCTGCTCAACGTGCGCGTCCATCCCGAGCAGGACGCGAAGGAGGCGCAGGCGGCGGTGATGGAGCACCTGCGCGCCGTGCGCCCGTTCGGCATCGAGCTCGAGGTGGCGACCGGCATGACGGGCAACGGGTTCTTCGCCCCGAGCGACGGCCCGGCGTACACGGCCGCGCGCGGGGCGTGGGCCGACGCATGGGGCGCCGACGTCGTGCTCGCCGGGAGCGGCGGGTCGATCCCGATCGTCAGCGCGCTCGCCGAGGCGCTGCCGGACGCCGAGGCGCTGCTGGTCGGCACCACGGACGGCTACGCGAACATCCACGGGCCGAACGAGCGGGTGCTCCTGAGCGAGTTCGAGAACGCGACCGCCGCGCTCGCGGACTTCCTCGGTCGCTACGCCGCTTGACCCGCTGAGCGCTTGCGTGCGGCCGGTCGATTCCGGCTCGACGTTGTGTCGAAACCCCACCGTCCGGGCTGGACCGCCCGGACATGGCTTCACGGGCCACGCGCGCGAGAATGGCTCACCGCATGGCGGTCGAACGCAACGGCATGGCGCCCAAGCCCAAGGTCGCACTCGTGCTCCCCGGAGGCGGGGCACGCGGTGCCTACGAGGCGGGCGCGCTCTCGGTCCTCCTTCCCGCGCTCGAGGCGCGCGGCGAGCAGGTGTCGGTCATCTGCGGGACCAGCGTCGGCGCGATCAACGCCGCGGCCGCCGCGTCCGTCGCGCACCGCTCGGCCGACGAGATGGCCGAGCACGCGCTCGACCACTGGCGAAGCCTGCGCAAGACCGACGTGATCAGCCCGGTGCTCGGCCCGGGGCTCGCGATCTCGGCGGCCCGCGGGGTCGCCGAGGCGCTGGGCGTCCCGGGCGTGCGGCTCGCGTCGCTGCTGGACCCGCGCCCGCTCGCGCAGAGCCTCGAGAAGTGGATCGACTGGATGGCGCTGCACCGCAACATCCGCAGCGGGGTGCTCGACGCGGTGTGCGTGATCGCGACGTCGCTGTCGACGGGGCGCCCGACGGCGTTCGTCGAGACGGTCGGCCCCGCGCCCCGCAACAAGAGCACCGACGGCATCCGCTTCCAGAAGGTCACGCTCTCGGGCCAGCACGTGCGCGCCTCGGCCGCGATGCCGCTCCTGTTCCCGCCGGTCGAGGTCACCCGGCCCGCGAAGGCGGCCGGACACTACATCGACGGCGCGACCCGCCTGAACACGCCCCTCGCACCGGCGCTCGCGCTCGGCGCCGAGCGCGTCATCGTCATCGGCTTCAAGCCATTCGCCACCCCGCCCGAGGATGAGCTGTCGCGTCGCCCGCGGATGACCGACGTCCTGGCGAACGTCCTCGACGGGCTGATGGTCGATCAGATCGCCGACGACATCCACCAGCTCGCCGCGATCAACTCGTTCTTCGCCGATAGCATCGGCGGGGTCTCCAGCTCGGCGCGTGCGTACCGGGCCGCACGCGGGCGCCCGTCGTACCGCAAGATCTCCTACGCGCTCGTCGCGCCCGAGAAGCGCACGACGCTCGCCGATGCGGCCGAGAAGGTGCTGCAGGACAAGTACAGCGGCCTGCGGGCGCTGCGCGATCCAGACTTCCCGCTGCTCGCCCGGATCGTCGACGGCGGGCGCCGCGGCGAGCTCTTGAGCTTCGTCCTGTTCGATCCGGACTTCGCCGCTGCGCTCATCGAGATCGGCAAGGCAGACGCGCAGCGCTGGCTCGACCGCCATCCGCGGTTCTGGTGCTCGGACGCCGCGCACGACCTCGACTTCGACGACTCCGGCGCGGAGGTCATGCGCGAAGAGGCCGCGATTGACGAGTGGCGGTCTCTTCGGCGACGCTGACGTCCATGAGCGGAGCCTCCGACGTCGACGCGTATCTCGCCGGTCTCGACCCCGCGGTGCGCGCGGCACTCGAGGCGCTGCGGGCGATCATCCGCGAGGAGGCGCCCGACGCGACCGAGGCGATCAGCTACGGGATGCCGGCCTTCAAGCTCCATGGGTCGCTGGTGGGCTACGCGGCGTTCCAGCGCCACTGCAGCTTCTTCCCGATGAGCTCGTCCGCCATCGACGCGCACGCCGCGGAGTTGCAGGACTTCAAGACGTCGAAGGGGACGATCCAGTTCGTCCTCGACCACCCGATCCCCGAGGACATCGTGCGCGCGATCGTCCGGGCGCGCGTGGCCGAGAACCTCAGTCGCTGAGCAGGACGCGCTCGAGCACCGGGCGCACGTCGGCCCAGGGGTCACGAGGATCGCGCGCCGTGGGCTCGAACGCCCCGGAGAGCGCCAGGCCGCGCAGGGTGGAGAGGACGACGGTCACCCGGGCGTTGAGGTCCGCTGGCCGCGCGTCCTCGCGGACGAGGTCCGGGATGGTGCCGGCGACCTGCCGCGCCAGCCGGCGCTCGAGCGGGACCAGTCGCTCGTAGAGCTCCGGGTCCTCGGCGGCCGCCACCCAGAGCTTCACGAACACCGTGAAGATCGGGCTGGAGAAGTCGCGCCAGATGAGGTCGAGGACGCCGCGCGTGCGCGCGGGCTGGTCTGTGGGGAGCGCGTCGACGAGATCCGCGAGCGCCGACGACCGCTGCTCGGTCAGGCGCTCGACGGCGGCGACGACGAGGTCGACCCGCCGCGGGAAGTGGTGGGTCTGCGCGCCCTGGGAGACCCCGGCCAGCTCGGCGACGCGCCGGGTCGTCGTGGCCGCGTAGCCCGCCTCGAGGAGGCTCTGCAGCGTCGCGTCGAGCAGCTTGCCCCGCGTCTCGGCCGTGCGCTCTTCCTGGGTCCGGCGCGTGGGCTTGGGGCTGGCGGTCGACATCGGGCGGCTGATCCTAGTCCGAGGATTTCACAAAGCAAGCGTTCGGTATGTAACATCAGCGGCCGCAGAGCCCCAGACCTTCAGGGAAACGAGACACCGCATGGCCACCGCTGCCGCCTCCGGGCGCACCCTCTTCGAGTCAGAGCACGACGACTACCGCGAGAGCTTCCGCCGGTTCATCCAGGCCGAGGTCGTCCCGCACTACAAGCAGTGGGAGGAGAACCACATCGTCCCGCGGGAGCTCTTCACCAAGGCGGCCGAGCATGGCTTCCTGGCGATGGAGATCCCGGAGGAGTACGGCGGCGTGGGCGTCGATGACTGGCGCTTCTCGGTCGTCCTCAACGAGGAGTCCGCGACCTCCGGCGTCGGCGCGGCATTCGGCGGCCCGATGCTGCACTCGGACATCTGCGTCCCGTACTTCATGAACTCGGCCAACGACGAGCAGAAGTCGCGCTGGCTGCCGGGCATCGCCTCGGGCGAGAAGATCACGGCCGTCGCGATGACCGAGCCGGGCACGGGCTCCGACCTCGCCGGCATTCAGTCGCGCGCGGTCCTCAACGGCGACCACTACGTCCTCAACGGCGCCAAGACGTTCATCACGAACGGCATCAACGCCGACTACGTCATCGTCGCCGCGCGCACGAGCGACGAGAAGCACGGCGGCCTCTCGCTGTTCATCGTCGAGCGCGAGTTCGAGGGCTTCGAGCGCGGCAGCTCGATCGAGAAGCTCGGTCAGCACGCCTCGGACACCGCCGAGCTGTTCTTCAACGACTGCATCGTCCCGGCGGAGAACCTCCTCGGCGAGGAGGGCTCGGGCTTCTACCAGCTCGTCGCCCGCCTGGTCCCGGAGCGCCTGACGCTCGCCGTCACCTCGATGGCCGGCGCCGAGAAGGTGCTCGAGCAGACGCTCGAGTACGTCAAGGAGCGCACCGCGTTCGGCCGTCCGATCGGGACGTTCCAGAACTCGCGCTTCAAGATGGCCGAGATGAAGACGGAGATCACCATCACGCGGGCCTTCGTCGACCGGTGCATCGAGCGCTACGTCGCCGGCACGTGCACGGTCGAAGAGGCCGCGATGGCGAAGTACTACACGACTGATCTGCTCTGCAAGGTCACGGACGAGTGCCTCCAGCTCCACGGTGGCTACGGCTACACCAAGGAGTACGCGGTGGGCCAGGCCTGGGTCGACGCCCGGGTCGGCCGCATCTACGCGGGCACCAACGAGATCATGAAGGAGCTCATCGGCAAGACCATGGGCCTCTAGTCAGAGGCCCCCTGGAGCGCGCGGTCCGGATCCGGTCTGGGGATCCGGGCCGCGGTGCGCTCCCTACTCGATCGGCTCGTCGCCGTCGACCTGGCCCAGCATCTGGGGGAGCACGGCGAAGAACATCTCCTCGAGCTCCTCGGGGACGTGCAGCGTCACGCCCCTGAAGTGGAAGTGGTCGCCGTGGGCCTCCACCTGGGTCTCCACGGACGCGCCGGCGATGACGAAGAACGGGATCAGCGAGAAGTACTCGAGGTCCTCGAACTCCTCGGGCTCGATCCCGGTGTCGGTCAGGAGCTTCCAGAGCCGGTCGTGGAACTGGGAGTCACCGACGTCGATGCGTGCGATCTGGGGCATGCCCCCAGTGTGACCGCTTCTCAGGCGGCGCCCACGGTGACCTGCTCCGCCGCGTCGGCGGGTGCGGTGAGCGCCTCCGCGCGAACGGGGACGCCCGTGAGATGCGCCATCCCGGCGAGCGGCTCGACGTCGGCCGGATCGGTCGACATCAGCAGGTTCACGTTGACGCCGCCGTCGCCGCCGAGCTTGTTCGAACGCTGCCAGTTGCCGCGGCCCTTGTGGCCCCAGCCGTGCGGGACGGCGACGACCCCCTCCTTGAGGTCCTCGGTGATCGACACCGCGATCTCGATTTCCCCGTGGGGCGAGACGAGCCGGATGCGGTCGCCCGCCTCCACGCCGATCGCCGCGGCGTCGGCCGGATGCAGGCGCGCGGTGTGGGTGCGCCCGCCACGGCCGAGCAGCGGGGAGTTGTGCATCCACGAGTTCTCCGAGCGCAGCTCGCGCATGCCGATCAGGCGCAGCGGGAACGCCGGGTCGGCGGGCTTGGCCTGGATCCGGCGGACCTCCTCGGCCAGCTCGGGCGCGTCGAGGTGGACCTTGCGGTCTCCGAACAGCACGATGTCCCGCAGGACACCCGCGCGGAGGTGCGGCGCGATGACCTTCCCGTGCGGGTGGTCGCGCAGCAGCTTCTTGAGCGAGAGGCCACCACGGCGCAGGCCGAAGAGGTCGCCGCCTTCGCTCACGCGGATGACGCTGTCGATGATCCGGCGCGGGTCGAACGGGTTGATGCCGAGCGGCTGCAGCGCACGGCGGGTCAGCTCGCGGGCGGTGAGCGCGGGTGAGCGGCGCCACATGCCCCGCATGAGCTCGTCGACGATCTCGTACTCCTGGCGGGCCTCGCCGGCCGGCGCGACGACGGCCTCCGTCGCCTGGCGGAACGGGGTGAGGTGCAGGGACTGGAACGGGATCGGGAAGTCCTCGCGCTCGTACATCGTCGTCGCCGGGAGGATGTAGTCGGCGTGCGCGTTGGTCTCGTTGACGTAGAGGTCGATGCCGACCATCAGGTCGAGCTCCTCGAGCGCGCCCTCCAGCTCGTCTCCGTTCGGGCAGGACAGCACCGGGTTGCCGGCGCTGACGAACAGCGCGCGGATCTGGCCCTTGCCGGGCGTGAGGATCTCCTTGGCCATCATCGTGGCCGGCTCGGAGCCGAGCACCATCGGGAAGTCGCCGATGCGCGTGCGGCGCGAGCCCTGGCTCATCGAACCCTTCGCCAGAAGCTGCATGCCGAGGCGCTCGAACGGGATGCCGAACGTGCCGAACATCGAGCCGCCCTCGCGGTCGAGGTTCCCCGCGACGAGGTTCACGGCGTCCATGAGCATGGTCGTGAGCGTGCCGGCTCGGCCGACGCTGGTCCCGACGCGGCCATAGATCGCGGCGCGCTCGGTCGTCGCGAGGTCGCGTGCGAGTGCGCGGAGGTCGTGGGGGGAGACGCCGCTCTGCGCCTCCGTGCTCTCGGGGGTGAACGGCTGGGCGAGCGCGCGCAGCTCGTCGGCCCCCCGTGCCTGATCGTGCAGCGCGCGCTCGTCGGCCAGCCCTTCTTCGAAGAGGACGTGCAGCAGGCTCAGCAGCATGAAGGCGTCGCCGTCGGGCTGGACGGGCAGCCACTCGAACGCCTTCGCGGTCTCGGTCCGCCGCGGGTCGATGACGAGGACGCGGCCGCCGCGCTCGACGATCCCGTGGAGCTCCTCCTTGATCCGCGGCGCGGTCAGGACACTGCCGTGGGAGACCAGCGGGTTCGCGCCCATAATCACGGCGAACTGCGTGCGGGTGAGATCGGGCACCGGCGAGGTGGTCGGGTTGCCGTACAGCAGCTCGCTGGCGACGAAGCGGTTGTTGACGTCCTGCGAGCCGGCGGTGAAGAGGTGCGGCGACCCGAGGCTCCGCATGAAGACCGGCACCGTCAGCGAGTGCGAGTAGCTGAACGCACCGGGGTTGCCGAAGTACCAGCCGACTCCGTGCGCGCCGTAGTCGTCATGGACCTTGCGCAGACGGCCGATGATGTCGCTCATCGCGTCGTCCCAGCTGACCTGCTCGAAGCGGCCGTCGGCCGTCTTCTTCAGCGGATGGCGCACCCGATCCGGGTCATTGTGGACCTCCGCGAACGCGATGCCCTTCGGGCACGCGAACCCCTTCGAGAGGGGGTGGTCCTTGTCGGGACGCAGCTGCGTGAGCTGCCCGTCCTCGACCGTGGCGATCATGCCGCAGAGGGGCTCACAGATCCGGCAGAACGTCGGCTTCTCCTCGACCATGGGCCGACGCTACTCCTCTCGCGTATGCGCGCGCGACGGGTCTCGCCACCGTGATCGGCGTGCCGGGGCTGGCCCGGGCACACGGCTCTCGCACCCAGAACACGGAGTGTGTATGGTCGGCGGATGTCCCGTTTCGTCGCCGTGTCCGCTCTGCTGTGCGCGGTCGGTCTGGCGCTGCCGGGCGCTGCCGGCGCCGCGGTCACGCCGTCTCCCGACACGGTCTGGGGCTGCTTCCCGGGCGCGACGCCGAACCCGTGCGAGGGCTCGCTCGCGACCACGACGCTGGCGTCGACGACGATCCAGCCGCGGCGCGTTGCGCGCGTGGAGACGCCGGCGCCAGACGCCGACCGCTCGATCGACTGCTTCTACGTCTACCCGACGGTCGTCACCTCGGCCAGCCCGTCGGCACCGAAGCGCATGGTCGGCGAGGTCCGCGCGATCTACCGCTACCAGGCCGCGCGCTTCTCCCAGGTCTGCAAGGTCTACGCGCCGATCTACCGACAGGCGACGCTGTCCGGGATCACGACGCCGGTGCTGCAGGGCGAGTCCGCGCAGACGCAGGAGCAGACGCGCCGCCTGTTCGACCGCGGCTACGGCGACGTGCTCGGCGCCTGGCGCGACTATCTCGCGCACCACAACGCCGGCCGCGGCGTCGTCCTGATCGGGCATTCGCAGGGCAGCGGGATGCTCATCCGGCTGCTGCGCGAGGAGATCGATCCCGACCCGGCGCAGCGCGCGCGGCTCGTCTCCGCGATCGTGGCGGGCGGCAATCTCACGGTGCGGACCGGCGCGCGGATCGGCGGCGATCTCCAGCACATCCCAACCTGCGCGACCGGGTCGGAGACCGGCTGCGTCATGGCGTGGTCGCTCTTCGGGGAGCTGCCGTCGCGGACCGCTGTGTTCGGGCACGCCGACAGCTCGCTGCGCGACTCGACGGGCCTGCCGACGACGAGCGACACCGAGGTCGCGTGCGTCAACCCGGCGCAGCTCTCGGGCGACGGCGGGCGGCTGCGGGCGATCACCCGCACCGAGCCGTTCCCGGGCGCGGTCGGCCTCGGGCTCCAGCTGATGTTCTACGGGCTGACCCCGCGAGCGAGCACGCCGTGGGTCGCCCCCGGCGAGCGGTACACGGCGGGCTGCGTGCGCAACGCGGGCGCGCACGTGCTGCGCGTGCGGGCAGCGAACGCCGCGACGATCGTGCCGTTCCCGTCGCCGTACCCCGACTGGGGCTTGCATCTCGCCGACCTGAACCTGCCTCTGGGGAACCTCATCGACGTGGTGCGCAGCGAGCGCGCCGCGTGGGCCGCGCGCGGCTAGCGGCCGAGCGTGCGCTCGAAGTCCCGCGCGTTGCGACGGGCACCGTCGAGCAGCTCACGGACTGCCGCCAGGCCGGCGCGCAGCTCGGGGTCGCCGACTTCGACGGGCATCATCGAGTCCTGCAGCGCGACGAGGATGATGTCCGCCTCCTCGACCGCGTCGACGGCGTGGTCGATCGCGCCCTTCGCCTGCTGCGGTCCGCCGCCGCCGACCTTCGCGCCGGCTGCGCGGTTGCCGCCGGTCTGCTGGTCGAAGGTACGCGTGGGCAGCTTGTAGCGATCGGCGAACTCGTTGTGCGTCCGCTTCGCGCGGCCGTACGCGGACTGGACCGGGCGGAACAGCGCCTCCTCGAGGCGGTCCCCGACCTGCTCGGGGAGCTGCTCGTAGGCGTCGCCGAGCGAGGCGACGGCGATTCCGAGCTCGTCGGCGGCGCCCGCGAGGCTGTCGAGGAGCTCCTGGCGGGCGTCGTCGGTGGAGTAGCTCACGGACCTGAGACTACGGATCCCGCGCCAGGGCCGCCTTCTGTCCACGGATGCCTGCCAACGCGCCAGCATCCGGGGGAGGACGCCGAAGTCGGGAGTGATGCCCCGGCCTCGCCGCGCGCTGTTCGCTGTCCTCGTTCTCGCCGCCCTCACGGGCGCGGCGCCGGCCGCGGCTGCTCCGGTGGAGACCGGCACCCTGCGCGAGCTCGTCGTCGACCCCGTCTCGCACGACGGGCAAAGCACCACGACCACCGTGCTGGAGACCGCGACCGGCACGACCGTCGTGCCCGACCCGTCCGACGCTGACCGGGCGTACGTCGGCCGGCGCGTCGCGGCGCGCGTGACGAACGAAGACGTCGACGTGCTCGGCCCGCTGCAGGCGGATGTCGACCCGGCGCCGGTCACCCACAAGCTCGCCGTCGTCCTCGTGAACTTCCCCGACGACACGCGGACGCCGTACACCAAGGCGCAGGCCGAGTCCGATGTCCTGACCGGTTCCCGGGCGATGGTCAACTACTACGACGAGATGTCCGGGGGCGACATCGGCTTCTCCGGCTCGGGCGGCACCGGCAGCGGCGACGTCTACGGCTGGTACGCGATGACCGGCATCACCGCCGCCGAATGCGGTGGGGACAGCGGGGTCTTCGCCTCGAAGTTCGTCACCGAGATGAACGCCGGGAACTACACGACCAGCGACGCGCGGATCAACCTGGCGGCGTACGACAAGGTCATGTTCGTCATGCCGTACCAGGGCTCCGCGTGCGGCTGGGGCGGCATCGGCTACGTGCCCGGCAAGTACTCGTGGATCAGCAACCCGCCGTCGGGCGGCACGCCGGCCCACGAGATGGGGCACAACCTCGGCCTGAAGCACTCGAGCTCGATGACGTGCACGTCGGGAGGGGTCGCGGTCGCGATCTCGTCGTCGTGCACCACCGTGGAGTACGGCGATCCGTACGACGTCATGGGCGTGTCGTCGAACTACCGGTACGTCAACAACTGGAACATGCAGAAGCTCGGGCTGCTGGACACGGGCAACGTCACGACGGTCACGTCGTCGCAGTCGGTGAGCCTGACCTCGAGCATCGCGGGCGGCAACGCGATCGTCCGCGTGCCGGCGCTCCCGGCCGGCGGCTTCGTCGACGCGAGCACGAACTACTACTACCTCGAGCTGCGCAAGCCCAACGGCGTGTTCGACAACTTCCTGACGACCGACAGCCCGGTCGTCGGAGTGAACGTCCGGCTCGCCCCTGATTCGGGGACCTCGATCCAGTCGAAGCTGCTGGCCGCGCGGCCCGCGAGCGGGATCACCGAGGGCAGCCTGCGGGTCGGCTCGGTCTTCAACGATCCTACGAACGACATCCAGATCCGTGTCGACGCGCTCGCCTCGAACGTCGCCACGGTCGCGGTCAGCTACCACGGGGCCGGGGCCTCGGACTTCACACCGCCGACGGCGCCTGGCACGCCGACCCTGACCCGTCAGGGCACCAGCGTGAAGATCGACTGGACCGGGAGCACCGATGCGAACGGTGTCCGCTACCGCGTCCTGCGCAACGGCACGGCGATCGCCACGAACCTCACGACCACGACGTCCACCGACAGCTCAGCCGTCGCCGGCGCGGCATACAAGATCGCGGCCTACGACCCGTCGGGGAACACCACGGAGTCGGCCGTCGCGATCCTCCCCGCAGCCGACACGACCCCGCCCACGGCGCCCAGCGCGATCGCCTTCGCGCGGGCCGGCGCGAATGTCCACATCAGCTGGGCCGCGAGCACCGACGCGAGCGGGCCGGTCACCTACAGGGTCTATCGCGACGGGATCCAGATCGTCACCGGGCTGACCGCACTGTCCTACGACGACTCCGGGCTCGATCCCGCCGTCGGCTACTGGTACCACGTGTACGCGTTCGACGCGGTCGGCAACTGGCGGGGCTCGGCAGCGACCTGGCTCGCTGCCGAGAAGGCCGTGACCCCGCCGACGACGACGTCCGACCCGGGCGACGAGGGTGACGACGAGTCCGCCGAAGAGGAGGCCGAGCGGGCCGCCGAGAACACGGCGAAGGCCCTGCGCGCCTCGCTCGCGAAGCTGAAGACGAGCACGAAGGCGGGCAAGGTCATCCTCCAGGCGACCTTCCCGGCGAAGGTGGCTGCCTCCGTCACGGCCGACGGCCGCACGCTCTGCAAGGCCAACGCCACGAAGCTGAAGTGCGTGATCGTCAAGCGCAAGCTGCGCAAGTCGACGAACAAGGTCGTGGTGAAGGTGACGACGGCCAACGCGTCGGCGTCGCGCACGATCACCGTGCGCAAGTAGCGCGCGACCGATGAGTTCAGGCGGGCGCGCGGGTCAACCCCCCATGAGCCACGTCACCTGCCAGCTGTCCATCTCCCTCGACGGGTATCTCGCGGGGCCGAACCAGAGCATCGACGATCCTTTGGGCGAGGGCGGGGAGCGCCTGCATCACTGGGTCTTCCCGCCCGACAACGACGTCGATCGCGCCGTCGCCGGGCCGCTGCTCGACGGCAACGGCGCGTACATCATGGGGCGCAACATGTTCGGCCCCGACCGTGGCGCCTGGGACCTCGACTGGAAGGGGTGGTGGGGACCGAACCCGCCGTACCACACGCCCGTGTATGTGCTGTCCCATCAGCCGCGAGACCCGGTGGAGATGGAGGGCGGGACGACGTTCCACTTCGTGACCGACGGGATCGAGTCGGCGCTCGAGCAGGCCCGAGCCGCCGCTGGCGATCTCAACGTCTGCATCGCCGGCGGCGCGTCGACGTTCAACCAGTACCTCGCGGCCGGGCTGCTCGACGAGATGCACCTGCACATCGTGCCGCTGCTGTTCGGCGCAGGCGAGCGGCTGTTCGACGGCGTGGGCGACACGCAGCTCGAGCAGGTCGAGTCGATCGGCTCGCCGGTGGTGACGCACGTGCGCTATCGCGTGGTGCGCTGACCGTCGTCAGGCTCCTCGAGCTCGATGAGTATCCGCGACGGCACCTCGAACCGGAACACGAGCCCCTGCAGCGGCGCGAGCTCCACGCGGCTGAGGCTGAACCCGTCCTTCCGCGCGACCACGCCGAACGGTGCCGGCGGCCGGAACGGGCTCCCGCTCGGCTTCGGGAACGGCACGACGATCTGCCCGCGCGCGCCGCTCGCGTCGTTGCGCATCGCGTACGTCCCCGGCCGCAGGAGGGTCAGCCCGAACACGTCGTCCCCGTGCAGGCGGCGCGAGTCGAACTCGGCGTCGTCGCTGCCGGTGGGGGTGATCACGACGTGCGGCGCGTTGGCGGGGCGCGCGCCGGTGAGCGACAGCCATCCCTTCGCCTGCAGGGCCCGCTCGGGGTCCGGGCGCAGCGCCGAGGCGGGGGCGATGTCGATCTCGACCGCCGCCGTCGGAGGTCCCTCGCCGCCGCAGCATCCCGTTCGTGACGCTCGCGGCACGGGGTTCGGGAAGTCGTCCGGGACGACGACGTCGAGGGTCAGGTGGCCGGCGGGGTCATCGCCCCGGAACAGCGCGACGTCGTAGCGGCCGGCCTGCTCGAAGCGATGCGCCGACACCGCCATGCCCGTCGGGCGGGCGCTGTCGAAGGTCGTCTGCGCGGCGATGGCGCGGTTCATGGTGGTGCGCATGGGTCAGTCCCCCAGGTCGATGTCGAGGACGAGCTCGTCGTCGTTCACCAGAACGGCGACGAAGTCGATGGGCAGCAGCACGGGGATGCGGAGCGCGTCCCCCTCGAGGACCATCACGGGGTTCTCGAGTTCGAGGAGCGGGAACTGCGCGGCGAGGAACTCCGCGAGGCCCGACAGGATGAGGTCGAAGAGCCCGAAGCTCACGTTGAGCAGGTCGGAGAGCCACTGCTCGATGTCGTCGCCGATGTCGAGGAGGCCCCGGACGAAGTCCACAAACGACCCGAGGACAGCTTCCGCGGTGGCGATCACCCAGCCTGGGAAGCCCGCGAGCGCTGCCTCGAGCGCCGTGTTGATCGCGTCCTCGAGGAGGTTGCCGACGGTGTCGGCGATGTCGATGACGTCGAGGTCGAGCGACACCGGCTCGATGTAGATCTGCCAGTGATCCGGGACCCCGGCATCACGCGCGTCCCAGTCGTTCATCCCCGGCAGCCGGGCCGGGTCGCGCTTGTAGAGAACGTTTGGCCGGACGGTCGCGGAGATCTCCGAGGTGAGTGCGCCCCCGAGGTCGAGGGTGAACGACAGGTCCGGGTCGGCCTCGAACAGGCAGACCTCGGGCAGCCGCACGACGCACCCGAGGCCGAACGGGTTGGGAACGATGCACTGCCCGCCGACGCAGAACCCGGGGATGTCGAGGCCGATGGTGACCGCCAGCTTGTCCCAGACGACGTCGAGCTCGTTCAGGGAGATCGTCCCGTCGCCATTGAGGTCGACGGTGCCGGCCTCCAGGTGCATCTCGACGTCGTAGGTGGCGATGAACACCTCGTCGATCCCGCCTTCCAGGTCCAGCGTGAAGGTGTCGCGCAGCGCCGCCCACAGCTCCTCGATGGCGCGCTGGGACAATCCGGCCTGGGCGTCGAACGCGTCGAGGCGCGTGCGGGGT
>JAEMSV010000069.1 GCA_016462625.1 Solirubrobacteraceae bacterium | reverse complement strand
TCGTGCGCGTTGAACGACGACTTGACCAGCCGCAGCGCGAAGGGGGAGAGGGCGAGCATCTCATCGCACCACTGCACCGTCTCGTCCTCGAGGCGGTCGAGCGGGACGACCGTGTTGACCAGGCCCATCTCGTAGGCCTGCGCCGCGTCGTACTGGCGGCAGAGCAGCCACATCTCCTTGGCGCGCTTCGGGCCGATCAGGTCGCGCATGAGCGAGGCGCCGAAGCCGCCGTCCCACGAGCCGACCTTCGGGCCGGTCTGGCCGAACCGCGCGTTGTCCGCGGCGATGGTCAGGTCGCAGACGAGGTGCAGGACGTGCCCGCCGCCGACCGCGTAGCCCGCGACCATCGCGACGACCGGCTTGGGCAGTCGCTTGATCTGCACCTGCAGGTCGGTGACGTGGAAGCGGCCGACGGCGCCGGCCTTGCCCGGCTCGGTCATGTAGCCGGTGTCGCCGCGCACGCGCTGGTCGCCGCCCGAGCAGAACGCCAGCGGCCCCTCGCCCGTGAGGATGATCACGCCGACGTCGCCGTCCTCGCGCGCCTGCTCCATGGCGCTGGAGATCTCCATGATCGTCTGGGGCCGGAACGCGTTGCGGACCTCGGGCCGGTTGATCGTGATCTTCGCGATCCCGGCGTGAGGCGCGGACGAGGTCTCGTAGCGGATGTCCTCGTACTCGACGGTTCCCGCGGCGTTCCACTCAACTGGCATGGGCCGGACACTAACTTGCCGGGGGTGCTGCTCGATGCCTGCCTGAGGCGCACCGCCGTCGAACGGCCGCGGGTCCCCGCCGTCGTCACGGACGGCGGGACGCTCACCTACGGGATGCTCGACCAGGACGCCAACGCGGTGGCCGACCGGCTGCGGGCCGACGGGCTGGGCCCGGGCTCCCGGATCGGCCTCGTGATGCCGCCGAGCCTCGCGTTCGCGAGCGCGCTGTTCGGCATCCTCCGCGCCGGCGCGACGGTGGTCCCGGTCGACCCGCGCCTGGGGCCCGAGGACCGGGCAGCGCGGCTGGCCGGATGCGACCGGATCGTCGAGGACGCGCTGCCTATGTCCAAGGGCGTCATCGTCGTGTCGCTGGACGACCCGGGCCCGGACCCGACCGCGATCGTCGTCCACACCTCCGGCACCACGTCTGCGCCCAAGCCGATCGGGCTCACCGATGCGAACTTCTGGTGGAGCGCCGCCGGCTCGGCCGTCGCGCTCGGCCACGACCCGCACGAGCGCTGGCTGTGCGCGATGCCGCTGGCGCACGTCGGGGGCCTGTCGATCCTGATTCGGGCGGCGATCGGCGGCACGACGGCGATCCTCCATCCGGGCTTCGACGCCGAGCGGGTCGCGCGCGATCTCGCCTCGCCGGAGGGGCCGACCCTGATCTCGGTCGTGCCGACGATGCTGTCGCGGCTTCTGGACGCCGGGGTCACGAACCCGCCTGCTCTCCGTGCGGCACTCGTCGGCGGCGGGCCGATCCCGCCCGCCCTGGTGGAGCGGGCGCGGGCCGCCGGCATTCGCTGCGTGACCACCTACGGCATGACCGAGGCGTGCTCGCAGATCACCACCGGCGGGCCGCCGCTCTTCTGCACCCGGGTGCGGATCGCACCCGACGGCGAGATCTTGGTCCGGAGCCCGACGGTCGCGCCGGGTGCGCTCGCCGATGACGGCTGGCTGCACACGGGGGATCTCGGGCAGCGCGACGACGCGGGGCACCTCGCGATCACCGGACGGCTCGCCGACACGATCGTCACCGGAGGCGAGAACGTCGCACCGGCCGAGGTCGAGGCGGTGCTCGAGGCCCACCCCGCGGTCGCCGAGGCCGCGGTCCACGCCCGTCCCGACGACGAGTGGGGCGAGGCGGTCATCGCGACGGTCGTGCTGCGGCCGGGCATGCACGCCGATCCCGAGAACCTGCGCGCCCACGTCCGCGAGCGGCTCGCCGGCTTCAAGGTGCCCAAGGACATCGCGTTCGCCGCGACCCTTCCGCGGACCGCCTCTGGCAAGCTCATGCGCCGGGAGCTCTGACGCATGGACCACGACGCCTACCGCAAGCGCAGCATCGAGCGCTGGGAGAAGTCCGCCGCAGGGTGGGGCGCCCAGCGGGGCCGCTGGTCGCGTGACACGGCGCCGGTCAGCTTCCGGATGGTCGAGCTCGCCGACCCGCAGCCCGCGCAGACGATCCTCGAGCTGGCCTGTGGCGCGGCCGACGTGGGACTGCTCGCCGCCGAGCTGGTTCGGCCCGGGGGCCGCGCGATCCTCACCGATGCGTCCGAGGGCATGCTCGAGCTGGCGCAGTCCCGCGCGGCAGAGCTCGAGGTCCCCGGCGTGGAGACGCAGGCCATGGACGCCGAGTGGCTCGACCTGCCGACGGCGAGCGTCGACGCGATCCTGTGCCGCTGGGGGTTCATGCTCCTCGCCGATCCCGGCGCATCCCTGAGCGAGTGCCGCCGCGTGCTGCGCCCCGGCGGCCGCCTCGTCCTCGCCGCGTGGACGGCGCCCGAGGACAATCCCTGGCAGACGATCGCCCGCGAGGAGGTCGCCCGGTTCATCGAGCAGCCGCCGGCGGCAGAGCCGCAACCGGACATGTTCACCTGGCGCGACCCGGCGACCATCACCGCCGCGCTCGAGGACGCCGGGTTCGTGGAGCCGTACGTCGAGCAGGTCGGGATGACGCTGCGCTTCGACGACGCCGACGACTGGTGGGACACCCTCCTCGACATGTCGGGGACGCTCTACGACGCGGTCGCGGCGTTGACGCCCGAGCAGCGGGACGACCTGCGCGACGCCGTCGATGCGCGCGTCGGCATCGTCTCGGAGGGCCGGGATCGCCTCGAGCTGCCCGCCCGAACGCACGTCGCCCTCGGCGAAGCCTGATTGGCCCGCGCGCGCCTCGGGCAGCACCGAGGCATGACCCGCACGCGTCTCACCCTCACGCTCGCGGCGGTCATCGCGTGGACGGCCACGTCAGCCGCGCACGCCGCGCCGTCGCTCAAGGTCCATGCCACCTTCACCGGAGGCAAGCCCGGCACGACCTTCTACGGCGGCCAGCCGCTGATGGCGACGGTCAGCGGTCTCGGGAAGAAGCAGACCGTCAGGAACTACTGCTGGGACCCCGAGCCGATCGAGTCGACCCCGTGCACGAGCGCGGCCGTCGGCCTGGAGCCCGGGAAGGCGACCGTCACGGCGGAGCTGTCGGACGGGACCAAGCTGCGCCGGACGCTCACGATCCGCAAGGCGAAGACCGGCACGCCGAAGTCGATCGACGAGGCGAAGCCGCCGGCCCTCTACTACGAGGTCACCTGCCCGACCACCCTCTACGGCAACTACGACCCCAAGAGCGGCAAGCTGCGCGACGACCCGATCGCGCTCAACAAGGCCCAGCACGTGGCGGTCTACTACCGCGCGGGCAAGAACGTCTTCCAGGTGTGGGCGTACAGCGCGCATACGGCCGGGTTCGTGCGCAGCGGGTGTCTCTCGCCGGCCGCATCGCTGCTGAACGGCGAGGACTGACGTCGCGATGGCGGCTGACCTAGACTCAGCCGCCTCATGATCTACGACGACGACGCAGACCTCACCCTCCTCGATGGCAAGACCGTGGCAATTCTCGGCTACGGCTCGCAGGGCCACGCCCACGCGCAGAACCTGAAGGACTCCGGGGTGAGTGTCGTCGTAGGTCTCCGCTCCGACTCCAAGTCGGTGGCGCAGGCCGAGGGTCATGGCTTCGAGGTCCTGTCGATCGCCGATGCCGCCAGCAAGGGCGACATCGTGATGATCCTGCTGCCCGACGAGAAGCACGGCGAGGTCTGGAACAACGACATCCGCGACGGCATCGCCGAGGGCAACCTGCTGCTGTTCGGCCACGGCTTCTCCGTGCATTACGGCGAGATCGAGCCGCCCCCGGGCGTCGACGTCGCGCTCGCCGCGCCGAAGGGCCCCGGTCACCTCGTCCGCCGCCAGTACACCGAGGGCTCGGGCGTCCCGGGCCTCGTCGCGATCCACGTCGACGCGACCGGCACGGCGCGCGATGTCGCCCTGGCATACGCCAAGGGCATCGGCTGCACCCGCGGTGGCGTCATCGAGACGACCTTCAAGGACGAGACCGAGACCGACCTCTTCGGCGAGCAGGCCGTGCTGTGCGGCGGTGCGTCCGAGCTGGTCCAGGCCGGGTTCGACACGCTGGTCGAGGCCGGCTACGACCCGCGCATGGCGTACTTCGAGTGCCTGCACGAGCTCAAGCTCATCGTCGACCTGATGTACGAGAAGGGGCTCGCCGGCATGCGGTACTCCATCTCGAACACGGCCGAGTACGGCGACTACTCCCGCGGCAAGCGCGTGATCACCGACGAGACCCGCGAGAACATGCGCCAAATCCTCAAGGAGATCCAGGACGGCGATTTCGCCCGCGAGTGGATCGCCGAGAACCGCGCCGGCCAGGAGAACTTCCTCAGGATGCGCGAGGAGCAGTCGAAGACCCAGGTCGAGACGGTGGGCAAGGAACTCCGCGCCCAGATGGACTGGATCAAGACCGACTTCGAGGACTAGCGAAGGACCGACATGGCCGACGGGGACGAAACGGACCGCCCGCAGGATCAGCCGGGCGGCTGGCTGCCTCCGTCGGCTCCCGGCGGTGAGCAGACCCCGCCACCGCAGTTCCAGGTCGAGGGGCTGCCGCCGTCGACCCCGCAGTACCCGCCGCCTGCGCAGCCGGCGCCGCCGCAGTATCCCCCGCCGCAGTACCAGCCTCCCGGCGGATACCAGCCACCCCCGTACGGCCAGCCGGCGCCGGGCTACTACGCGCCGCGCCCGTCGCGGCCGACGAACGGTTCCGCGGTCGCCGCGCTCGTGCTGGGCATCGCCGGCATCGCGATCACGCTGATGTTCGCCGGGATCCTGTTCTTCGTGAGCATCCCGTGCTCGATCATGGGCTGGGTCTTCGGCGTGAAGGGCAAGAAGGCGGCCGGAGAGGACCCGAACGACTTCACCAAGCCCGGCCAGCGGGGTCTCGCGCAGGCAGGGCTGATCTGCGGCATCGTCGGTCTCGTGCTGGCCGTGCTCGGCCTGGCGTTCTGGCTGCTGCTGATCCTGGCGACCGACTGGGACATCGACGACATCGAGACGGAGCCTGAGGATCGGCTCTTCGAGTCTGCGGTCCTGCTCGCCCGGGTCGCCGCTCCGGCGGCCCGGCTGCTCGTCGGCCTGGGCTGAACCTCGCTATATTCCGCCGCGCCGTCGCAACTGGCGCCTAGTGAGGTGGAACCGACCACCGGGGAGCGACGGAGAAGTCTTGGAGTTCCCGCCGCGCGCCTGGGCAATCGTCGTCCGATCCCCTACTCCGATCCAGACCGGAGGAAGCGATGACCAACGCCCCCACAGACATGAGCGCGCTCACGCTCCCACAGGACCTCAAGCCCGCCGACGGCCGCTTCGGCTGCGGGCCCTCGAAGGTCCGCCCCGAGCAGCTGCAGCACCTCCTCTCCGACGGCGCCGCCCTCATGGGCACGTCGCACCGGCAGAAGCCGGTCAAGGACCTGGTCGGCCGCGTGCGCGACGGGCTGTCGCAGCTCTTCGCGCTGCCCGACGGCTACGAGATCCTGCTCTCCAACGGCGGCACCACCGCGTTCTGGGACGCCGCGACCGCGGGCCTCGTCCGCGAGCGCGCCCTGCACTTCACCTACGGCGAGTTCAGCTCGAAGTTCGCCAAGGCGACGACGCGCGCGCCGTTCCTCGCCGATCCGGTCGTCGTCTCGGCCAAGCCCGGCAGCGCGCCGCCGCTCGCCGGTGACCCGTCGGTCGACGTCATCACCTGGGCGCACAACGAGACCTCGACGGGCGTGATGGTCCCCGTGGCCCGCCCGGCGGACGCCGGCGACGCCCTCGTGCTCGTCGACGCGACCTCCGGCGCCGGCGGTCTGCCGGTCAACGTGGGGGAGACCGACGTCTACTACTTCGCGCCGCAGAAGTGCTTCGCCGCCGACGGCGGACTCTGGCTCGCCGTGGTGAGCCCCGCGGCCCTGGCGCGGATCGATGAGGTCGCCGCCCACGACGACCGCTGGATCCCCGAGTTCCTCGCGCTGCAGACCGTGGTCGAGAACTCGCGCAAGAACCAGACGTACAACACGCCGGCCGTCGCGTCGCTGTTCCTCCTGGCCGACCAGGTCGAGTGGATGCTCGAGAACGGTGGCCTGGACTGGTGCGTGTCGCGCACGAAAGCCTCGTCCGACGCGCTCTACGGCTGGGCCGACGCCTCGTCGTTCGCGACGCCGTTCGTGGCCGCGAAGGAGCACCGCTCGCTCGTGGTCGGCACGATCGACTTCGCCGAGAACGTCGACGCCGCGGCCGTGGCGAAGGTGCTGCGCGCCAACGGCGTCGTCGACGTCGAGCCGTACCGCAAGCTCGGCCGCAACCAGCTTCGGGTCGGGATGTTCCCGGCCATCGAGCCGACGGACGTGCAGGCGCTGACCGCCTGCATCGACTACGTCGTCGAGCGCCTGCCTACGGGGGTCACGAACTGATGAAGGTCCTGGTCAAGGAAAAGATCGGCGACTCGGGCGTGCAGCTGCTGCGCGACGCCGGGTTCGACGTCGACCTCGGGGTCGACTGGGAGCAGGCCGAGCTCGAGCAGCGCATCGGCGACTACGAGGGGCTGCTCATCCGCTCGGCGACGAAGGTGACGCCCGAGCTGATGGAGAAGGCCGGCAAGCTCAAGGCCATCGGCCGCGCGGGCGTCGGGGTCGACAACGTCGACGTCCCGGCCGCGACGAAACGCGGCATCGTCGTCGCGAACGCGCCGCAGTCCAACGTCGTGACGGCCGCCGAGCACACGCTCGCGCTGCTGCTCGCGATGGCGCGCAACATCCCGCAGGCGCATCAGTCGCTCGTCGAGGGTCGCTGGGACCGCTCGAAGTACTCGGGCGTCGAGCTGCAGGACAAGACGCTCGGCATCCTCGGCTTCGGCCGCATCGGCCAGCTCGTCGCGCAGCGCGCCAAGGGCTTCCAGATGAACGTCATCGCGTTCGACCCGTTCGTGGGCGCCGAGCGCTACCGCGAGCTCGGTGTCGAGAAGGCCGAGGACAGCGACGCGATCTACAAGGTCGCCGACTTCATCACGGTCCACCTGCCCAAGACGCCGGAGACGCAGGGCTGGCTCGACGCCGAGGCCTTCAGCAAGATGAAGGACGGCGTCCGAATCCTGAACGTCGCCCGCGGCGGTCTGATCAACGACGAGGACCTCAAGGCCGCGCTGGACAGCGGCAAGGTCGGCGGTGCCGCGCTCGACGTGTTCCCGTCAGAGCCGATCACCGAGTACCCGCTCTTCGGATACCCCAACGTCGTCGTCACGCCGCACCTCGGCGCCTCGACCGCGGAGGCGACCGACCGCGCCGGCTTCCAGGCCGCCGAGCAGGTCATCGCCGCGCTCAAGGGCGAGACGGTGAGCACGGCCGTGAACATCCCGTCGATTGCCGCGGAGGACATGGCGGTCCTCGGGCCGTTCCTGCCGCTGTGCCGGCAGCTCGGCCGCCTCGCGATGGGGCTCGTCGAGGGCTCCTCGGTGGATCGCTTCGAGCTGGAGTTCCTCGGCCGCATCGCCGAGCGCGACACGCGCCCGCTGGGCATCAACGTCCTGCTCGGCGCGCTCGCCGGCCGCACGGAGGAGGACCTCAACGAGGTCAACGCCCCGGGCATCGCCAAGGAGCGCGGCATCGAGGTCGTCGAGACGACGAACCCGACCGCCCGCGACTTCCTGGACCTCGTCCGGGTGACGGCCGTCGCCGGCGACAAGCGCGCCCGCGTGGTGGGCACCACCCTCGGCCGCCAGAACCGCCCGCACCTGCTTGAGGCGTGGGACCAGCGGTTCAACGTGCAGCTCGAGGGCCATATCACCCTCCTGTACTACCGCGACCTGCCGGGCATGATCGGCCGCGTCGGCACGGCCCTCGGGGACGCGGGGATCAACATCCTGAGCGCCGCTGTCGGTCACCAGCGAGACGAGAAGCCCGACGACACGCACGCGGTCATGATCGTCACGACCGACGTTCCGGTCGGCGACGAGGTGCTCGACGGCATCGTGACGTCCGAGGGCTTCGTCTCGGGGCGCAGCGTCGCGCTCGAGGGTTAGGACCTACGCCGGCTCGGCGGACTTCACGCGGGTGAAGTCCCCGGCCAGCTTCTCCACGAGGCCGGCGAGCCCGCCGGCCTCGGCGGCGAGCCGCCGCTGACGCGGCGCGCTCGCGTCGGAGAGCAGGACCGGCACGAGGTCGAGGTCGTCCTCGCAGCCGAGATCCTGGGCGTGGGGCCGGCACGCCTGGAGCATCTTGTCGACGCGCTCGCGCAGGCTCACGCGTCCGCCGACCGACAGGTCGAGCAGCGCGACGCCGGTCCCGTCGCGGGCGGCGAGGAAGCGGTTCTCGTCGAGGGCCTCGGGCGCGTGAACCAGGCGCTGGTCGGCCCAGCCCTCCTCGGCCTCGAGCCGGGTCAGGCACTGGACGAACGCCACGAGCGCGCGGGTCGCGGTCGTCGTCGACTGGGCGTCCATGATCCGGATCTCGACCGTCCCGATCCGCGGCTGCAGCCGGACGTCCCACCACAGGAACGTGGGGTCAGGGAACGCCTCGCAGCGGATCAGCTGGTCGATCGCGCCGACGTACTCGTCGTAGTGGTGGAACGGGCGCGGGATCCCGACGCGCGGGAAGGCCTGGAACAGCGGCGTCCGCGCCGAGGCGAGGCCCGTGTCGCGGCCCTGCCAGAACGGGGAGTTCGCGGACAGGGCGAGCAGGACGGGAAGGTGCGCGCGCAGGTTGTTGAACGCCCGCACCGCGTGATCGGGATCCGGGATGCCGACGTGCACGTGCAGCGCGAACGTCGGCTCGCGGCGCGCCAGCTCACGCATCGAGCCGAAGACGAGCTGATGGCGCGCACGGTCGGTGACGATCATCTCCTGCCACACCGCGAAGGGATGGGTCCCGGCGACGGCGGCGGAGAGATTCAGGCCACCCAGGACATCGGCGAGCTGGCGCCGGAGCGAAACGAGGTCGTCGAGTGCGTCGCCGACCGTCGCGTGCACGCCGGTCCCCAGCTCGACGGCGGCGGAGTGCGTCTCGGAGGAGACGCGCTCGGCGAGCTCCGGCGGGAGGGCGCCGAGCACGTCGGCGATCGCCTGGGCCAGCGACCACGTCTTCGGCGCGAGGAGCATGACCTCTTCCTCGACGCCCAGCGTGTATGGCGGGTTCGCAGGGTCGGCCCGCCACTCGGCCCAGTCGGTCATACCGTGCAACCTACTCTTCGGCTCAAGCCGGCGATCAAGCTGCGGCGACGCGGAGGCCGCGTCCCTCGGAGGCGGCCGCGACGAAGGCCTGGAGCAGCGTGCGCTGCTCCGCGCTCTCGATCAGGCTCTCCGCGTGCCACTGGACGCCGACCATGAACGGCCCCCGCGTGGACTCGATGGCTTCGACCACGCCATCGGGGGCCTCGGCGACGATCCGGAGGCCGTCGCCGAGGCGGTCGACGGCCTGGTGGTGGAACGAGTTGACCTCCAGCTCCGTGCGGCCGAGCAACCCCGCCAGGGTGCTGTCGGGCGCGACGGTCACCGGATGGGTCGGGACCCGGCCCGGCGCCTCCTGGCGGTGCTGCAGGTCGCTCTGGCGCTCGGTCGGCAGGTCCTGGATCAGGGTGCCGCCGCGGGCGACGTTCAGCGCCTGCATGCCGCGGCAGATGCACAGCACGGGGATGCCGACGCGTTCGGCGGACTGCAGCAGCGCGAGCTCGAAGAGGTCGATCTCCTGCTCGGTCGGGCCCAGGTTCTCATGCGGGGACGCCTCATAGACCGAGGGGTGCAGGTCCGGGCCGCCGGTGAGGACGAGCCCTTGGAGACCGCTGAGGAGCGCGTCGATCGCGTCGGGCTGCAGCGGCGGCACGATCACCGGCACGCCGCCGGCGCGCTCGATCGCGGATGGGTACGTGAGGTTCAGCGCCAGCTCGATCTCGGCCGGCTCGCTCTGCGCCGTGCGCTTGATGCGCTCCGGGCGGCGGAGCTCGGAGGTTGTGAGGCCGACGAGCGGCCGGGACACGGGGCGGGAACGGGGCATGCGCTGGGAAGTGTGCTCAGAGAAGCGGACACTCGAAGTGATCGGACGAACGTCCATGAGTTGAAGCCTGCCCGGCACGCCCGGGGGGCTCATACGGCCCGCTGGCGAAGACTCGGCGCGCTCTGCTGTACACCCGGTCCAGGTGGGCGGCGACGACCGGCAGGAGTGCATCGTGCCGTCTGCGGCCCGGATACAGTCGGCCGATGGAGACCACCGCCGCGGACGCGAACCGCGTGCCCGCCGCCGGTCCACCAGGATCGGCCGCCGGCGAGAAGGGCCTCAAGAAGGACGCGCTCGGGTTCGTCTCGAACCTCGTGATCGGCGTCGCGTCGACCGCGCCGGGCTACAGCCTCGCGGCGACGCTCGGCTTCATCGTCGGCGTCGCGGGCATCGGGCTGCAATCGCCGGCGGTGCTGCTGGTGTCGTTCATCCCGATGCTGCTGATCGCGGCGGCGTACTACTACATGAACCGTGCCGACCCGGACTGCGGCACGACGTTCTCCTGGGCGACTCGGGCGATGGGGCCGTACTTCGGCTGGCTGGGTGGCTGGGCGATCGTGGTCGCCGACGTGCTCGTCATGGCGAACCTCGCGCAGATCGCCGGCCTGTACTCGTTCCTCCTCGTCGGCTGGGAGAGCGCGGCTGACTCGACGGTCGCGGTGACCGTCGTCGGCGTCGTCTGGATCGCGGTCATGACCGCGATCTGCGTGTACGGCATCGAGCTGTCGGCGCGCACGCAGGTCGGGCTCCTGGGCGCCGAAGTGATCACGCTCGCGCTGTTCGCGGGCGTCGCGCTCTACAAGGTCTACGCGGGCGATGCCGGGCCCGGCGCCATCGATCCCAGCCTCAGCTGGCTGAACCCGTTCGAGATAGACAGCTTCAGCGCGCTCGTCTCCGGGGTGCTGCTGGGCGTGTTCATCTACTGGGGCTGGGACAGCACGGTCACGGTGAACGAGGAGAGCACCAACAGCTCGGAGACGCCCGGCCGGGCGGCGCTGGTGAGCACGGTGATCCTGCTGCTCATCTACGTGGTCGTCGCGATCGCCGCGCAGGCCTACGGCGGCCCTGAGGAGCTCGTCAAGAACGCCGACGACGTGCTGAGCGCCCTCGGCGAGAGCGTCTTCGGCTCGCCGTTGGACAAGATCCTCATCATCGCTGTGCTGACGTCGGCGGCGGCTTCGACGCAGACCACCATCCTGCCCACCGCCAGGACATCGCTCTCGATGGCCCGGGCCGGTGCGATGCCCGAGTCGCTCGGGCGGGTGCACTCGCGCTTCCTGACGCCGCACGTCTCGACGATCCTCATGGGCTCGCTGTCGATCGTCTGGTACGTCGTGCTGACGCTCATCAGCGAGAACATCCTGTTCGACTCGCTGGCGGCGCTCGGCCTGATGATCGCCTTCTACTACGGCCTCACCGGCTTCGCCTGCGCGATCTACTACCGCCGCGAGCTGACCCGCAACGTCGAGACGTTCGTGCTGATCGGCGTTGCCCCGGTCCTGGGCGGCGTGATCCTCCTCGCGATCTTCATCAAGTCGTGCATCGACCTGTGGGACCCGGCCAACTCGGAGTCCGGCGACGCCTGGTTCGGCATCGGGCCGCCGTTCATCATCGGCATCGGGTTCCTCCTGCTCGGTGTGGTCCTGATGCTGTACTGGCGTATCGGCCACCGCGCGTTCTTCGAGCGCAGGCCCGAGGTCGCCGATCCGGCGCTCGTCGCACGCGCGCCAGTGACGGGAGGAGAGGCATGAGCACGCTTGTTGTCGGCTACGACGGCTCGGATTGCGCGCGCGCCGCGCTCGAGACCGCGATCGGGGTTGCCGGGGCGTTCGGAGACGGCATCGTCGTCGTGTTCGCCTATCAGGTGAGCCGGCTCGGCGGGGAGGTCGAGGACTACGCGCGGGCGCTGCGCGAGCGCGCGACGGAGGTCCTCGGGCATGCCGTCGACCAGGCGGCCGCGCACGGCGTGACCGTCGCGACGGAGGTGGCGGAGGAGGGCCCCGCGAAGGCGCTCGTCGACGCCGCGGCGGCGCATGATGCACGGGCGATCGTGGTCGGGACCCGGGGCGAGCACCCGCTGAAGGGCGCGCTCGTCGGCTCGACGCCGCACCGGCTGCTGCAGATCGCCGATCGGCCGCTCCTGGTCGTGCCGGACACCGGCGCTTGACTTCAACCATTAGGTTGTGAAACCGTGCGGTTGAATACATGGCCGCCGACCAGCTCACCACCACCTTCGCCGCCCTTGCCGACCCGACGCGCCGGGCGATTCTCGCCCGCCTGTCCGAGGGCGAGGCCAGCGTCGCCGAGCTGGCCGAGCCGTTTCCGATCAGTGTGCAGGCCGTCTCCAAGCACCTGAAGGTGCTCGAGCGCGCCGGGCTCGTCAGCCGCGGGCGGACGGCCCAGCTGCGGCCGTCGACGCTCCAGGCGGGTGCCATGCGCGAGGCGGCCGATTGGCTGGCCGACTACCGGCCGTTCTGGGAGGAGAGCCTCGACCGGCTCGGGGAGCACCTCCGTGACGCCTGACGCCGTCGGCCTGCGCGAGATCGCCGTGTCGCGCGTCTACGCCGCGCCGCGGGAGCTCGTCTGGCGTGCATGGACCGAGCCAGAGCGGCTCGTCACCTGGTGGGGGAAGCGCGGCCACCTCGCCCAGCCGGACTCACTCGTGCTCGAGCCGTGGCCCGGCGGGCGCTTCCACGTGACCACCCGCCACGAGGAGACGGGGTACGAGATGACCACCCGGGCCGTCTTCCGCGACGTGGTCGCCCTCGAGCGCCTCGTCTTCACCGAGCACGACCGCGGCCCGAACGGCGAGGCCACGGAGAGCGTCGTGATCTTCACCGACCTCGGGGGCGGCCGGACCGCCCTCGACCTGCACACGTCCATCACCACGACCGAGGAGATCCATCGCGCGGCCGTCGCCGGCCTGACCAGCGCGCTGGAGCGTCTCGGCGAATCCCTGGAGGCAGCATGAGCATCACGGGTGTCGACTTCATCGCGGTTCCCACGCAGGACTACGCGAAGGCGGAGGCGTTCTACGGCGACGTCCTGGGTCTGGAGCGCTCGAAGCAGTGGGGCGACATGCCGGCGCGCGAGTTCGAGACGGGGTCGCTGACGATCGCCGTCATGCAGATGGACGCCTTCGGGCAGCAGTTCGCGCCACACCCCGGACCGATCGCGCTCCAGGTCGACGACGTGGAGGCCACGCGCAAGGAGCTGGAGGCCAAGGGCGTGCAGTTCGGCCCGGACACCATGGACAGCGGCGTCTGCCACATGGCGTTCTTCCAGGATCCGGACGGGAACTCGCTCATGCTCCACCACCGGTACGCCCCGAAGGATGTCGGCCCGGGCGCGTGAGGGACCCGCTGACTGCGCGTGGAGCCGGTGCTACGCTCCACGCGCGCATGACGTTCCTGCTCGACCTGCGACTTCTCCTGATTCTCCCCCGCTAGGGGGAGACGATGCGTGGCGGCCGCGATGCCGCAAACCGACACCCACAGGAGACGCACACTTCGAGCAGAAGGAGTAGGACCATGACGCAGACGGACCCCAACCGAGTACGCATTTTCGACACGACGCTCCGCGACGGTGAGCAGTCGCCGGGCATCTCGCTCAACGCCGCCGAGAAGCTCGAGATCGCCCAGCAGCTGGCGCGCCTCGGCGTCGACATCATCGAGGCGGGCTTCCCGATCTCGTCGCCGGGCGACTTCGCCGCGGTCCGTGGGATCGCCCGCGAGGTCCACGGCCCCGTCATCTGCGCGCTCGCTCGTGCGCAGGCCCCAGACATCGACAGAGCGTGGGAAGCGATCCGGGAGTCGGAGCGACCCCGGATCCACACGTTCATCTCCACGTCGGACATCCACATCGAGCATCAGCTCCAGTCGACGCGCGAGGACGTCAAGGGCCAGGCCCGCGCGTCGGTCGCGCACGCACGGTCGCTCTGCGAGGACGTCGAGTTCTCGCCGATGGACGCGACCCGCGCGGACGTCGACTACACCGCAGAGGTGCTGCAGATCGCGCTCGACGAGGGCGCGACGACGATCAACATCCCGGACACCGTCGGCTACACGATGCCGACCGAGTACGCGGCCTTCCTGACGCGGCTGTACGAGCTCGTCCCGGGGCTCCACGACGTCACGCTGTCGGTCCACTGTCACGACGACCTCGGCCTGGCCGTCGCGAACTCCTTCGCGGGCGTGCAGGCGGGCGCGCGGCAGGTCGAGTGCGCGATCAACGGGCTCGGCGAGCGGGCGGGCAACGCCTCGCTCGAGGAGATCGTGATGCTGCTGCACGTGCGCGCCGACGCGATCGGCCTGACCACGGGCGCGGTCACGACGGAGATCGCGCGCACGTCGCGCCTGGTCTCCCGCCTGACCGGCTACTCGATCCAGCCGAACAAGGCGATCGTCGGCCGCAACGCGTTCGCGCACGAGTCGGGCATCCACCAGGACGGGGTCCTGAAGGAGCGCACGACCTACGAGATCATGGACGCGCGGACCGTCGGCCACGCGACCAACCAGCTGGTGCTCGGCAAGCACTCCGGTCGCCACGCGCTGAAGCAGGCGCTGGAGGAACTCGGCTACACCGTCGACGGCGCGACGCTGAAGACGGCGTTCGAGCGCTTCAAGGACATCGCCGACAAGAAGAAGCAGGTCACGGCGATGGACCTCGAGGCGCTCGTCACCGACGAGCTGCGCGAGGAGCTGACCGACTACGAGCTGGTCAGCCACGAGATCGAGGCCAAGTCGGGCCGCCCACCGCACGCGCGGGTCGAGGTCCGCCTGCCCGACGGTGACCTCGTGACCGGCACGTTCACAGGGGACGGTCCCGTCGATGCGATGTTCCACGCGGTCAGTACCGCGATCGGCGTCGACGCCCGGCTGCGCGAGTACCGCGTCGAAGCGGTCACGGGCGGCCAGGATGCGCTCGGCGAGGTCAGCGTCGTCGTCGAGCTGGGCGCGGCGGACAGCGCGGTCGCGTCGAGCATTCCGGGCGTCGCCACCGGCGACCGGGTCACCGGCGCCGGTCAGGCCCTCGCCACGGACATCATCGAGGCGTCGGGGATCGCGTTCCTCCGGGCGATCTCGATGGCCCAGCGCAAGGCCAAGCTCGGCGCCGACGCGTCGGCGCCGGTCGCGGCCCCGTAGCCCGTCAGCCGGCTCCGCCCAGGCCGAGCCCCTGCTCGTAGGCGCCCGCGAGCACCGGCGGGCCCCGTCGCTCGTCCATGAGGTCGATCCCCATGATGCGGGCGACGTCGGGGCTGGGCCCGATCACCTGCACGCGCGCTCCGCGCGCGCGCAGGGCGAGGGCCTCGATCGCCGTCATCCCGGTCGCCACGGCCCGGAGCGCGGCGTACGGGCTGGTCCGCGCGATCTCCAGGCTGGCGGTCGGGTTCAGGCACAGGACGTTGGTGCCGGTGCCCGCAGGCGCGATGTCGAGGTTCGTGACGCTCCAGACGCCGCCGTCGATGTACTCGCGTCCGTCGATCCGGGCGATCTGATGGATCCACGGGACCGTGCAGGACGCGGCTACCGCGTCGGCGACGGAGGCCTTCGGCGCGCCGGGAGACCCGAAGACGACCCGCCGCCCGCGGCGCCGGTCGACCGCGCACACCCGCAGGCGGCCGTCCCAGCGTGCGCCGCGGCGCGTGATGAGCTCGCGTAGGTCGTCGAGGTCGCGCTCCCCGCCGGGAATGGCGCGTGCGGCGGCGGCCCGCAGCAGGCGGCCGCCGGGCGCGGTGAGGCCGAGGGCGGGGGCGGCCCAAGGCGTGGCAAGCGCGGTGGCGACCTTCAGCGGCGGGCCGAGTGGCCGGAGCGCGGGCCGCGTGTGGCGGACGGGCAACGGAACGGCCCGTTCGCGGCCGTCGGGCCGGGTCGGCCGCCGGCCGCCGGCCAATGACGCGGCGACCACCGAGCCGGCCGAAGTGCCGATGAGCGATTCGGTGGTCCGGAAGTCGTGGCCGGTCGCGTCCTCGATGCCCGCGAGCAGGCCCTGGGTCCAGGTGATCCCGAGCGTGCCGCCGGCGCCGAGGACGAGCACGTCGGGAGGGGTGAAGTCCGTCGCCATCGTCGAAGCCAATCTACTCCTCGGTATCCCCGGAACCGGGGATCTGTCTGCTCCGGTCACGCCCGCTCAAGCTGCGTCTGACAATGGACGATGTGCGCCGCAATGCTCGGGATGGAGAACGCAGGTCTTGCGCGGCGCTCCTGGCCCTACAGCCTCTGCCTGCTCGGGGTGGCGATCGTCGTCGCGATCGGCCGCCTGACCACCGGTGATCTGGAGGAGGTCGGGTTCTACTCGCTGCTGCTCCTGGCGGTGCTCTCGCTCGGCGGCGTGGTGCTCGTTCTCGTCCTGCGCGAACGGATCACGGGCGTCATGTACTTCCTCATGGCCTGCGGGGGCGCGTCGCTCGCGACGTTCGCGCTGTTGGTCGACGATCCCGACGTCCCGTGGCAGGTCGTCTACATCTGGTCGGGGATCGGGCTGAACGTCGTGCTGAGCCAGAAGCGGTGGGTGGTCCTCTACGCCGCGATCGTCGCCGCGCAGTACGGCGCGGTGCTGGTGATCCAGGACCGTCCGGAACCCGCGACCTCGCTCTTCATGGTGCTCGCGACGCTCGCGCTCGCCAGCGCCGTCATCCAGATCGTGCTCGCGGTCCTGCGCGAGACGCTGCTCGACCTCCAGCGCCAGGCGACCACGGACCCCCTGACGGGGGTGCTGAACCGCCGCGCGTGCGACGACCTCCTCGTGGAGTGCCAGGCCAAAGCCCGGCGCACGGAGGAGACGTTCGGGCTGCTGACGCTCGACATCGATCACTTCAAGGCGATCAACGACGAGCACGGGCACGCCGTCGGGGATCGGGTGCTCGTCGACTTCGCGCACGTGGTCCAGGAGGAGCTGCGGCTCACCGACGGCTTCGCGCGCATGGGCGGTGAGGAGTTCCTCGCGGTCCTGCGGCCGGCCGACACCGACGCGATGGCGGCCGCAGCAGAGCGCATTCGCGAACGCGTCGCCGGCCAGCGGCCGCAGGTCCCGCACTACACCGTGAGCATCGGCGCGGTGCTGGGCGACGGGTCGCAGCCCACCGACGACCTGTTGCAGGCCGCCGACGAGGCGATGTACCGCGCCAAGGCGGGTGGCCGCGATCGCGTGGTCCTCGCGGCCGTGCTGACGTCTGTTTGAAATAACAGACGTCTGTGATACCGTACACGGCCGTTATGGCTGCCGTGGAGGAGACCATCGTCCGGATCGGACCCCGCGTCCGGGCTCTGCGCGAGTCGATGGACCTGTCGCTGCGCGACCTCGCCCAGCGCAGCGGCGTCAGCGCCCCGATGCTCAGCCAGGTCGAGCGCGGGGAGACCAGCCCGACCCTCCAGGTCGCATCGCGCATCGCGTCCGGCCTGGATCTGCGGCTGAGCCAGCTGCTGCGCCTCGACGAGGGGGGCAGCGTCAGCATCGTCCGGGCCGATGACCGCAAGCCGGGCGCCGAGCGCCACGGCCACGCCTTCGAGATCCTCACCCCGTCGCTGCCCGGCCAGCGCGCCGAGCTGTCCCGGCACACCCTTGCTCCCGGGATCGTCACCGGCGGTCCCGATGACCCGCCGATGCACGAGCCCGGCGCGCGCGAGATCGCGCTCGTCGAGCGCGGCACGATCGTCCTGGCGATCGACGGCGAGCGCCACGAGCTGCACGCGGGAGACTGCGTGACGTTCGACGCCGACCTGCCCCACCACTTCGAGAACCCCGGCAAGGACGAGGCGGCGCTGCTGTCGGTCGTCGCCGCCGGGCTGCGCCGATCCTGACCCGACGAAGGACCATCCGATGACACCGACGACCCTGTTCGACAAGCTGTGGGCCCGCCACGAGGTGGCCGACAACCTCCTGTGGATCGACCTGCACCTCGTCCACGAGGTCACGTCGCCCCAGGCCTTCGACGGGCTCAGGCTCGCCGGCCGCAAGGTCCGCCGCCCGGACCGCACGCTGGCCACGGCCGATCACAACACGCCGACCGACGGCACGCCCATCGCGGCGAAGATCGCCGACGAGCTCAGCCGTGTGCAGGTCATGAAGCTCGAGACGAACTGCGAGGAGTTCGGGATCCCGATCTACAGCCTCGGCTCGTTCCGCCAGGGCATCGTGCACGTGATCGGGCCGGAGCTCGGCGTCACGCAGCCGGGCATGACGATCGTCTGCGGCGACAGCCATACGGCGACCCACGGCGCGTTCGGGGCGCTGGCGTTCGGCATCGGCACGAGCGAGGTCGAGCACGTCTTGGCGACCCAGTGCCTGGTCCAGCCGCGTCCGAAGTCGATGCGGATCTCGTACGAGGGCGACCTCGGCTTCGGCGTCACCGCGAAGGACCTGATCCTCGCCACGATCGGCCAGATCACGGTTGCGGGCGCGACCGGTCACGTGGTCGAGTACGCGGGCCCGGTCATCGAGAGCCTCTCGATGGAAGGCCGCATGACCATCTGCAACATGACCATCGAGGGCGGCGGCCGCGCGGGCATGATCGCGCCGGACGACACGACGTTCGCCTGGTTCGAGACCGAGCGCCCGGGCTTCGATCGCTCGACGCTCGAGGAGCGCGTCTCCGACTGGCGGACGCTGAAGACCGACGAGGGCGCGACGTTCGACACCGAGGTCGTCGTCGACGTCACCAAGGTCAGCCCGCAGGTCACGTGGGGCACGACGCCGGACATGGTCACGGGCGTCGCCAGCGCGGTCCCCGAGCCGCAGGACGCCGGCGACGAGCGCGCGCTGGAGTACATGGGCCTGAAGGCCGGAACGCCGATCCAGGACATCCAGCTCGACCGCGTGTTCATCGGCTCATGCACGAACTCGCGGATCGGCGATCTGCGCGAGGCGGCCGAGGTCGTCAAGGGCCGCAAGGTCTCCTCGCACGTCAACGCGATGGTCGTCCCGGGCTCCCAGCAGGTCAAGAAGCAGGCCGAGGACGAGGGGCTTGACCGCATCTTCACCGAGGCCGGCTTCGACTGGCGCGTCGCGGGCTGCTCGATGTGCCTGGGCATGAACCCCGACATCGCGGCGCCCGGTGAGCGCGTCGCCTCGACCTCGAACCGCAACTTCGAGGGCCGCCAGGGGCGCGGCGCGCGGTCGCACCTCGTCAGCCCGAAGATGGCCGCCGCGGCCGCCATCGAGGGCCGCTTCGTCGATATCCGCGAGTGGAACTAGAGAGGGCCGAGAACCATGGATCCCATCAACGTGATCAGCGGCAAGGTCTCGGTCCTCGACCGCGACGACGTCGACACCGATCAGATCATGCCCAAGCAGTTCCTCAAGCGGGTCGAGCGGACCGGCTTCGGCCAGTACCTCTTCTACGACTGGGCGAAGGAGGACGGCTGGGATCTCCCGGCGAACCCGATCCTGGTCACCGGCGAGAACTTCGGGTGCGGCTCCAGCCGAGAGCACGCGCCGTGGGGCCTGGAGGACTACGGCTTTCAGGCGATCGTCGCGCCGTCGTTCGCGGACATCTTCTTCTCCAACTCGACGAAGATCGGCCTGCTGCCGATCGTCGCGGAGTGGGGCGTCTGTGAGGCGCTGGCGGCCGCGGGTGAAGCGGAGATCGACCTGCCCAACCGCGAGATCCGCTGGGGCGGCGACCACCCCGGCAGCGCGAAGTTCGAGCTCGACGACGCGACGCACCACCGGCTCGTCAACGGCCTCGACGACATCGCGATGACGCTGCAGAAGGACGAGGCGATCCGCGCGTACGAGTCCG
>JAEMSV010000192.1 GCA_016462625.1 Solirubrobacteraceae bacterium | reverse complement strand
GGGGTGGGCGGGCCAACAATTCCAGGCTAGCCCGCCTCGGCAAGCAGGGCCTCCACCGGCCGGGGACGGCCGAGGTGGAACCCCTGGCCGTAGTCGACGCCCATCTCGCGCAAGATCTCGACGGTCTCGTCGTCGCCGACGAATTCCGCGCACGTCTCGGTGCCCATCGCCCTTGCGATGTCGACCACCGCGCGCACCACGAGGCGGTCGGTCGGCGTGATCGGGAGCTGGCGGATGAACTCGCCGTCGATCTTCAGCAGGTCGAACGCGAGGTGCTTGAGGTAGTAGAACGACGCGAAGCCGGCGCCGAAGTCGTCGAGGGCGAACCGGCAGCCCAGTGCGCGCAGGTCGCGCGCCAGGATCCGCGCGCGGTCGATGTTCACGATCGCCTCGGTCTCGGTGACCTCGACGGTGAGCGCGCCCTCCCGGAGCGGCCCGTCGCGCAGGAGCAGCTCGAGGTCTCGGGCCAGCGCCGGGTCGTTGACCGTGCGGCCCGAGAGGTTGACCGTGACGTTGACCGGGTGGTTGGCGAGCTCACGGGTCCGAACGAGAGCCACGGCCTGCGCGAGCACCCACCGGTCCAGCTGCTGGACGAGGTCGTAGCGCTCTGCGAGGGCGAGGAAGGTGCCCGGCGGGACGAGCTCGCTGCCGTCCCCACGCATCCGGACGAGCAGCTCGTAGCGGTCGATGCCGTCGTTCGCGGCGGCGATGGGGACGATCGGCTGGGCGTGCAGGACGAACCCGTCCTCGACGCCGAGCGCTTCGCGCAGCCGCTCGAGCCACGTCGTGCCGTCGGGTGCGTCACCACCTGCGTCTGGCTCGTGCACCGCGTAGCGGTCTCGCCCGCTGTCCTTCGCCGTGTACATGGCCCGATCGGCCTGGATCAGCAGCTCGTGCGGCTCGCTCGCGGCCGGCCCTTCCCACGCCGTGATCCCGATCGAGGCGGTGACGCGACCATGGTGGTTGGCTGTCAGGACGATGCCGCCCTCGCGGAGCGCGTCGAGGAGCTTGTCGGCGACCTGCTCCGCGGCCTCCTGGGACATCTGCGGGAGGAGGATGCCGAACTCGTCGCCACCCAGCCGGGCCACGACGTCGCTCGTGCGCAGCGAATGCCGCAGCAGGCGCGCGACGCGCTCGATCAGCTCGTCGCCGGCCGCATGGCCGAGGGTGTCGTTGACGAGTTTCAGTCCGTCGAGGTCGATCATCATCAGCGCGCCCGGCACCTGGTAGCGGCCGGAATGCGCGAGCGCCCGCTCGAGCTCCTCCTCGAAGCGCCGGCGGTTGTAGAGCCCGGTGAGCGGGTCGTGGTCGGCGAGGTACTGCAGCTGTCCCTCGAAGCGCTTGCGCTCCGTGATGTCGAGGACCTGGAGCACCGCGGTCTGCTCGCCCTCTCGGAGGTCGGCGGCCGCGCCCAGGAGCGCCCAGACGAACTGGCCGTCCCGGTGCATGAGCCGCACCTCGCTCTGGAAGCTCGGCAGGCGGCTCCGGGCCAGCGCGGCGAGCTGGACGGTGAGGCTGTCGGCGTCCTCGGGGTGCACGAGCGCGGGCAGGCGCATGCCGTGGAGCTCCTGCTCGTCGCGCCCGACGAGCAGGCCGAGCGCGCGGTTGGCCTCCAGCAGCAGGCCGGGGCTCTCGTCGGCGAGATCCACGAGGCCGACGCCGATCGGGGCATGGTCGAAGGCGGTGCGGAACCGCGCCTCGGCCTGTCGCCGGGCGATCTCTGCGCGGTGGACCTCGGTCACGTCGCGCGCGACGCTGATGTACCCCAGGACCGCGCCCTTGGGGTCGCGCTGAACGGTGAGCGTGATGGCCATGCGCCGCCGCTCGCCGTCCTTGCGCACGTAGGTCCAGTCGCGCGTCTCGGGCACCCCCTGACGCGCGGAGTACGTGAAGACGTCGAGGCTCGGCGGGATCCCGAGCTCCGCCGCTCGGGCGATGATCTCCTCGGCGTCGTGCCAAATGCCTGGCGAGCCGCCGATCACCTCGTCGGCCGCATAGCCGAACATCAGCTCCGCCCCGCGATTGATCTCGGTGATGACGCCGAAGGGATTGGTCGCGACGATCGCGTGCTCGGTGACGGCGTCGAGGACGCCGCGCAGCTTGTCGCGCGCACTCGAGAGCTCGCGCTCCATCCGCGCCGGTTCGGAGATGTCCTGGGTGGCGCCGACGACCCGCAGGACGTTGCCCTCCCCGTCGAGCTGCGCCCGCGCGCGGACGCGGACCGTGGCGATGGAGCCATCGGCCCGCCGGATGCGATGGACGACGTTGAAGTCCCGGCCGTGCCGGACCGTCTCCTGGAGCGCGACGAACACCTCGTCGCGGTCCTGGGGATGCACGGTTGCCTCGAACCCTGCCTGCCCCTGGGGCAGCGTGGCCGGGGTATGGCCGACGAGGCGGAACAGACCCTCGGAGAGCTGCAGCTGGTCGGAGACGACGTCGTACTCCCACGTCCCGAGCTGCGCGATCGCCTCCACCTCCTCCAGACGCTGGGCGGCGTCGGCGAGGGCCCGGAACTCCTGGTGGCGCGGCGTGATGTCCGTGTAGCGAACCAGGGCCGCGTACGGCGATTCCCCGGGGGCGAGGCGGAGCGGTACCGCGGTGACGCTCTGCCAGCGCAGCGTGCCGTCCGGGAGCCGGACGCCGACGATGTTGTCGCGCTGCGGCTCGCCGGTCCGGATCGCCTCCGGGCCGGGCAGCCGGCCGCCCGGCAGTGGCGCGCCCGCCGCATCGATCGTGCCCCATGCGGGATCGAGCGCGCTGCGGCCGGTCAGCTGGTCGTGCGTCAGCCCCAGGAGGGGCGCGGCCTTCGCGTTCGCCGCGGTGATCGACCCGTCGGCGGCAATGACGATGACGCCCTCGTCGAACAGGTCGACCGCGCCCGAGACGAGCGCGTTCCAGTCGGGCGGGTGGGGGGATCCTGCGGACATCGCACCTCGAACGTCGTCTTGCTTACCCGACAGTACGCGTCCCAGATCCGGGGAGGTCAGCACCTGGACGAACGGCTGATCCCGCGAAACGTGCGGCGCGCGGCGACCCCGCCGCGCGCCACGGAGCTTCGGTGCGGCCTACCAGCCGCCGCCGGCGCCCACGGCACCGACGACCGATGTCGACCAGTCGATGACCGACGTCGGCTTGACGACGTGCTTGGTCAGGCCCAGTTCCTTGGCGTCGAGCCCGAGCGCCAGACCGACGAGCTGCGGCAGGTGCAGCACCGGCATGTGCAGGTCGCCTCGCCCGATCGCGGGCCCGACCACCGGCTGCTGGAGATCCAGGTTCAGGTGGCACAGCGGGCACGGCGTGACGAGGCAGTCCGCGTCCGCGTCCTGCGCGTCGGAGAGGTGCATGCCGGCCTGCTGCAGCGACTTCTGCTTGTTCATCGTGATGATCGGGAAGCCGCAGCACTTCTGGCTGCCGGCGTAGTCGACCGTCGTGCCGCCGAGGGTCTCGATGACCTGCTCGAGGTACGTGTCACGCGGGTTCTCGGCGTTGATGCCGAGCCGATCCGTGGGACGCACGATGTAGCAGCCGTAGAACGGGCCGACCCGCAGGTCGGTCAGCGGCCGCTTGACCATGGACTTCAGGTTGTCCAGGCCGATCTCCTCGACCAGGACCCACAGGAAGTTCTTGTTCGTGATCCCGGCCTGGTACTCGAGGCCCTCGGGGGCGAGGTTCTCGTTGATGACCGCGCGGTACTCGGCGCTCGCGTCGAGGCGCTCCTGGCACTCGCCCTGCGCGCCCTGGCAGGTCGAGCAGATGTTCATCATCAGGTCGGCGTCGCCGATCTGCTGGGCGAGCGCGAAGGTGCGTGCGTTCAGGGAGTCGGCGAGCTCCTGCGAGTGCTCGGCGATGACGCCGGCGCCCGTGCAGCACGCGCGGTCCAGCGGGACGAGCTCGATGTCGAGCATCGGCGCGACCTTCGCCATGGAGCCGTGCAGCTCCGGGGTGAAGCCTCGGCTGACGCAGCCGGGCCAGTAGGCGACCTTCATCAGGCGTTGGCCTCCTCGGAAGACGACGGAAGGAGGTCCTCGTCCTTGCCGGAGATGTACAGGTTGAACTCGATGCGCTCCTCGCGACCCTCGACGGTCTCGTAGATGCGCTGGACGTGCTTGAGGTCCTCGGCGGGGATGTTGTGCGGCTTCAGCGCGCCCATTGGCGTCATCTTGCCGCGCAGCAGGCCCTTGGCCAGGATCGGGAGCGAGCTCAGCAGCTCCTTGCCAGCGGCCGGGTGGAACTTGCCGAACCAGCTGTCGCCGCCGTAGGAGCGGGGCAGCAGCTCGGCCTCCCACAGCAGGCCGTGGTCGCGGATCAGGCTCACGAACGCACGCTCGTGGCGCTCGCCGTTGTTGCGGTCCACGATGTGGTAGTCGTTGCCGGCGATCCGGCGCAGACGCATGATCTGCGACATCGGCGCGACACCCTTCGGGCATGCCTCGATGCACTTGAAGCAGTGCGTGCAGTCGTAGATGCCGTGGGCGTCCTCGGCGAGGTCCTTCAGGCGCACCTGCTGCATGTCGTCGCGCGGGTCGCCGACGAAGCGGTAGCTCTTCGCCAGGGCGGCCGGCCCGATGAACAGCGGGTCGACCTCCATCGAGAGGCAGTCCGAGACGCAGGCGCCGCACTGGATGCAGGCCATCGACTGGGTGACGTCGACCATCGACTCCCGCGGCACGACGTACTCGCGCTCGGGGATCGGCTCCTTGTTGACGAGCCACGGGGTGACGCGCTGGATCTTCTTCCAGTGCACCGCGTCCATGTCGACGATCAGGTCCTTGATGACGGGCATGTTGCCCATCGGCTCGACGATGATCGTCTCGCCGTCCTTCGCCGAGGCGAGCGCCGCGTCGAGGTGCGTGTGGCATGCGAGACCCGGCTTGCCGTTGACCCGGATGCCGCACGAGCCGCAGATCGCGGCCTTGCACGAGCAGCGGACGCCGATCGAGCCGTCCTCGTTGTTCTTGGCCTGGAGGATCGCCTCGAGCACGGAGCGGTGCGGCTCCAGCTCGACGGTGTGCTCCTGCCAGTACGGCGCCTCGCCCGTCTCCGGGTTGTACCGGCGCAGCTTGAGCTTGAACTCGGCCATTAGCGGTCCTTCCGATCCATGGTCGCGGCCAGCATCAGTACTTGCGCTCCTCGTTCTGCCACTGGGTGATCGTCACGGGCGAGTAGCTGAT
>JAEMSV010000191.1 GCA_016462625.1 Solirubrobacteraceae bacterium | reverse complement strand
ATGGCCGTCAGTCGCGCTTCCCGCGGCCGTAGATGAACTTCGTGACCTTGCCCATCGCCTTGGTCTTCATCTTCCCGTGGGGGAACATGTAGAGGTCCTTCTTCAGCGGGAACTTGTTGACGAGGATCGACTGCTGGCGGGTGTACTTCTTGATGCCGCCGGCCCCGTGGCGCGAGCCCATGCCGGAGGTCTTCCAGCCGCCCATCGGCAGCTCGAGCGCGAAGTAGTTCACGAGCGCGTCGTTGACGCACACGGCGCCCGCCTCGATGCGGCGGGCGATCTGCTCGCCGCGCAGCTGGTCGCCGCTGAAGACCGACGCGGCGAGTCCGTACGGCGAGTCGTTGGCCATCTTGATGGCCTCCTCGGCGTCCGCGACCTTCATGACCGGCAGGGTCGGGCCGAAGGTCTCCTCGGTCATCGCCGACATCGTGTGGTCGACGTCGACGAGCAGGGTCGGCTCGAAGAAGTTGCCCGGGCCGGTGCCACGGCGGCCGCCCGTCAGGGCGCGAGCGCCCTTGCCGAGCGCGTCCTTGACGTGGCCCTCGATGATGCCCATCTGGTTGTCGAACGTGATCGCGCCGACGTCCATCGAGCCGGGACCGCTCGGGTGGCCCTGGCGCAGCGCCTTCATCTTCTCGGTGACCTTCGCGATGAACTCGTCGTACACCGGCGCCTCGACGTACACGCGCTCGACGCTGATGCAGGTCTGGCCGCTGTTGAACATCGAGAAGTACACCGCCGCGTTCGCCGCGCGCTCGAGGTTGGCGTCCGCGAGGACGATCATCGCGTCCTTGCCGCCGAGCTCCAGCGACACGGGCGTGAGCGTCTCGGCCGCCTTGGCCATGACCTTCTTGCCGGTCGCCGTCGAGCCGGTGAACATGATCATGTCCACCTCGTCGATGAGCGCCGCGCCCGTCTCGCCGCGACCCGTCGCGATGATGAGGACGTCCTCCGGCATGCCGCAGTCGCGGGCGGCCTTCTCGATGAGCAGCGACGTCAGCGGGGTGACCTCGCTCGGCTTCAGGACGACGGTGTTGCCGGCCATGAGCGCCGGGATCGCGTCGCCGATCGAGTTCGTGAAGGGGTAGTTCCACGGGCCGATGACGCCGATGACGCCCAGCGGCCGATAGCGGACCTCCATGCGGCGGCCGGCGAGCATCGGCGAGCTGCTCTTGATCTTCTCCGGCGCCAGGTACTTCTCGGCCTCGTCGGCCCAGAAGCCGAAGGCGGAGGCGGCGTAGCTGACCTCAGCGGCGAAGGCGTCCTCGTAGGTCTTGCCCGTCTCCGACTGGATCGTGTTGACGAGCTCCTCGGCGTGGTCGAGCGCCCAGAGCTGCAGCCGCTTCATGATCGCGCCGCGGCCGCTGTAGCCGAGGGCGTCCCAGCCGGGCTGCGCGGCACGCGCGCGGGCCACCATGTCTCGCACCTCTTCCGGCGAGCGATCCGGGACGTGGGCGACGATCTCCCCGGTCGCCGGGTTCGCCACCGCGATGGGGGCGCGTGCACTCGCGCCGTTGCCATTCGTGTGCTCCGGTGTGGCGGTCGTATCCGCGGTGGCCATGCTCGGTCTCCTCAGGCGATGGACGGCTGCCAACGAACTGTACTGGCCAGCCAGCCAAACGTGGACTCGCTGTGGCGCTCAGCGCGTGATGACCGTCGCGGGATTCCCCGCGATGACGTCCCCGACCTTCTCGATCTCGAACGAGCGCGTGACCACCGCGCCGGCGCCGACCACGGCGCCCTTGGGGATCGTGCAGTGCACGAGCGTCACCCTCGCGCCCGTGTAGACGCCCTCCTCGATGGTGAGCGTCTTCGGGGCGAGGTCCCTGTATCCGTCCGGGCGCGTAAATCGCGAGTGGCTCCACAGCTGAGAGTCGCGGCCGCCGATGTTGACGTCGTCGGCGATCACGATGTCGCCGGAGAGATCGAAGAAGTGGCGGCTCATGATCCGCGACTCGGCGCCCATCTCGAACGTGCACGTCGGGAAGTGGTGGTCGTTCAGCCCCGGGCCGAGGAACTGGTTGAAGTTCTTCATGTAGCTGTTGCGGCCGATCGCGAAGCGACGCCCGCCCTTGATCAGGTTGAAATGGCCGATGCGCACGCCCGGCGCGAGCACGACCTCCTCGATGTCGATCCACGACAGGCCGATGGAGACGTCGTCGGCGATCTCCCAGCCGAAGAAGCGGCGATAGACCAGGCGCTTGACGGCCTGCGGCATCGGGATGACGGCGATCGAGAGGAGCTTGCGGAGCATCGCGGCGGGAGCCTACGCGTCGCGTCCCCAGGCGGGGCGGTCGCCCTCGCCCTCCACCGGCCCGCCGCGCTGCTGCATCTCCCAGAGCTTGGCGAAACGGACGAAGTCGCCCAGCCCGCGCATCCCGGCGTAGATGAGCCCGCGGCCGCGCAGTCGCCAGGCCCCGCGGAAGATCAGCAGCCACCCCACGCGGGCGACGGGCCGCAGCAGGACCTCGACGCCGTTCGTGCGCTTGCCGGCCGCGTACATCTCGACGGCCTCGGTCGTCGCGTAGCGGCTGAACATGGAGACGAACTGGTCGATCGTGAGGTCGTTCCAGTGCAGGAGCCGCCCGGCGAGCGGCCGAACGGTCCCCTCCACGCGGACCATCTCGTGGATCTCCATCTCCTCGTCCCAGCGCGAGTGGGCGCGGTGGTAGAGCCGGACGTTCGCGGCGCGGTTCGCGGCGCGCTGCGGGTTGGGCAGGACCTCGCCGAGGAAGTCGCCGCGGCGATCGACGAGGAATGCGTCGCGCGGATCCGGCCCGGATGCCAGTGCGGCGACGATCGCGGCGCCGAGCTCCTCGTCGACGATCTCGTCGGCGTCGAGGCTGAGCACCCAGTCGTTGGCGGCCAGCTCGGCGGCGCGGTTCTTCTGCTTGGAGAACCCGAGCCAGTCCTGGTGCTCGACCCGCGCCCCGGCGGCCCGCGCGCGCTCGATGGTGCCGTCGGTGCTGCCGCAGTCCACGACGAGGATCTCGTCGGCAAAGCCGACGTGGCGGATCATCCGCTCGATGCGGTCCGCCTCGTTGAGCGTGCAGACGATGACGGAGAGCCCCTGACCCACGAAGCGGAAGCCTATGTCAGAGTGCCGCGCCGTGACCGATCGGCCGCTCGTCTCCGTCCTCATGCCCGTCCACCGCGATTCCGAGATGCTGCGCGCCGCCGCCCGCAGCGTCCTCGATCAGGGCGTGGACGACCTCGAGCTGATCATCAGCGACGACTCGGGCGGCGGCCTGCGCGACGCCGCGGCCGCGCTCGGCGACGAGCGCGTGAAGTACTTCGCCAACGACCGCCAGCTCGGGCTCGCCGGCAACCACACGATCGCGCTCGAGCGCGCAAGCGGTGAGCTGCTCGCCTTCCTGCACGACGACGACGAGTGGCTCCCCGGCTACCTCCCCCGCGCCGTGGAGCTCTTCGCCGGCGATCCGGAACTCGGCATCGTCTGCAGCGACGTGTGGATCGACCGCGGCGGTGCGTGGGAGCGCCGCCGCCGCCCCGCGCCGGGCCGGTACGCCGACTGGATCCCGGTCCTCATGGACCACAACACGTTCATCCCGTCCGCGACGGTCATGCGCCGCGAGGTCTGGGAGGCCCACGAGCGCGAGATGCCCGACCTGCCCGTCGGCGACGTCGTGATGTTCATCGAGGCCGCGAAGTCCGGCTGGGCGCTGCGGTGGGTCGACGAGCCGCTCGTGCGCTACCGCATGCACCCCGGCAACGCGGGGGCCAAGGAGGAGGCGCGCTTCCGCGACGCGCTCGTGCAGATCTTCGACTCCTACCGGTTCGACGATCCGGTCCACGAGGCCGCCCGCCGCGCGCGGGTCGCCCAGCAGCTCATCGCCCGCGGCGGCCTGAGCCTCCGCGACGGCGACCCGGACGGCGCCCGCGCCGACCTGGCGCGAGCCCGGGAGATCGACCCGGCGCGCAAGCGCGCGCGGCGCGTCGCCCTCGGCGTGATGCTCGACCACCCGCAGCTCCGCGATGCGGCGCGGCGGGCGCGCGACCTGTTCCCGCGGATCTAGGCCGTCGCGGCGAGGATCGCGTTCCGGCGGAACGCGATGCGGTCGCGGAGCAGGCGCTTGACGACGAGCCGGCGCAGCCGGAGCGGCAGGCGGTCGAGCTGCTGCTCGGCGAACGTCAGGTAGCGCACGTAGGCGGCGCTGGGGACCGGCCCCTCGCGGCTCGGGCGCTCGGCGAGCACCTCGCGGTACCCGGCGGACCGCAGCAGCGCCACCCGGCTGGAGAAGCAGTACTCCCGCAGGTGCGTCGCCAGCGCGAGGGGGAACCCGAACGGCAGGCTCGAGTCATACGGCCCGCTCGGGCCGTGCGGCGTGCGGAACGCGTACTTCCCGCCGGGCTTGAGCAGCGCCCGCGCGCTGCGCAGGTGCGGCAGGAAGTCGTCGGGATGCAGGTGCTCGACCATCTGGTCGCTGATCACCGCGTCGAACGTCCCCGGCTCGGCGAACCGGTCGAGGTGCACGCCGTCGGTCTCGCCCCACGTCATGCCGGGCTCGCCGGTACGCGCGCCGCCGCGCTCGCTGCTGATGTCCGTCGCGACGACGTCGTAGCCGGCCTGCGCGAGGGCCCGGGCGAGCGTGCCCTGGCCGGAGCCGACCTCGTAGACCCGGCGAGGAGGCGGGCCGATCATCGCCCGCCAGCCGTCGATGTCGACGGCGCCGGGATCAGCCGCGTCGTCAGCGACGTTGAACCACCACAGCTCGCGATAGATCCGCGCGTAGCCCTCGGCAAACGCGTGGTGGCGCTGCTCGGGCTCGGACTCGAGGAGGTCCCGCGTGACCTCGAGCTCGACGATCAGGTGGTGCCGCAGGTGATCCAGGGACAGCTCGACGGCATCCGGGACTCCGTAATGCCGCCGATACCGCTCGACGAAATCAGGCAACTGCTTCCCCCTCGGTCTCGGACTGAGACCGAGGGGCTACCCACAGCGATGCCGCTCTAGGCCTTGGCCTTGGCCTTCGCCTTGGCCTTCGCCTTGGCCTTTGCCTTCGAGGCCGCCTTCGCCTTCGTGCTCGTCGACTTGCCCTTCTTGCGCGGCGAGAGCAGCCGCTTCAGGTTCGCCAGCGCCTGCTGGATCTGCTGCTGCACGGTCGGGCGGGGTGCCGTGACGGGGGGCGTCGTGGTCACCGGAGGCGTCGTGGTCACCGGG
>JAEMSV010000007.1 GCA_016462625.1 Solirubrobacteraceae bacterium | reverse complement strand
CGGGGACGCCGAGACCGTGCTGAACGTCGGCGCGGGCACCGGCAACTACGAGCCGTGCGACCGCTACGTCGTCGCGCTCGAGCCGTCCGCGACCATGCGGGCCCAGCGTCCGCCGGGGACGGCCCCGGCGATCCGCGGCTACGCCGACGACCTCCCCTTCGACGACGACGCCTTCGACGCGGTCCTCTCCGTCTTCAGCGATCACCACTGGGCCGATCGCGGCGCAGGACTCGCAGAGCTGCGGCGCGTCGCGCGGAGCCGCGTGGTCCTGCTGACGTTCGAGCCCTCGTTCTTCTCCGAGTCCTGGCTGTGCGACTACCTCCCGGGGCTGCGCGCGTTCCTGCCGCCGTGGGACGTCGCCCGCGTGGTCGAGGCGCTTGGGGGCGACGCGACGGTCGAGCCGGTCCCGCTCCCCCACGACTGCGCCGACGAGTTCATGCACACGTTCTGGCGCCGGCCCGAGGCGCTGCTGGAACCCGAGGCGGCCGACGGGATCTCGCTGTTCCGCCGACTGGAACCGGGAGCCCTGGCGACGGGACTCCAGCGCCTCCGCGCCGATCTCGACAGCGGCGCATGGGAGGCCGCACACCCGCACCTCGTCGAGGCGCTGGAGCACGACATCGGGATCCGCCTGGTGGTCGCCCGGCCATGAACGACCTGCACGCGTACCAGCGGCTGGGCGTCGGGTATTCAACCGTCCGGGGCGAAGACCCGCGGATCGCCCAGCGGATCTGGGCCGCGCTGGGCGACGCGCAGACCGTCGTGAACGTCGGCGCGGGCACGGGCAGCTACGAGCCGCGCGACCGCGAGGTCACGGCGGTGGAGCCCTCGGCAGAGATGCGGGCGCAGCGCGCACGCGACGCGGCGCCCGTGATCGACGGCCGCGCCGAGGCGCTCCCGTTCGGCGACGACACGTTCGACGCGGCGATGGCCGTCCTCAGCGATCACCACTGGGAGGACCGCGCCGCCGGCCTGCGCGAGCTGCGGCGAGTGGCCCGCGGGCCCGTCGCCGTCTTCACGTTCGACCAGTCGTTCTTCGCGCCCTCGTGGATCGTGGGCGAGTACTTCCCTGCGTGGCTCGATCTCCCCGTCGCGCGGTTCACGCCCACCGACATCGCAGCGGCACTGGGCGGGGTCGTGGATACCCAGGTCGTCCCGATCCCCCACGACTGCCGCGACGGGTTCCTCCACGCATATTGGCGCCGCCCGGAGGCCTATCTCCGCCCCGAGGTCCGCGCCGGGATCTCGCTGTTCCATCTCATCCCGCCCGAGGACGTCGAGCGGGGCGTGGCGAAGCTGCGGGCCGACCTCGAGGACGGCACCTGGGCCCGCCGCCACAGCGACCTGATCGAGCTCAATGAGCTCGACCTCGGCTACCGCCTCATCGTCAGCGCACCAGCACCGTGACCCGCCGGAACGCCGGGTCGCTGGCACCGTGCAGCCGCGCGCCGTCGTCGACGAGCTCACGCAGGTAGCGCACCGTCTCCGCCGTGATCTCCTCGCCGGGCAGCAGCGCTGGGATGCCGGGCGGGTAGCCGGCGATCGACTCGCACGAGATCCGCCCGACCGCGTCGGCGACATCGACGACCTCGGCCTCGCCGAGGAACGCGTCACGCGGCGCGACCTTCGCGACCGCCTGCCCGTGCAGCGGGGACCGCACCACCGGGATCTCGCGCCCGGGGGCGGCGATCCGCTTGATCGTCTCGTCGAGGTCTCCGGCGAGCCGCTCGAGCGCCCGCGCCGGCTCGGCCATCCCGACGACGAAGACGACGATCGCGTGGGTCGCGAGCTCCGGGTGGATGTCGTAGCCCTGCCGCAGCGCATCGGCGACCTCGAAGCCCGACCGGCCGGTGCCGCGGACGTCGAGGGTGATCCGCAGCGGGTCCCACGAGGAGACGCCCGGCCGGCCCACCATGTCCTCGCCGACGAGGCGCACCCCCTCGATCTCCGCGATCTTCTCGCGGACCGCGCGCAGCGCCACGAGCGTTTCGTGCAGGATCGCCTCGCCGTGGACGGAGATCTGGCGACGGGACGCGTCGAGCGAGCCGAGCAGCAGCGAGTTCGGCGACGTGGAGCGCACGAGCCGCACCGTCCGGGCGAGCCCGTCGATGTCGACCCGCGAGTCCTGCCCGACGTGGAGCATCGCGCTCTGCGTCATCGAGCCGGCCATCTTGTGCGTGCTGGTGAGCACTGCGTCAGCGCCGAGATCCAGTGCGCTCGCCGGAAGGTCCGGGTGGAAGCCGAAGTGCCCGCCCCACGCTTGGTCGGCGATCAGCGGCACACCCGCGGCGTGCGCGACCTCCGCGCACGCGGCGACGTCGGCGACCATGCCGTAGTACGTCGGGGAGACGATGAACGCCGCGCGCGCCCCCGGCGTGCGCTCGAGCGCAGCCGCCAGGCTGTCGGCCGTCACGCCGTGCGCCATACCCAGCGCCTCGTCGTACTCCGGCGAGACGAACGTCGGCATCCCGCCGGAGAGCACCAACCCGTCGACCACCGAGGCGTGCGCGTTGCGCTGCACGACGACCGGCGCGCCCAAAGGCGCAAGCGCGAGCGTCAGCGCGTGGTTTCCCTGCGTCGCGCCGTTGGTCAGAAACCACGTGCGCGCTGCGCCGTGCGCCTCAGCGGCGAGCGTCTCGGCCTTCTCGTATGGCGTGGGCGACGGGCCGACGTCGATGCCGCGGATGTCCTGCGGCACGTCCGCCAGCAGCGCCCGGTCACCGATCGCGTGGCGCAGGCCCGAGTCGGCGCCCTCACCGCCCTTGTGGCCGGGCACGTGCCAGCGCCCGGCGCCGCGGAACGCGTAGGCGACGACCGCATCGAGGTACGGGGTCCGCGGCTGCTCTGGCGCCTGCCGACCCACGGAGATCAGACCTCGGCGGTCCCGGCGCTGCGCAGCAGTTCGGCGCGGACGAAGCCGTCCAGGTCGCCGTCGAGCACCCGTTGCGCATCGCCCATCTCGTGGTTCGTGCGGTGGTCCTTGACCATCGTGTACGGGTGCAGCACGTAGCTGCGGATCTGCGAGCCGAAGTTCACGTCGAGCGTCTCGCCCTTCGCCTTCGCGATCTCCTCCTGGCGCTCACGCTCGCGCTGCTCGAGGAGCTTCGCGCGGAGCATGCCCATGGCCGTCAGCTTGTTCTGCGTCTGCGAGCGCTCGTTCTGGCACTGGACGACGATCCCGCTCGGCCGGTGGGTGATCCGTACGGCCGAGTCGGTCTTGTTGACGTGCTGTCCGCCGGCGCCCGACGCGCGGTACGTGTCGATCTGCAGGTCGTCGTCCTCGATCTCGACCTCGTCGATCGCGTCGACGACCGGGGCGACCTCGAGCCCCGCGAAGCTCGTCTGGCGGCGGTTCGCGCTGTCGAACGGGGACAGGCGCACCAGTCGGTGGACGCCCTTCTCCGCGCCGTACAGGCCGTAGGCGTTCTCGCCCTTGACCTGGAAGGTCGCCGACTTGATGCCGGCCTCCTCCCCCGGGCTCGCCTCAAGCAGCTCGACGTCGAACCCGCGCCGCTCGGCCCAGCGCATCTCCATGCGCAGCACCATCTCGGCCCAGTCCTGGGCATCGGTGCCGCCCGCGCCGGCGTTGATCGTCACGAGCGCGTCGCCTGCGTCGTACGGGCCGCTGAACAGCCGCTCCTCCTCGAGCGCGGCGAGGCGGTTCTCGACCGAGGCAATCTGCTCGGCCAGCTCGCCCGCCATCTCAGGGTCCTCCTCGGCCATCTCGACGAGCGCGTCGAGGTCCTCTGCGTCGGACTGCAGCCCCTCGAAGCTCGAGAGCTTCCTCGACGCCCGCGCGTGCTCGCTGTTGACCTTCGCCGCGCCCTCTTGGTCGTCCCAGAATCCGGGCGCGCCCATCTGGCCTTCCAGCTCGGTGACGCGCGCCTTCAGCGCCTCCGGATCGAGGTACGCCTCGAGCGACGCGACCTGGTCGCGGATCGCCGCGAGGCGCTGCGGGGTGGTTTCCGCGCTCGGCGCCGTGGACATGCAGCTCAGGCTAGGGGATCCTGCCCATTCGCGAGGCCCCTCAGCGCGCGCGGTAGGGATCGACGCTGACGTCGTCGATGTCCCAGGCGCCGCCCACGGCGACGAAGCGGAAAGCGACCAACTCGTCCTCCTCGTCCTCGTACAGCGACGCGACGGCCGACGCCATCGGGATCGTCGGCGTGGGCTTCCAGGCGTTCTGGTAGGTGGTGGCACTCAGCGTGGCGACGGTCGCGACGTGGTCGTCGCCCTCGTCGTCCCAGAGGACCTCGACGCGCAGGGCGCCCGTGGCGCTGAGCGAGCGGGCGAAGAACCGCGAATGCGTGTGGTCGATGGTGACGCAGACCTCATCGGATTCCGCGGTGCCGCCGGCACTCAGGCGCAGCGACTTGCTGTGCGCCGCGCCGCCGATCTTCCACGGCTCATTGCCGGCCATGACGCCGGCGCCTCTGAGCTTCCAGTCGGACTTGCCGCTCTCGAAGCCGGCGTTGTCGACCGGCAGGTACAGACCCGCATCCCCGAACGACGAGAACGACGGGGTGAGCTTCTGCTTCCCGCATGCCTGCGCCGCCGCCGGCACGAGAGCCACCAGCGCGGTCGCCGTGGCGGCCGCTGTCATCAGAGTGCGCCGAAGGGCCATGCGTGCAGCGTGACCCCCGCTCAGATGCGGGACGATTCGTCCCGGTATGAATCAGGAAGGTCTGGCTACGCGCCGTGGCACTTCTTGAACTTCTTGCCGGAGCCGCACCAGCACGGATCGTTGCGCCCGACCTGATGCTCCTCGTCGACGATGCGCTGCTCGACGGGCTGGAATCCCTCGGCCTCGACGTCGCCCTCATCCTCGGCGTAGGCGGTGCCCGCTCCGCCGGCAGCGGCGGCGGCGATGGCGCTCGCGCCCGTCGCCGCGCCGCCCGAGTACGAGACCCGGCCGGGACGGGTGGCGGTCCCCGGGGCGCTGTAGCGCTCCTCCGGCGGCTGCTCCTCGCCCTCGACCTGGACCTCGACGTTGTAGACCAGCGTGGCGAACTCGCCCCAGATGCTGTTCATCAGATCGGTGAACAGCGTGAAGGCCTCGTTCTTGTACGCGACGATCGGCTCGATCTGGGCGAACCCGCGGAGGTGGATGCCCTCGCGCAGGTAGTCCATGTCGTACAGGTGCTCGCGCCACTTGCTGTCGATGATCTGCAGCAGCAGGAAGCGCTCGAGGCGACGCATGAGCTCCTCGCCCAGCTCCTCCTCGCGTTCGTCGTACATCGCGAGCGCGTCCTCGACCAGGAGCTTGCGCAGCGACTCGCGGTCGGTCGTCGCGTGGTCGATCTCGTCGGCCTCGTGCTGGGTCGGGAAGACGTCCTCGACCACGCGGTCGAAGAGCCCTTCGATGTCCCATTCCTCGAGGTAGTCGCCGGGGGTGTATTCGTCGACGAGCCGATCGATGACGCCCTCGATCTCCTCGCGGGCGGTCGGACCCATGTCCTTGCCCTCGAGGATCTCGTTGCGGTACTGGTAGACGATCCGGCGCTGCTCGTTCATCACGTCGTCGTACTCGAGGACGCGCTTGCGGATGAGGAAGTTCTGCTCCTCGACCTTCCGCTGGGCCTTCTCGATCTGTTTGGAGAGGATCCCGGCCTCGATCGGCAGCTCGTGGCCCTCCTCGTCGGTCTCACCGAGCCGGTCGAGGATCTTGTAGATCCGGTCCCCGGCGAACAGGCGCACGAGGTCGTCCTCGGCACTCAGGAAGAACCGGGACTCGCCCGGATCGCCCTGGCGCCCGGAGCGGCCGCGCAGCTGATTGTCGATCCGGCGTGACTCGTGGCGCTCGGTCCCGACGATGAACAGCCCGCCGGCCTCCATGACCTTCTCGCGGGCCTCTTCGACGCGGCGCTCGATGCTCGGCAGGACGTCGCGGTAGCGCTCCTCGAAGTCTGGATCGCCGGGGCTGAGGCCCATCTTGACGAGCTCGAGCTTCGTCATGTGCTCGGCGTTGCCGCCGAGCTTGATGTCGACGCCGCGGCCGGCCATGTTCGTCGCGAGCGTGACCGCGCCGGGCTGACCGGCTTCGGCGATGATCTCGCCTTCACGTTCGGCGTGCTCGGGCTTCGCGTTCAGGACGGTGTGCGGAACGCCGCGCTTCTTCAGCTCCGTGGACAGCAGCTCGGAGACCTCGACGGAGATCGTGCCGACGAGGACGGGCTGGCCGGCCTCGTGCCGCGCGGTGACCTCGGCTGCCACGGCGTGCCACTTGCCATCGCGCGTCTTGTAGACCTGGTCGTTCTGGTCCTTGCGCTGCATGACGCGGTTCGTCGGGATCTCGACGACCGGCAGCTTGTAGATCTTCATGAACTCGGTCGCCTCGGTGAGGGCGGTGCCGGTCATGCCCGCGAGCTTGTCGTACAGGCGGAAGTAGTTCTGCAGCGTGATGGTGGCGAGCGTCTGGTTCTCCTCCTGGACGCGCACCCCCTCCTTCGCCTCGACGGCCTGGTGCAGACCCTCCGACCAGCGGCGGCCGTCGAGGATGCGGCCAGTGAACTCGTCGATGATCTTGACCTCGCCGTCGACCACGGCGTAGTCCACGTCACGCTTGTACAGCGACTCCGCCTTCAGCGCCTGCTGGAGGTGGTTGACGAGGTGGCCGTTCTCCGCGCGGTACAGGTGGCTGACGCCGAGGAACTTCTCGGCCTTCTCCACACCCTGCTCGGTGACCGAGACGGTCTTGTGCTTCTCCTCGTACTCGTAGTCGTAGTCCGCGACGAACTCCTTCTTCGCGCGCGGATCCATGCCCTCCGGCTTGACGCCGGCGACCAGGCGCTTGGCGAGCTTCGCGAACTGGACGTAGAAGTCGGCCGCCTGCTCGGGCTGGCCGGAGATGATCAGCGGGGTCCGCGCCTCGTCGATGAGGATGTTGTCGACCTCGTCGACGATCGCGAACGGGTGGTTGCGCTGGACCTTCTCCTCCAGCGACTGGGCCATGTTGTCGCGCAGGTAGTCGAAGCCGAACTCGCTGTTCGTCCCGTACGTGATGTCCGAGGTGTACGCGGCGTTCTTCACCTCGTAATCCTGCTGGTTCTGCAGCACGCCCCACGTCAGCCCGAGGAAGTCGTAGATCGGCGACATCCACTCGGCGTCGCGGCGCGCGAGGTAGTCGTTGACCGTGACGACGTGGACGCCCTTGCCGGCCATCGCGTTGAGGATGATCGCGAGCGTGCCGGTGAGGGTCTTGCCCTCGCCGGTCTTCATCTCCGCGATGGAGCCGGAGTGCAGGACCATGCCGCCGATGAGCTGCACGTCGAAGTGGCGCATGTTCATCGTGCGCTTGCCGACCTCGCGCGTGATCGCGAAGACCTCGGGCAGGATCTCGTCGAGATCGCGGCCCTCCTTCGCCTCATCGTGCAGCTCGGTGAAGCGGGCCTTCAGCTCGTCGTCGCTCTCGAGCTCGAGCTCGGGCTCGAACGCGGAGATCTCGCTGACCCGCTTCTCGAACTGCTTGAACTGCTTGCCCTCCCCCATCCGGAGGGCCCGTTCCAGGAAGCTCATCGTGCTTCCCACACTAGCGAAGCGCGGACGGCCGGCGAGCGGGCGCCGGCCGGCCGTTCACACCGTGTTTTCAGGCAGCGGGCTGGACGCGCGCCTCGGCGCTCATCGCACGGGCGGCGCGGCGCGCGCGACGCTTGTCGCGGTAGCGCTTGACCTGCCGGGAGAGCTCCTCCTCGCAGAGGTGGACCGCGTGCGACATGTCACGCGCGCGGTCGGAGGCTCGGAGCGTGGTGCCTTTTAGGAACAACGTGGCCTCGGCGATGTACGAGTCGGGGATCGCAGGGTTGCGTTCCTCGCTCAGCTCGATCTCGAGCGTCGCCAACTCGGACACCTGGGCACCCACCTTGCGAAAGCGCCGCTCGACCATGTCGCGCAGCTCATCGGAGACGGGAGTGTTACGGCCCTTGACCTCGATCTTCATCGAAGCCCCCTTTGGGGTCGGTTGTTCCTGGTCGAAGAGTACGCATCGCGTCACGCGGACTGCAACAGTCGGCCATACGGATGTCCATCCGGGGTTATCCCCCTCGTTCGTTTCAGAGCGCGCGGGCCCACGTGACGGCCCGGATCTCGGTCGCCCCCGCCGCCTTCAGCGCCAGCGCGCACGCGTGCAGCGTCGCGCCGGTGGTGTGGACGTCGTCGATCAGCAGGACCGCGGGCGGCGCGGCGCGACAGGCCTCGACGCGGACGCCCGCCAGCCGCTCCGCCCGCGTAGCCCCGCGCTGACGGCCGCGCCACCCACGGCGCCGCAGAATGTCCCCGGCCAGCGGACGGGCCACGCGGTCGGCGACCTCGGCCGCCAGGAGCCCCGCCGGATCGAAGCCGCGCACACGGCGGCGGAGCGGGTGGGCCGGCACAGGGACCACCGTCGCGCCGTGCAGCCAGCCCGGCGGGGTGGCGATCGCCACCTGCGCAGCCATCATCGCCGCCAGCGGCCGTGGGCGGGAACCGGAATCCTTCAGCGCGCGGACCGCGCGGGACGCGGTGCCCTCGTACGCGACGACCGCGAGCGCGCGGTCGAACGCGAACCGCGCCGCGGGGCAGCGGTGATCACGTCCGACCAGCGGCAGGGCGCAGCGCTCACAGCACACCGTGTCGAGCCAGGGCAGCGACCGCCGGCACGCGCCGCAGATCGGCTGATCGTCCGCGGCGGCCCGGCCGCACGTCCAGCAGCTCGCGGGAACGAGGAGGGAGAGCAAGCGGCCGGGCATGACCGAGGACCTTGCCGAGCCACCCGCGGAGCATGGGCGCAGGACTGCGACAATCCCGCGCATGTCCCCCGTGCCGATCCTCGGCGCGACGCCCGACGCCTCGTGGAACCTCGAGCCGGTCGTCATCCTCATGCTGGCCGCCGTCGCGTTCCTCTACACGCGCCGCTGGTGGCAGGTGCGCGCGAGCGTCGGGCGACTCCTGAGCTTCTGGCTCGGCCTAGCGTGCTTCTTCGCCGCGCTGATCTCGCCGATCGACGCGCTCGCCGAACAGCTGTTCACGATGCACATGATCCAGCACCTGCTGCTGATCGACCTCGGCGTGATCTTCTGCCTACTCGGACTGACCCGCGTGATCCTGCGACCGCTGACGAAGCGCACCCTGCGGCTCGAGCGCGCCGCAGGGCCGTTCGCGACCCCGGTCTTCGCGCTCTTGCTCTACGTCGCCACGATGTGGATCTGGCACATCCCGGCGCTCTACGACGCCGCGCTGCAGCACCCACTCGTCCATCGGCTCGAGCACATCACGTTCATCACGGCCGGCAGCCTCTACTGGTGGCACCTGATCAGCCCGATCCGCAGCCGCCACCGCTTGGGCGGGATGGGACCCGCGGCCTACATGGCGTCGACCAAGGTCATGGTCGGCCTGCTGGGCGTCGGCCTCGCGTTCGCCCCCGAGGCGATCTACGGCTTCTACGAGGCGCAGCCCAGCTATTGGGGCATGGATGCGCACACCGATCAGAGCGTCGCCGGCCTGGTCATGGCGACCGAGCAGTCGATCGTCATGGGCATCGCGCTCGCGTACCTCTTCATCAAGGCCCTCGAGGAGAGCGAGAAGGAAGAGCAGCGCCGCGAGCGCTACGGCGACGTCGCCGAGTCGTCCCCTCCGCTAGGCGGACGCGGCTGAGACGCGCTTGGGCAGCGCCTCGATGATGCCCGCCGCCCCTGCGATCGCGCCGATGAGGATGGCACCGGGCGGGACGGTCGTCCCGGGGAACACGATGGAGTCACGCACGAGCGCGCCGTCACCGATCGTCGCGCCGTCGCCGATGACGACCGGGCCCATGAGCCGGGTCTCGGCGCCGATGCGGACGTCGTCGCCGATCCACACGGGCGGCTCGATCATCGAGACGCCATCGAGGCCCGAGTGCGCACCGACGGTGAGGCCCTCTTCGAGCGTGTCGCCGCGGATGTCGATCCCGAGCGAGCCGGAGAGCGCGTCGAACGTGCCCGACTTCAGCTCGGAGAGCGAGCCGACGTCGTTCCAGTACTCGTCGATCTCGTGGATGAAGAACGGCACGTCGTTCTCCAGCAGCGCCGGGAACACGTCGTTCGCCCAGTCGACCTCGGCCTGGTCCTTGGGGAAGTAGTCGAAGATCTCGGGCGAGAAGACGTAAATGCCGCAGTTGCCGAGATCCGACAGCGCCTCGGCCGGGTTGGGCTTCTCCTGGAAGCCGGTGATGCGGCCGTCCGCGTCGTGCAGGACGACGCCGAACTCACGCGTGTCCGGGACCTTCTTGACGGTCAGCGTCGCGACGCCGCCGTGGGCACGGTGGCGCGCCTCGAGCTTGGCGAGGTCGATGTCGGTCAGCGCGTCGCCGGAGATGACGATGAACGGCTCGTCGCCGAAGAAGTCGGCGCAGTTGCGGACGCCGCCGGCGGTGCCCTTCAGGGCCTCTTCGTAGCGGTACGTCAGCTCGTCGCCGAAGTACCCGCGGATGGTGTCCGGGAAGTAGTGGAGGTTCGCGATGATCTCGTCGATCCCCTGGCGCTGCAGGAGGTCGACGATGTGCGCCATGACCGGGCGATCGAGGACCGGGACCATGGGCTTGGGCAGCTCGAACGTCAGTGGACGGAGCCGGGTGCCGAGGCCGGCGGCGAGGACCATCGCTCTCATGGATGGCGACCCTAGCGGGATGGCTCTCGTGACGCGTTCTCGGCGGCCCGGAGCGTCAGGTTCCTCCCGAGCAGCCGATGGTTGCCCGCCGGGTCGTACGCGTCGACCTGCATGCGCGCGCGCACCTTCGCGCGGCGGCGCATCAGCCGGATCCCGGCCGCGCGGAGCTTCGGCCGGAACACCCGCGTCCCGCCCGGGTAGACCTTCACCGTCATCCAGGCGAGGGTGACGCGCGACGGAGCCGCCCGCGACCCCTTTGGCCGGGTCGAGACCCGGTAGAGCGTGCGGAGCAGCAGGGTGCCGCGGCAGGGCTCCAGCTCGCTGGCGGGGCAGCCGAAGCGGATCGGGATGCGGCCGCTGCGGTCCACGCGCAGCGACGAGCTGAGGAAGTCGAACCGCGGCGCAAGGAGGTCGGGCGGCGGCACGGGCGACGACGCGAGAACCGGCGCAGGCGGCAGCGCGCGGACGAGCACCGTCCGGGTCGTCTCGGCGCCCGCGCTGTCGGTGGCGGTGACCGTCGCGCTGTGCGGCCCAGGGGTCGCGAACGCGTAGTCCCCCGCGAGGCCCGCGATGACCCCACCGTCGTCGAAGGCCCAACGGACGCTGACGTCGTCCCCCGGGTCGGGGTCGCTGACCTGCGCTTCGAAATGCATCGGCGTCCCGACCGGGGCCAGGGCGGGCTGGGCGCTCGCCGCCAGCAGAGGCGGCCGTCGCTGGTACTCGTAGGCGCCCATGTCCCGCGTGGCACCGGCGATCCCGTTGCCGTCGACCACCCGCGCCAGGCCCTCGAGGTCCAGGGGCGACTCCTCGGGGAGGAGCGCTCCCGGCGTCCCCCGGTCGATCACCGGGGAGTCGGCCCGGAGGTGGTAGTCCCCCGACGCGGAGTCGAGGAAGCGGATGGTGCCGTACGTCCGGTTCTCGTTGCCGTCGAACGGGGACAGCTGCCCCGAGCCGACGGCCTGGTTGAGGTCCGTCGCCCCGTCGAAGTTCGAGTACGCGACGGTCACGGACGCGTCACCGCCGAGCTCGCCCTCGGCGAGGCGCTCCAGCCGGAAGCCGCGCAGAATGCTGTCATCGACCCGGACGATCGCGTTCGCGCCGATGCCGGCCCCACGTGCCGAGAGCGCGGCCTTCCCGTCCTCGGACGCGCCGATCAGCGTGACGCCGCGGGCGGTGAGGCCCGACCCGTGGCCGGTGTCCGCATGCGCCCGCAGTCCGCCGGCCGCGCCGGGCAGGACCCGGACGAGCGTGGTGTCGAGGCGGAGCACCCCGCCCTCGTCGGCCAGGGCCGCGGGTCCGGTCGTCACCTCCACCCGCGCGCGCGTCGCGGTCAGGGTCGCCGCACGGGCACGCAGCCCGGCCCCGCGGGCGCGGACCCGCTCGATCTTCGCCGTGCCGCCGCGCACCACGTCGACCGCCCACGAGCCGTCGCCGACCGGGCTCTCCGCGGTCGCACCAAGAAGGACGGCGCCGTCGAGCAGCTCGACCGCGGTCGCCGCGACCGCCGGGTTCGCGGGCGCGACCGTGACCTCGTCCCCGGCGCCGCCGAGCCGCAGCCCGACCGCACCATCCTGATCGGGCACGCGGGCGCCGAGCAGCCGAACCGTCGACGACGGATCGGCCAGCTCGAGAGCGACGCTCTCGCCCGCAGCGGCCTCCACGGTCGTCTGGGTCCTCCCGGCGCCGGTCAGCTGGACCGGATTGCCGGCCCCGAATCGCGCGCCCGAGAACGTCCCGGCGCCGACCACGACGATGTCGGTGTCCGGCGAGAGCGCGGTCGCGACGGCCGCGTCGGCCAGCGTCGCCACCTGGGCGCCGGTGCAACTGGGGTCGGCGACGCAGAAGGTGGCCGCCGACGCGCGCTCTCCTCCGCTCGCCAGCAGCGCCGCCAGCACCGCTCCCACGCGCATCCTCCGCCGGGTCACGCCCCGGAAGGTAGCACTCCAATGCGCCAGAAGCGGAAGTTCAGGTCCCCTGTTCCCACGAGGTCAGGTACGCCTCCTGGGCCGGCGACAGCGTGTCGATCTCGATCCCGAGCGAGATGAGCTTCAGCCGGGCGATCTCGCGCTCGAGCTCCGGCGGGACGGCGAGCACTTTGGGCTCCAGCTCCCCGGCACGGCGGACGAGATACTCGGCGGCCAGCGCCTGCCCGGCGAACGCGAGATCCATCACCGCGGCGGGATGACCTTCCGCGGCGGCGAGGTTCACGACGCGGCCGTGCGCCAGCAGGTGCAGCCGGCGACCGTCGGGCAGGACGTGCTCGAGCACCTGGGGCCGGACCTCCCGTGGCGGCTCGGCGGCGGCGTCGCGCAGCTCCGGCAGGTTGATCTCGACGTCGAAGTGCCCGGCGTTCGCGAGGATCGCGCCGTCGCGCATGCGGGCGAAGTGCTCCGTCCCGAGCACATCGCGATCTCCCGTCACCGTCACGAAGACGTCCCCGCGCGCAGCCGCGTGGAGCGCCGGCATGACCTCGTACCCGTCGAGCCGCGCCTGCAGCGCGCGCACCGGGTCGACCTCGCAGACGATCACCGACGCCCCGGCGCCCTTCGCGCGCAGGGCGACGCCGCGCCCGCACCAGCCGTAGCCGAGCACGACGACCGTGCGCCCGGCCAGCAGGATGTTCGTGGCCCGCACGATGCCGTCGAGCGTCGACTGGCCAGTGCCGTGGAGGTTGTCGAACAGCCTCGAGGTCTGCGCGTCGTTGACCGCCACCACGGGGAACCCCAGCGCGCCCTCGGCCTCGAGCGCGCGCATCCGCAGGACGCCGGTCGTCGTCTCCTCGGTCCCGCCGAGGATCCCGTCGAGCAGCTCGGTGCGGGCGCCGTGGATGACGCTGACGAGGTCGGCGCCGTCGTCCATCGTCACCTGCGGCGCGCGGTCGACGACGGTCGTGATGTGGCGGTAGTAGGTATCGGTGTCCTCGCCCTGCACGGCGAAGACCTGCGCCCCGTGGCGCTCAACGAGCGCAGCGGCGACGTCGTCCTGCGTCGAGAGCGGGTTGCTCGCGCAGAGGGCGACCTCGGCCCCGCCGACCACGAGCGCCCGGACAAGGTTCGCCGTCTCGGCCGTGACGTGGAGGCTGGCGCCGATCCGGATGCCGTCCAGCGGGCGCTCGGCGGCGAACCGCTCGCGGATCCGGGCCAGGACCGGCATGTGGGCGTCGGCCCAGTCGATCCGGACCTGCCCCTGGTCGGACAGGCCGAGGTCCGCGACGTCGTGGGTGTCGGCGGGGGAGCTGGACATCTCCCCCGCCACCCTACGCATCCACGTGGTGATCAGACGGGGTGGTTCGACCGGATCACGTCGTCGGGGTCGACCGCGGCCTTGATCTCGCGCAGCCGGGTCGAGACCTCGTTGCGGTGCAGCGGCTCGTCCTCCGCCACCTCGGCGAAGTTCATGTAGTGGTCACTCCGGCGGTGGTAGGTCATCGCCCGGAACGTGTGCAGGTCGCGCTTGACCACGGCGTGCGACTCCTCGTCCGGCGTCATGCCGACCGCGAAGGCGAGGCCGTCGCCGTCGAACCGGTCCCGCGCACCCGCGCCCTCCGGGGCGACACCGAACGCGCCGCCGAGCTGGCGCAGCTCGGTGAACAGCAGCCCGGTGCTCCCCGGACCGCCGCCGGCCAGGGCGAGCAGGCCGTCGAGCAGGGAGTCGTCGACCTCGCCGACCAGCGAGTGGTCGCCCTCTGCCGGCACCGGGTCCTCCGGGTCCATGTGGATCCGGCTCAGGGCCACCGGCGCGACCTCCTCGAACGTGTCGACCATCGGGCCGAGCTCGCGCAGGCCGCGCAGCTCGTGGGCGACGACGTCCGGCGCCGCGAGGGCCGCCCCATCGACGACGACGAGGTCCGCCCCGCGGAACGGCTCGGGGATGTCCGGGAGCGCCGGCAGGTGCATGAGGCGTGCCGCGGTCGTGAACGCGTCGGGCGCGGTGAGCATCCAGTCGCGCCAGCGGTAGAGCACCTCGCGTGCCTGCTCGATTCCGAACGCGAGCATGCCGGCGGACAGCTCCCGCGCGTCGAAGAGCTCGAACTCCATCGCGGTGACGACCGCGAAGGCACCGCCGCCGCCGCGCATCGCCCAGAACAGGTCCGGGTCTGCATCGGCGCTGATGCGCCGCGCCACGCCGTCGGCGGTGACGACGTCCATCGAGAGGACGCTGTTAGCCGCGAATCCGTGCTGGCGACCGAGCCAGCTCATGCCGCCGCCGAGCGTGTAGCCGGTGACGCCAACGTCCGGCGACGAACCGGCCAGCGGCGCCAGGCCGTGTTCGGAGGCGGGCGCCGTGACGTCGAGCCAGAGCGTGCCGGCGCCCACGCGAGCGGTGCGGCCTTCCACATCGAGCTGGACGTCGCGCATCGCGTCGGTCCGCAGGAGGATCGTCCCGGAGAGGTCGCCGAGCGGCCCGGCGTTGTGGCCGGTGCCCTGGGGCGCGACCCGCAGGCCCGCCTGGCGGGCGATGTCGACGGTGATGCGCACGTCCTCGGCGTCGACAGCGTGCACGACGGCCTCGGGGCGCTGATCGACCATGAGGTTCCACGCCTGGCGGGCGCTGTCGTAGTCGTCGTCGTGCCGGTCACGCACTGGACCGCGGACCCGGGCGCGCAGCTCGCGGACGGCGGCGGACGGGGTGTCGAGATAGAACATCGACGGGCTCCTGGCAGTTGGGGACGGCGGCTCCGTCCCGGTGATCCCAAGACTCCACGGGCGCGGGCGCCTCGCCATTGCGGACGTCCCCAAACCCGCACCCCAGACTTCGCCCCTCGAAGACCCCGGGGTCTAAGGGGTGCGGGGGTCCCACAGGCGCGGCGCACAGAACTACGGATGGCGCGCCGGCACTCGCTTCGTACCGTCGGTCCATGGCACGGACCAGCGTCGTCGAACCTCCTTCCCATTCTCCGGATCCGCAGCCGGAGCAGCCGGCGCCCACCGATCCCCTCGACGTCATCGTGGTGGGCGCCGGCTTCGGCGGGATCGGCGCCGCCGTGCAGCTGCACCGCGCGGGCTTTCACCGCTTCGCGGTGCTGGAGAAGGGTGAGGACGCGGGCGGCTGCTGGCGCGAGAACACGTATCCCGGATGCGCCTGCGACGTGCCGTCGCACCTCTACTCGTACTCCTTCGCCCCGAACGCCGACTGGAGCCGCCAGTTCGCGCCGCAGGCGGAGATCGAGCACTACGCCGCCGACGTCGTCGACCGCTTCGGCGTGCGTGACCACTTCCGCTTCGGCGTCGAGGTCCTCGGCGCCGCGTGGGACGAGACCGCCCAGGTGTGGCGGATCGACACCAGCGATGGGCCGATGACCTCCCGCGTGCTCATCTCGGCCGCCGGCCCGCTGCACCAGCCGCTGATCCCCGACCTTCCCGGGCTTTCCGACTTCCCCGGCCCCGTGTTCCATTCCGCCGAGTGGGACCACGGCGTCGATCTGCGCGGCAAGCGCGTCGCGGTGATCGGCTCAGGCGCGTCGGCGATCCAGTTCGTCCCGGAGATCGCGAAGGAGGCGGGCGCGGTCACGGTCTTCCAGCGGACGGCGCCGTGGCTCTTCGCGCGCCCGGACTTCGCCATCTCGGCTCCCCTGCGCTGGGCCCACCGCCACGTGCCGGGCCTGCGCCGCGCCCACCGGCTGCTGATCTTCTCGATCGCCGAGGTGCTCGGGTACACACAGCGCCACCCCCGGCTGAACGGTCCCGTCCGAGCCACCCTCGAAGCCCACCTGCGCCGGCAGGTCCCGGACCCCGAGCTGCGCGCGCGCCTGACCCCGGACTACGAGCCCGGCTGCAAGCGGATCCTCTTCAGCAGCGACTGGTACCCGACCCTGCAGCGGCCGAACGTCGACGTCGTCAGCGCAGGCGTGCAGGAGATCCGCGGCAACACCGTGATCGGGGCCGACGGCAGCGAGTACGAGGCCGACGTCATCGTGCTCGGCACCGGCTTCCACGTCACCGACCCGCCGATCGCCACCGCCGTGCGCGGCAAGGACGGGCGGACGCTCGCAGAGACGTGGGCGGGGAGCCCGAAGGCCTACCTCGGCACGACCGTGACCGGGTTCCCGAATCTGTTCCTGCTCGTGGGGCCGAACAGCGCGCTCGGCCACTCGTCGATCATCTTCGTGATCGAGCAGCAGCTGCGCTACGTCGTCGCTGCGCTGCGGCACATGCGCTGGAACGCCATCGGCGAGCTCGACCTCGAGCCCCAGGTGCAAGCCGACTACCTGCGCGAGGTGGACCGCCGCCTCGCCGGTGCGGTCTGGGCGACAGGCGGGTGCGGCAGCTGGTATCTCGACGCCACCGGGCGCAACGCCGCCATCTGGCCGTGGAGCCTGCCGCGCATGGCGCTGAAGATGCGGCGGTTCGACATCGAGCACTACCGGGCTAGGCGCAAGGTGCCCACGCCCGCCGCCCGCTGAGTCACGGCAGGAAGCCCCGCTCGCGGGCGCCGCGCTCCAGCTCCTCCCGGTGATCGGGGTGCGCGACGGCGACGAGCGCCCGCGCGCGCTGGGTGAGCGACTGCCCGCGCAGGTCCGCGCACCCCCACTCGGTGACAACGTGGTCGACGGTGTTCTTCATCGTCGTCACGACCGAGCCCTCGGTGAGGGCCGCACGGATGCGACTCTGCCCGTCGTGCGTCGTCGAGTGCAGGACGACGAACGCGCGTCCGCCGTGCGAGTACATCGCGCCGCGGGCGAAATCCGCCTGGCCGCCCGTGCCCGAGTAGTAGTGGCCCGCGACGGTCTCCGAGGCGCACTGCCCGTAGAGGTCGACCTCGCTCGTCGCGTTGATCGAGACGACGTTCGGCTCGGTCCCGATCAGCCGCGGGTCGTTGACCAGATCGACCGGCAGCATCTCGACGCCGGCGTTGTCGTCCATCCAGTCGTAGAGCCGCCGCGACCCGAGCGCGAACGTGGCGACGACGGTGTGCGGGCGATTGCGCTTGCGCACACCCGTCACCGCGCCGCACTCCACGAGATCCACCACCCCGTCGGACAGCAGCTCGGTGTGCACGCCGAGATCGCGGTGCCCGCGCAGCGCCTCGAGCACGGCGTTCGGGATCGCGCCGATGCCGGTCTGGAGCGTCGCGCCGTTCGGCACGCGCTCGGCGATGAGCGCCGCGATCGCACGGTCGCGGTCGTCGGGCTGCGCCGGCTCGATCTCGATGAGCGGGATGTCGTGCTCGCACCAGCCGACCGCCTGCGAGAGATGGATCTGGTTCAGCCCGAACGACCGCGGCATGTTCGGATTGACCTCGAGGAACACCGGCGCCTGCCCGACGAGCCCCGCGACGTAGTCGGCGCTCGTGCCCAGGGAGCAGAGGCCGTGGCGGTCCGGCGGGCTGACCGTCGCGATGAGCAGCGAGCGCTTCGTGTACTCGCGCAGCATCGCGGGAACCTCGGAGAAGTTGCTCGGGACGTAGTCGATCGTCCCTTCGCGGAACGCCTTGCGCCCGACCCCGGAGAGGAAGTACGAGACGTGGCGCAGGCGGTCGCCGAAGGCGCCGTGCAGGTAGGGCCGGTCGCGCGCGGTGTGCATCTGGTGCAGCCGCACGCCCTCGAGCCCGTCGGCCCCCGCCTCGATCGCGTCGAGCAGCGCCACCGGCTCGCCGGCGGCCATCGGCACGATCACGTCCGCGCCCGGCGGGATGTGCTCGAGCACGGTCTCAGCCGGAGCCGGATCAGGGAGTCGCAGTGGCATGGCTACACCACACCATGCCGGCGCGCCGACTTCCACCTTCGCGCTCAAGGTCTCGCGTGATCTGTCGAAAGCAACCCCATCACCGGTGTTTTCCCCACCGGGTTGACGTGCCCATACGGTTCTCTCGCGACGGCACGCCGGGTCCTTCTCGTCGCGGTCCTTTCAGCAGTCGGCGTCGCCCACGCCGCCCAAGCAGCACCCACGCCCCAGCCGGCCCGCCAGCCGGTCAGCGCGCTCGGCACCCTGACCCAGGTCAGCGGCTCAGGCGGATGCATCGTCGACCGCTCGACGCCGCACACGAACTGCGCCTCGGTGCGGGCGCTGGTGGGCCCCGCCCCCTTCCTCGGCTCGCGCGCGCTGACGCTGAGCCCGGACGGCAGGTCCGTCTACGCGGCCTCCTCGACGAGCGACGCCATCGCGATCTTCCGTCGGAACGCCCGCACGGGCGCGCTGACCCAGGGGAAGGGCAAGACCGGCTGCATCGCCGCGAAGGGCGCGAGCGGCTGCGCCTCGGCCCGTGGACTGAACGGGCCGAACTCGGTGGCCGTCAGCCCCGACGGCAGGTTCCTCTACGCCACGTCCCTGGACAGCGACGGCGTCACCGTCATGCAGCGCAACCGGATGACGGGGGCGCTCACGCAGCTCCCGGGGCCGAGCGGCTGCATCTCGGGGGTCGCGGCGATCCCCGGCTGCGCATCCGGACGGGCGCTCGAGGGCCCGGACGTCGTCACCGTCAGCCCTGACGGCAAGAACGTGTACGTCGGCTCGTTCATCGGCAATGCCGTCGTCGTGTTCGCCCGCAACGCGGCAACAGGCGCGCTGACGCAGCCGACCGACACCACCGGCTGCCTCGCCGCAGCGGTCAGCGGCTGTGCCACGGGGATCGCGCTCGGCGCCCCGGAGGGGATGGCCGTGAGCGCCGACGGCGCCAGCGTCTACATCGCAACCGCCGCGAGCAACGCCGTACTGACGCTCCAGCGCAACGCCTCCACCGGCGCGCTGACCCAGACGACCGACGGCACCGGCTGCCTCGCGAACACGCCGATCACTGGCTGCGGGACCGGCATCCAGGTCGGCGGGGCCAACGCGTTGATCGTCAGCCCGGACAACGGCGACGTCTACGTGACCTCGCTGACGAGCAACAGCGTGACGTCGTTCACCCGGGCCACGAGCACCGGGCTGCTCACCCAGCAGGCGGGAACGTCGGCCTGCGCGGTGCCCGTCCTGGCGATCGGGTGCTCCCTCGCCCGCTCGCTGATCTCCCCCGAGGGCGTCGCCATCTCCCCCGACGGCGCGAGCGTCTACGCGGCCGCATACAACTCGGGCACCCTCGACACGTTCGATCGCTCCAGCGCAGGCGCGCTGAAGCAGAAGCCGCGCCAGCCCGGCTGCATCACCGGCCGGACGGTCGCGGACTGCACCACCGGGCGCGCGCTCTCAGGCGTCAGCGCGCTCGCCGTCAGCCCCGACGGCAGGTACGTCTACGCCGCAGCGTTCAAGAGCAACGCGGTCACCGTGTTCACCCGGGTCACCAAGAACATGACCACTGGGAGCGATTGACATGACCTCCGCAGAGCGCCGGGGCCTCACGCGCGCCGAACTCCTCAAGGGCGCAGCCGCGGCCAGCACCGGCCTCCTGCTCGGCGGCCCCGCGACCTCCGCCGGCGCACGACCGCGCGGCACGGCGCCCGCGCGCCAGGTCGCGGGGATGAACGTGCTGCTCTTCCTCACCGACCAGCAGCGCTCGCTGCAGCACTTCCCGCCGGGCTGGGAGAAGCGCAACCTGCCGGGCCTGACCCGGCTGACCCAACGCGGCCTGACCTTCGAGAACGCCTTCACCAACGCGTGCATGTGCTCGCCCGCGCGCTCGACGCTGATGTCCGGGTACTTCCCCGCCCAGCACGGCGTGAAGTACACGCTCGAGACGAGCATGCCGTCGCCGCAGTACCCGCAGGTCTCGCTGCCCCTCACCTTCAAGAACCCCGCCTCGGTCGTCGCCGCGGCCGGCTACACCCCGGTCTACAAGGGCAAGTTCCACTGCAACAAGCCGGCGAACGGCTCGACGTGGGTGCCCCAGGACGTCAACCAGTACGGCTTCACCCGCTGGAATCCGCCGGACGCGGGCGGCAACCAGTCCATCCCCGAAGAGGGCGGCGGCCTGTACGACAACGACGGCCGCTACATCACGTCCCAGGGGACGCCAGACGCGGGCACCGAGGGCGCGGTGCAGTACCTCAGCTCGACCGCCGCGCAGAGCCAGCCGTTCTTCATGGTCGTCTCCCTCGTCAACCCGCACGACGTGCTGCTCTATCCGAAGACGTACACCAGCGGCGGATACGACAGCTCGTGGCTCAACGGCGAGATCGAACCGCCCGCGACCGTGGACGAGGACCTCTCGACCAAGCCGTCGGTGCAGGCGGAGTTCCGCAAGATCTTCAACCTCTCCGGGCCGATCCCGACCCGGGAGATGAAGCGCAACTACCTCAACTTCTACGGCAACCTCATGAAGTCGTCGGACGCGTACCTCGTGCAGCTGCTCGACACGCTCGAGCGCACCGGCCTCCTGGAGGACACGCTCGTCATCGCCACGGCCGACCACGGCGAGATGGGCACCGCGCACGGCGGGATGCGGCAGAAGAACTTCAACGCCTACGAGGAGGCGACGCACGTGCCGCTCGTCTACTCCAACCCGCGCCTCTTCCCGCGCGCGAGGAGCACGAAGGCGCTCGTCTCGCACGTGGACTTCCTGCCCACGCTCGCGAGCCTCGTCGGCGCGCCGTCCGCCGCGCGGGCCGACTGGGAGGGCCGCGACTACTCCGGCATCGTCCTGGGCCGGACCGCGAAGGGCGTGCAGGACTACACCGTCTTCACGTACGACGACTACCAGTCCGGCCAGCCCAGCGGCCCCTACCCGAAGGCGCCGAACCACATCGTCAGCATCCGAGAGCGCAACTGGAAGATCGCGCGGTACTACGACGCGACGGGCAAGGAGCCCGACCAGTGGGAGCTCTACCACCTGGAGTCGGACCCCTACGAGCGCGTGAACCTCGCGCACAAGGGCCACAAGCGCACTCCGGCGCAGCAGCGTGCGTACACGCGGCTGCGCCGGAAGCTGAAGCAGGTCGAAGCGACCCGCCTGCAGCCGCTCTAGTAGCGGTAGTGGTCGGGCTTGTACGGGCCCTCGACGTTGACGCCGATGTAGGCGGCCTGGTCGGGACGCAGCTCGGTGAGCTGCGCGTCGAGCGCGTCGAGGTGCAGGCGCGCGACCTTCTCGTCGAGGTGCTTCGGCAGGACGTAGACCTGCTTCTCGTACTCGTCGTTCTTCGTCCACAGCTCGATCTGGGCGATCGTCTGGTTCGCGAACGAGTTGCTCATCACGAACGACGGGTGACCCGTCGCGTTGCCGAGGTTCAGCAGGCGACCCTCGGACAGCAGGATGATCGAGTGGCCGTCGGCGAACTTCCACTCGTCGACCTGCGGCTTGATGTTGATCCGCGTGGCGACCTTCTCGAGGCCGGCGACGTCGATCTCGTTGTCGAAGTGGCCGATGTTGCCGACGATCGCGTTGTGCTTCATCTTCGCCATGTCGGCCGAGGAGATGATGTCCTTGTTGCCGGTGGTCGTGATGAACACGTCGCCGCTGGCGAGAACGGACTCGAGCGTCGAGACGTCGTAGCCCTCCATGCACGCCTGCAGCGCGCAGATCGGGTCGATCTCGGTGACGGTGACGCGGGCGCCCTGAGCGCGCAGCGAGGCCGCCGAGCCCTTGCCGACGTCGCCGTAGCCGCACACGACGGCGTGCTTGCCGGCGAGCATGACGTCCGTCGCGCGGAAGATGCCGTCGACGAGCGAGTGGCGGCAGCCGTAGAGGTTGTCGAACTTCGACTTCGTGACCGAGTCGTTGACGTTGATCGCCGGGAAGAGCAGCTCGCCTTCCTTCGCGAGCTCGTACAGGCGGTGCACGCCCGTCGTGGTCTCCTCGGTGACGCCCTTGATGGCCTCGCCGATCTTCGTGTAGCGCTCGCCGTCCTCGCCGAGGCTCTTCGTGAGCAGCGTGAGGAAGACCTCGAACTCCTCGGACTCCGCGCCGGCGGGGTCCGGGACGGCGCCGGCCTTCTCGTACTCGGTGCCCTTGTGGATGAGCATGGTGGCGTCGCCACCGTCGTCCAGGATCATGTTGGCGGGACCGTCAGGCCAGTTGACGACCTGCTCCGTGCACCACCAGTACTCCTCCAGCGTCTCGCCCTTCCAGGCGAAGACCGGGACGCCCTTGGGATCCTCGGGCGTGCCCTCGGGGCCGACAGCGATCGCCGCAGCGGCGTGATCCTGCGTCGAGAAGATGTTGCAGGAGCACCAGCGGACCTCGGCACCGAGAGCGGTGAGGGTCTCGATGAGGACCGCGGTCTGGATCGTCATGTGGAGCGAGCCGATGATGCGCGCGCCGGCCAGCGGCTGCGCGTCGGCGAACTCACGACGAATCGACATGAGGCCGGGCATCTCGTGCTCGGCGAGCTCGATCTCCTTGCGACCAAATGCTGCAAGGGAGAGATCGGCGACCTTGAAGTCGCCGGCGGTCAGGGTGCTGGTCATCGGACCTCCGGGATGTTGGAGCCGGTGGCGGCTTGGAGCAGACGCTCATGCTTGCGCTGCTCCCAGCTCATCCACTCGCTCTGGGTGACGTGCTCGGGACGGTGGGCTTCGGCTTGCAGCCAGTGCTCGATGGCGGCCCGCAGCTCCGGATCGCGCTCGAGGCGCAAGGCGAAGCCGACGTCCGTGAGGCTCACTTCGAAGCGCTGCAGCAGCTCGCGCAGAGTGCGCAGGCGCTGGAGCTGCGCCGGGCCGTAGAGCCGGTACCCCGACTCGGACCGCGGCGTCTCCACGAGGCCGGAGCGCTCGATGTAGCGCAGCATGCGGGGCGACCAACCGGTCGTCTCCGCAGCCTCGTGGATGGTGAGAGCCTCCATCGAGAGGCAAACCTTACCACGGTCGTGTCAACGTTTGGCGCGTGTCAGGCGCGCACGGCCACGCCGTCGACGCCTGACAGCCGGGCGAGGCCGTCCGCCGCTTCCGCCACGTCCCGCGACGCCCCCGTCAACTCCTCGGCGCTGGCCGCGATCTGCTCGATCCCGGCCGCCATCGACCCGAGATCCGCCGCGACCTCATCCTCGGACGTCTTGATGTTGGCGTACCCCTCGCGCATGGCGTTCGCCTGCTCGCTGGTGGCGGTGACGCGCTCGTCCGCGTCGACCATGGAGGCCCGCACGCTCCCGATCGCGGCGCGCGTCCCCTCGTTCAGCGCCGTGATGTCCGCCAGCGCCGAGGTCGTGTCCTGGGACAGCCGGCCGACCTCATCGGCCACCACGGCGAAGCCGCGCCCGTGCTCGCCGGCCCTCGCCGCCTCGATCGCCGCGTTGAGCGACAGGAGCTTCGTCTGGTCGGCGATGGCCCGCACCCGCCCGACGACCGCGCCGATCTGGTCGGTCTGGCCCTCCAGGCCCTCGAGATCCGTGCGCGCGGCGTCCATGCTCACCCGCGTCTGCTCGACGAGCTCCGCCGTCGCGTGGATGATCTCGCCGCCGTGCGCCAGGCAGACCATCGACGACTCGAGCGCCGACTCGGCCTCCCGCGCGCGGCCCGCCAGATCCTCCGCTGCGCTCCGCATCGTCTCGACCCCCGCGTGCGCCTGCTCCGACGACGCGGCCAGCGTCTCCGACGTCGCCGCCACCTGCTGCGCGACCCCTTCGGCGTCCGCGTTGCGCCGGTCGATGAAGCTCTGCACCACGATGGCGATGTCGGCCTGGGTCACCCGGCGGTAGGCGATCAGCGCCCGCTTGAGCGCCACCGCATCGCCCACGTGGCGATCGACGAGCGCCGACATGATCACGTCGTCGATCCGCAGGTACGCACCGAGATAGGCGTCCAGCGGGAGGTTGATCCGGTCGTGCACCTCGCCGATGTACGCCCGGCCGCGCACCAGCTCGGCGTCGTAGCGCCCACCCGACAGGCTGGCCACGTACTTGGCGAGCGTCCGCGCGAGCCGATCCACGGACGAGTGCTCGTCGATGATGGCGCGGAGCGTCGGCTCGGCCAGCACGCGGTCATAGAACGCGTCCGCGACGGTGTCGCCGAGCGACCCGAGGTCCTCCTCTGCCAGCGCCGCGAGATGGTCGGGCGTGATGTCGCAGAAGGCGACGGCAGAGCTCCACCGGTCGTCGTCGACGCGAATCGTTCCCGGCGGAGTGGCATGGACGGACTGGGTCATCGGGTAGGACTCCCGGTGGGTGACGCCCGGCAGCTGGCGGACGTCTGGAGGATGGGTTCCCGCCGTTCATCGGGTCCGCCCCCGGGCCCTGGAGCGGAGTTGGACGCCCGGCCTCCCGTCACCGCGGTAGGGGATTCCCGCGCACCTTTTGCGGGTTTATCGGTAGGGCACCCGCCGTGCGGGCGCTCAGTCCTTCGCCAGCTCCGCCTTCAGCGACTCGATCGCGTCGACCGGCGTCGGGTCGACCCCGCGGAGGATCCCGAGGTAGAACGACACGAGGTCGCCGAGGAGCACGAGCGAGAAGACCCGCTCGACCGTCGTCTGGCCGCGCGAGGACACGATGTGCGTGCTCGCCGCCTGCTCGGCGATGAGCCGCTCGGTCAGCTCGACCCGGCGCGCGACCCGCGGATGGGTGTCGGCGTCGTCGAGGAAGACCGCCGAGAACCGGCCCAACTCCGCCGCGCCGCCCCAGCCGACCAGCTCGTTGTGGTCGAGCTCGGGAAGCTCGTGCGCGAACGCCGGGACCTTCGCGTTCTCGTTGATCTGCGTCTTCCAGCGGTAGGCGATCGGCGCCGTGAGCCCGGAGCCCGCGAGCACCGGGATCGTGCCGTGCAGCGCCTGGGCGAGTGCCTTAGCCGTCGACTCCGGTGTCCCGTCCGGGCCCCACTCGGTGACGAGCGCCTCGAGGTGCTCGGCGGCGACGTCGATCTCGCTCGTCACGTGCGGCGCGGCGCCGATCAGGGACGCGACCTGCAGGGCAGCGACGGTCATGTACGCGACACCGGCCCGCGGCTGCAGCCCGCCGGCCACCGGGATGACAGGCACGCCGTCGGCCCGGGCCAGCTTGGCCAGCTCGCCGCCGGTCGTCACGACGACGCGCGGCGCGCCGAGCGCACCCGCGGCCTCGTAACAGGCAAGCGTCTCCTCGGTGTTGCCCGAGTACGACGAGCAGAGGACCATGGTGTCCGGGGTCGTCCACGGGGGCAGGCCGTACCCGCGCGCGCCGAGAATCGGCCGGGAGGCGGTGTCCCCCAGGATCGCGCGGGCCAGCGCGCCACCGACGGCGGAGCCGCCCATGCCGGCGACGACCAGGCCGCCCGGGCAGTCGGTCGCCGGTACCGCAGCGGACTCGACCTTCCACAGCGCATCGCGGAGGTGCTCCGGGATCGCGAGGATGTCCGTCAGCTGATCAGAGGCGTCGAGCGCCTCGATCCCGCGCCGGTCGAGGACGGTGTCCATGTCAGAACTTGAGTGCGCCATCTGGCAGCTCCACCCCTGGGAAGATTCGTGCTCCGTTGGTCACCACGTTGCCCGCGCCGAGGGTCACGCCTTCGCCGAGCACCGCGCCACCGCTGATCTCACAGCCGTCGCCGATCCGGACGCCGGCCGCGACGATGCAGTCGCGCAGACGGCAATCCTTGCCGATCTCGGTCCCCTGCAGCACCACCGCGCGCTCGATGGACGTGCCGGTGCCCACCTGGACCCCGTCGGCGAGGACCACGAGGCTGCCCACGTGGGCGCCCGCAGCGATCGACGCGCCGCGCTCGACGATCGCCGGCGGAACGACCCGGCCTTCGATGGTCGCCTCTTCGGAGAGGGCGAGGTAGTTGCTGCCGAGGCGCTCTTGCACGGCGGTGGCGACGTCGCCCTCGAGGATGTCGAACGTGCCCTGCAGGTACCGCGCGGGCGTCCCGATGTCCATCCAGTAGGCCTTCGCGCTGAACCCGTACAGCCCGTTGCCCACGAGCTTCGGCCAGACCTCGCGCTCGATGGACACGTTCTGGTTCGGCGGGATCAGGTCGAGCACGGAGCGCTCGAGCACGTAGGCGCCCGCGGAGATGAGGTTCGTGTCGATCTGGTCGGGCGACGGCTTCTCCAGGAAGCCCTTGACCGTCTGGTCGCCGTTGAGACGGACCAGGCCGTAGGACGACGGATCGTCGACCGGGACGAGCGCGAGCGTGCCGGTGGCGCCGGTCTCCTCGTGCTGGGCGACCTGCGCCGTGAGGTCCAGATCGGTGAGGGTGTCGCCGTTGAGCATCAGGAAGCGCTCGTCGAGGAACTGCTCGGCGTACTTCAGCGCGCCGCCGGTCCCGAGCGGCTCGGGCTCCTCCACGAACCTCAGGCGCAGGCCGTACGCGGATCCGTCGCCGAGCACGTTGCGCACGCTCGTGGCCAGGAACCCGCACGACATGATCACGTCGTCGACGCCGTGGCGGCGCAGCCACTCCAGCATGTAGCCGATGAAGGGCCGGTCGACCAGCGGGACGACCGGCTTGGGCACGGTGGAGGTGAGCGGGCGCAGGCGCGTGCCTTCGCCGCCCACCAGGATCAGCGCCTGCATCAGCCGGTCGCGGAGGTCAGGTTCACGGCGCGAAGGATGCCAGGGTGCCCCGGCCGACGCCTTCGTAGGTCAGTCCCGCTCCCGAGACGGCCTTGTGATCCAGCGCGTTGCGCCCGTCGACCACGAGGGTCCCGGACATCGCCGCGGCGGCCTGCGTCCAGTCGAGGTCGGCGAACTCGCTCCACTCCGTGACGAGCACGACCGCGTCGGCGCCCTGCACGCACTCCAGCGCGCTCGAGGCGAAGTTGACGCCCTTGATGAGGCGGCGGGCCTCCTCCTCGGCGATCGGGTCGTACGCGGTGATCTGCGCGCCATCGGCCTGCAGCCGGGCGCTGAGGACCAGTGAGCTGGCTTCGCGCATGTCATCGGTGTCCGGCTTGAACGCCAGCCCGAGCAGCGCGATCTTCTTGCCGACCAGCGAGCCGAGGTGCTTCTGGAGCTTGCTGATGACGCGGCGCTTCTGCAGCTCGTTGACCTCGATGACGGCGTTGAGCAGCTGGAAGTGGTAGCCGGAGTTGCCCGCGAGCTGCTTGAGCGCGTTGACGTCCTTCGGGAAGCACGAGCCGCCGAAGCCGATGCCGGGCTTGAGGAACTTCGGGCCGATGCGGTCGTCGAGACCCATGCCCTTGGCGACCTCGAGGACGTCGGCGCCGGTCTCCTCGCAGACGTTGGCGATCTCGTTGATGAAGCTGATCTTCGTGGCCAGGAACGCGTTGGACGCGAGCTTGACCATCTCCGCGCTGGCGATGTCCGTGCGGACGAGCTCGCCGTTCTCCTGGCCGCCGTGCTCGGCGTTCAGCAGCGGGCGGTACAGGTCGACGACCGCGTCGCCGGCCCAGTCGCCGTCGTCGCCGACGACCACCCGGTCGGGGTGCAGGAAGTCGACGACCGCCGTGCCCTCCTTCAGGAACTCGGGGCAGCTGACGTAGCGGAAGCCCGTCTTGCCCTGCTCGGCGAACACGCGCTTGATCGCGGCGCCGGTGCCCACCGGGACGGTCGACTTCATCACGAGCGCGTGCGAGTCCGACGCGGGCATCGACGCGACCACGGCGTGGACGGCAGACAGGTCCGCGTCGCCGGAGTACGTCGGCGGCGTGCCGACCGCGACGAACAGCAGCCGGGCGCGCTCAAGCGCCTCCGAGAGGTCCGTCGTGAACGTCATCCGCTCACGGTTCTTCTCCACCAGCTCGGCCAGGCCGGGCTCGTAGATGGGAATCTCGCCCTGCTTCAGGCGAGCGATCTTGTCGGCATCGATGTCGACGCAGATGACATCGGACCCCAGCTCCGCAAAACCCGTCGCGGTGACGAGTCCCACGTAGCCGGTGCCGATCACGCCGATCGGTTCACGGGTAGCGCTCATGGAGGCGCGGAAGGCTACATGCCAACGCGGGTCAGGTACTTCCCGACGTCCAGCATCTGGCGATTGGTCAGGCGCTGCGAGAGCGTGTTGGCGACCCAGTAGACCCCCCGGGGCGCCTTCCAGGCGACCAGCCGGATGCGGCTGCCGTCGTAGTAGACGCGGTACTCACGGCCGCGCATCTTCACCGTGTCGTGGGGGCCGTCGAGGATCGGCGGCTCGCGCCACGTCGTGCCCTGGACGCCGTAGTACTGGCCGACCTCGTTGCCGTAGCGCAGGAAGATCCGGTACGCGGGGTACTTCCGGCCGGTGCGGGTCTTGATCTTGTAGTTGCGCGGGCTGTCGCTCGCGTAGCCGCCGGCCGCGACGCGCGCCTTCGGGTAGTAGACGGGGAAGCCCGCCTTCACCGCGAGGTTCAGCGCGTGGTTCTCGCCGCCGACCTTGTCCTGGACGAGCCCGGGCGCCAGGCCCTTCTGCTTGACCTTCTTCTTCTTGTTCTTGGTGCCCTTCGCCGTCTCGCTCGTCTGGCGGCCGCCGCCCGAGGCCTTGCCCTCCTTGAACTCGCGGATCGTCCGCTCGAGGTTCTCGGGGGTGATCGTGACGTAGGTGTCGCCCGCGTCCTGGCCGGCGCGGAAGCGCACCTCACGGACCGGGTTCTTCGACGACTCGAAGGCGAGCTTCAGCAGCGTGATGATGGCCGTCTGCGAGCGGATGTCCGTCTGCGTGTAGCGGCCGAAGATCTTCAGCAGCTCCTCGCGGTCCTCGAAGATCGACGACGCGCTCACCTGGTCCTTGGCCGAGCGGATGAATTCCTGCTGACGCGACGCGCGGACGAAGTCGTCGTCGAGGTGACGGAAGCGGGCCCAGTCCAGGGAGTCCTGCCCGCAGAGCAGCTGGTAGCCGGCCTTCACGTCGATGGTCGCGTACGGGTACCCGCTGGCCGTCGGCGGGTCGTTGTCGTTGAAGTAGGTGCGGTCGATGTCCTGGTAGAAGCAGCCGAGCCGCTGGACGATCCGCCGGAAGCCGCCGAAGTTCACGTTGACGACGTGGTTGATCGGGATGCCCGTGAGATTGCGGACCGTCTGAACGGTCGTCTTGGGCCCGCCGATGCTGTAGGCCGCGTTGATCTTGTCGCTGACCGTGCCCCCGCCCTTGGTCGGGATCTGGACCTTCAGGTCACGCGGGATCGACATGACCGCCGTGGCGTTCTCGTCCGGGTCGAGCCGCACGAGCATGATCGTGTCCGAGCGGCTGGGCAGCTTGTTCTTCTTGTCCGACCAGCGCTGGTCAGAACCGAGCAGCATGATCGTCTGGGGCTGGCCGGGATCGACGTCGTCCAACGCGCCCTTGACCTCGGGACTCAGCGGGATCGAGTCCTTGAAGAAGTTCTCCGTCGTGTCTTTGACCTCGAGCAGCACCGTCGCGCTCACCGCGCCGGCCGTCACGAGGATGATCAGGAGCCCTCCGAGGAAGAACCGCTTGAACATCCTCCAGCTCTCGCGGGGCTTCGGATCGATCACGACAGGCCCCCCTCGACGACCGGCTCGTCGGCCGGGACGGACTGGGCGAGCTGCTCGGGCAGGTTCAGGATGAAGTCGCGCAGCGCCTCGCGGTACCGGCGCAGAGACGAGATCGACACCCACTCGTCCGGGCCATGGTGGCCGGCGCCGATCGGGCCGAACTCGACAGCCGGGATCCCGGCTTCCAGGAACGCGAACGCGTCAGAGGCGCCGTCGCGACCGACGCTCAGCACGTCACTCCCCGTCGCTCCGCCGACGGCGTCGCGGAGCGCGAGCACATACGGGTTGCGGCGCGAGACGATCGCGGGCGCGCGAACGAACTGCTTGATGACCTCGACGTCGGCGATCGCGTCGATCTGGGCCAGGATCTCCTGTGGGTCCTGGCCGGGCAGGTAGCGGATGTCGACGTCCATCTGACAGCGATCGGGCACCTTGTTGAACGCGTCCCCGCCCTCGATGCGCGCGAGGTTGATGGAGGGCCGGTCGAACAGGTCTGAGGACTGCCGACTGAAAGGTAGGGTCTCGATGCGACGGAACGCGTCGTGCGCCTTGAGGATCGCGTTGTCGCCGAGCCAGGGCGTGGAGCCGTGGGCGGCGGTCCCGCTGACCTCGGCCCGCAGCGCCAGGACGCCCTTCGCCTGGACGCCGATGTGCAGGTCCGTCGGCTCGCCCGTGAGCGCGAAGTCGCCGCGCAGGCCCTCCTTGACGAGCTCGTCGGTGCTGCGGCGGTCGACGTCCTCCGATTCCTCGTCGGGCACGCAGACCATCTGCACACGGACCCCGTCCTGCTTGGCGACATCCACGAGCGCGCACAGGATCGAAGCCAGCGCGCCCTTCATGTCGTAGGCGCCGCGCCCGATCAGGCGGTCGCCGTCGGTGCGCGGCTCGAACTGCTCGTCGAAGGCGGGCACGACGTCGAGATGACCGTGCAGGATCACGGTCGGAGCGGAGGGATCGGACGCGCCCACATCCGCATGAAGCACCGGAAGGCCGTCAAAGTCGCGGGCTTCCACCGCGACATCGTTCGAATCGAGCCATCCCCGCACGAACCCGGCGGCGCTGCGCAGGCCGTCGTGCTTCGAGGTGTCGTAGCGGATGAGACGCTCCGCGAGGGCGCGCTCGTCCATCCCCCAAAGGCTAGCGGGAGGTAGGGTTCGGCCCGTGGGGGGACAGATCGTCGTGTTCGGAGCCACCGGCTACACCGGGGACCTGGCGGCTCGGGCGCTGGTCCGCATGGGCGCGCGCCCGGTGCTGGCTGCGCGCAGCGAGCCGCGCGTGCGTGCGCTCGCGCAGGAGCTCGGCGACCTCGAGTACCGCGTGGCCGACGTCGACCGGCCCGAGAGCGTCGCGGCGATCGTCGGCGCGGGCGATGTCCTGCTCTCCACGGTCGGCCCGTTCACGAAGTGGGGCCGCCCCGCGGTTGAGGCCGCCATCGCCGGCGGCGCGCACTACCTCGACAGCACGGGCGAAGGGCCGTTCATCCGCTCGATCTTCGAGGAGTTCGGGCCGCGGGCAGAGGCCACGGGCGTGGGGCTCCTGACCGCCTTCGGCTACGACTTCGTCCCAGGCAACCTCGCGGGCGGGATCGCGCTCGCGGAAGCCGGTGACCGCGCCGCCTCCGTGCAGGTCGGTTACTACATGACCGGCAAGGCCGGGAAGGACGCGATGAGCGGCGGCACCGCGGCTTCGGCCCTCGGCGTCATCGCAGGACGCGGGTTCGCCTGGCGCGACGGCCGGATCACCGACGAGCGCGTGGCCCGTGGCGTCGTCACCCTGCGCGCCGGCGGGCGCGACCGCCAGGGCATCACCGTCTCCGGCTCCGAGCACTTCGCCCTCCCCCGCCTGGCGCCTGGGCTCCGCGAGGTCGAGGTGGGTCTCGGCTGGCTGGGCCCCGCCTCACGCGCCGCGCAGGTCGTCTCGGCGGTCGCTGCGCCCGTGACCGGCAGCGCGCGCGGCCAGGCGGCGCTGGGATCTGTCGTCGGCCGGTTCGTGAAGGGCTCGACCGGCGGCCCCGACGAGGCGGCGCGGGCGAAGACCGGCTCGATCGCGGTCGCCGTGGCACGCGACGCCGGCGGCGCCGAGCTCGCCCACGTCGAGCTGGCCGGTCCGAACGGCTACACGCTGACCGGGGATCTCCTCGCGTGGGGCGCCATCCGCGCCGTCGAGGGTGGTCTGCAGGGCACCGGGGCGCTCGGTCCCGTCGACGGCTTCGGGCTCGACGAGCTGCGTGACGGCTGCGCCTCCATCGGCCTGACCCGCCGCGACTCGTGATCGACGCCCTCGTCCGCCTGGCGACCGGCCGCGCGCGGCTGGTCCTCGTCGCGACCGCGATCTTCTTCGTCCTCGCCGCCCTCCTGGGCGGCCCGGTCGCGAGCAAGCTCTCGTCCGGCGACGACTTCCGCAATCCCGACGCGGAATCCGCCCACGCCCAGGACCGCCTCGCCACCGCCACGAAGGCGACGGCGGCGCCGGGCGTCATCGTGCTCGTCGAGACTCCTGCCGGCGCGCGAAAGGCCGCCGCGCGGCGCAAGGTCGCGCAGGTGACGCGGCGGTCGGCGCAGGACCCCGAGGTCGCCCGCGTCAGCTCGTTCACGACGACCGGCGACCCCCGCTTCATCGCGCAGGACGGCACGTCGACCTACATCGCCGTCTTCGGCGACCACGACGCCGAGGAGTCGGACATCGGCAAGCGCCTCGAGGCGGCGTTCGCCGGCGATCCCGAGATCCAGGTCGGCGGTCCCGGACCGGCGTTCGAGGCGATCGGCGACCAGGTCGAGAAAGACCTGCGCCGCGCCGAGCTGCTCGCGTTCCCGATCCTGTTCCTCCTGTCGCTGTGGGTCTTCCGCGGCGTCGTGGCCGCCCTGCTGCCGCTGTTCGTCGGCGGCCTGGTGGTCGTGGGGACGTTCCTCGCCCTGCGCATCGTCAACGAGGCGCTGCTGCTCAGCGTGTTCGCCCTGAACCTGGCGATCGGGTTGGGGCTGGGCCTCGCGATCGACTACTCGCTGTTCGTCGTCTCGAGATTCAGGGAGGAGATAGCCCGGGGACTCGACACCACGGCCGCCGTCGCCCAGACGATGCGCACGGCAGGCCGCACCGTGCTCTTCAGCTCGGCCACCGTCGCCGCCGCGCTGCTGTCGCTGCTCGTCTTCCCGCAACGGTTCCTCTACTCGATGGCGATCAGCGGGTCGATCACCGCGCTGCTCGCGGCCGCCGTGTCGCTCATCGCCCTCCCGGCGCTGCTCATGGTCCTGGGCCCGCGGGTGGACGCGCTCGCGCCCAAGCGGTGGCAGCTCGCGGACGCAGACGCCGAGCGAGGCTTCTGGTACCGGCTCTCGCGCGGGGTCATGCGCCGGCCGCTGTTCGTCGCGCTCGCGACCGCCGCCGTCCTGATCCTCGCCGGCCTCCCGTTCCTGCGGATCGACTTCACGGGGATCGACGCGCGGATCCTCCCCGCGGACGTCCCGGCCAAGCAGATCGACGCCGAGCTGCGGACGTCCTACGCGCGCGGCGTCACCGAGCCGATCACGATCGCCCTGCGGGCCCCGAAGTCGGCCGCCCCCGCGGTCACCCGCTACGCCGAGCGCCTCGACCGCCTGGCGGACACCGCGACGGTCGACACGCCGGCGTACCTCGGCCGCGGGATCTGGCAGGTGAACATCGTCCCCGCGCAGGCCGCGCTCGACGACCCCACGAAGGCGCTCGTCCGGGCGGTTCGCGCGACGGATGCACCCGGTTCCGCACTCGTCGCCGGTCAGACGGCGCGATTCGTCGACCAGCAGCAGGCGCTCAGCGACCGCCTTCCCTGGGCCATCGCGATCCTCGCGATCACGACGCTGGTGATCCTCTTCCTCATGACGGGCTCGGTGGTCTTGCCGATCAAGGCCCTGATCATGAACCTGCTCGGTCTGAGCGCCGCGTTCGGACTCCTCGTGCTGATCTTCCAGGACGGGCGGTTCGAGGGCCTGCTGGACTACGAGTCCCAGGGGGCGCTGGAGAGCACCCAGCCGCTTCTCCTCCTCGCCATCGCCTTCGGCCTGTCCACCGACTACGGCGTCTTCCTGCTCACGCGGATCAAGGAGGCGCGCGACGGGGGCCTGCCCAACGACGAGGCCGTCGCGCTCGGCCTCCAGCGCACCGGCCGGATCATCACGGCGGCGGCGCTGCTGTTCTGCGTGGCGATCGGGGCCTTCGCGACGTCGAAGATCGTCTTCATCAAGGAGGTCGGCGTGGGAACCGCGCTCGCCGTCCTCATCGACGCGACGATCATCCGCGCGCTGCTGGTCCCTGCGCTCATGGAGCTGCTCGGCGAGTGGAACTGGTGGGCGCCCGGGCCGCTGCGGCGCCTGCACGCACGGATCGGTCTCGACGAGGGCGGCGGCCCGCCCGAGGAGGTCGACCTCCTGACCTCCCTGCGCGAGGCCCACGAAGCCGCCGCGATCAGTCCCGCCGAGGGCGCCGCCGCGGCCGCCCGGACCGCCGCCGCGCAGCACGTGGCGATCGTCCGGACTGTGCGTTCCCTACACGGCGCGTCCCCGGAGGACGCCGCGGCCCTCGGGCGGACCCTGCACACGGCCCTCGACGGGCGCGACGAGCTGGGCGGCGCGATTCTGATCCGCGACGACGCCTACGGCCGGGTGCTCGCGACGCTGGGCGACCAGGTCGAGACCGAGCTCCAGCAGATCTCCACCACGCTGGGCGACGGGGAGCTGGCCGGGCCCGCCCGCACGTCGCTCAGCGCGGCGCGGCGGCGGCTCGAGCAGGTCCGCGCGGGCGTCGCACAGCTCCTCGCCTGACCGGCCGCATCTTCCTCGGCCTCAGGCCGACAAACGTGCGGCGGATTCCTCAACCCGGCGCGAGGTAGCCGCGGGCGACGGCGTCGTCGAGGACGCGCTCGGCGTAGGCCCACAGCTCCGGCGAGCCGCGTTCGATGACCTGCACCCGCTCGCGGACGGCGCCGACCGTCAGCCCGGGGGTCCGGTTCCAGGAGCCACCGCCTGTGCGGATGTCGTGCAGCAGCGGCAGGAAGCGGTCCAGCGCGCGGGCGAAGCGCGCGTCGGCGCTCTCCCCCGCCTCGAACTCGTCCCAGATCGCGCGCAGCTCGGCGCCGCGCGCCGCGGGGAGCAGTCCGAACAGCCGATCGGCCGCCCGCGCCTCGCGCTCCTCCTGGTCGCCGTGATCGTCGTACAGCGGCGTGTCGCCGGCGTCGATCTCGACGATGTCGTGGACGAGCAGCATCGTCACGACCCGCGCGATGTCGGCGTCCGCCGGAGCGAACTCCGCGAGCGCCAGCGCCGCCGTCGCGACATGCCACGAGTGCTCGGCGTCGTTCTCGACGCGCGAGCCGTCCAGCAGCGGTGTCCGGCGCTCGACCGACTTCAGCCGGTCGAGCTCCAGGACGAAGGTGAGAGCCTCCGCGAGGCTCACGGGCTCAATGCCCGACGGTGGAGTCCTCGGCGACCGCGATGAAGGCCTCCCAGCGGCGCTTGTCGCGCGCCGCCCGGGTGAACTCCTCGGTCCCGAGCTGTGCGTTGGCCAGCGCGGCCTCGGCCTTGCCCAGCTTCTCGCGCAGGTCGGCGACGTCCAGCTCCTCGGGCTTGAACGCCTCCTCGAGGAGGAGCAGCACCCGGCCCTCGGCGACTTGCACGTAGCCCTCGCCCTGGGCGAGACGCTCGTACGCGTTCTCGCCGGTGTAGAGCCGGAGCTCCGTGGGCTGCAGGAGGCCGAGCAGCGGCTGATGGTTGGCCAGGATGCCGACCGAGCCCGTCTCCGTCCGGGTGGAGACCATCTCCACCTCGGACGAGAAGACCGAGCCCTCGGGCGTGAGGACCTCGACAGGGAACGTGGTCCGGGCCATGGCTACGCCTGCGCCGCCTTCACCACGTCGTCGATCGAGCCCTTCAGCAGGAAGGCCTGCTCCGGGACGTCGTCGTGCTTGCCCTCGAGGATCTCCTTGAAGCCGCGGATCGTCTCGGCGATCGGGACGTACGCGCCCGACGTGCCGGTGAACTGCTCGGCGACGTGGAACGGCTGCGACAGGAAGCGCTCGATGCGGCGGGCGCGGCCGACGGTGACCTTGTCCTCGTCGGAGAGCTCGTCGATACCGAGGATGGCGATGATGTCCTGCAGCTCGCGGTACCGCTGGAGGATCTCCTTGACGCGGTTGGCGACCTCGAAGTGCTCCTTGCCGAGGATGTCCGGCTTGAGGATCGTCGAGGTCGAGTCGAGCGGGTCGACGGCGGGGTAGATGCCCTTCTCGGAGATCGCGCGGGACAGCGTCGTCGTCGCGTTGAGGTGGGCGAACACCGACGCCGGAGCCGGGTCGGTGAGGTCGTCGGCCGGGACGTAGATGGCCTGGATCGACGTGACCGAGCCCTGCGAGGTCGAGGTGATCCGCTCCTGGAGCTGCCCCATCTCGGTCTCGAGCGTCGGCTGGTAGCCGACCTGCGACGGCATGCGGCCCAGAAGCGCGGAGACCTCGGAGCCGGCCTGCACGAACCGGAAGATGTTGTCGATGAACAGCAGCACGTCCTGGCCGCCCTGATCGCGGAAGTACTCCGCCATCGTCAGGCCGGTCAGCGCGACGCGCATGCGGGCGCCGGGCGGCTCGTTCATCTGGCCGAAGACGAGCATCGTCTTGTCGATGACGCCCGACTCCTTCATCTCCAGGTAGAGATCGGTGCCCTCGCGGGAGCGCTCGCCGACGCCGCAGAACGCGGACAGGCCGCCGTGCTCCTGCGCCAGGTTGTTGATGAGCTCCTGGATGAGGACGGTCTTGCCGACGCCGGCGCCGCCGAACAGGCCGACCTTGCCGCCCTTGGCGTACGGGGCGAGCAGGTCGATGACCTTGATGCCCGTCTCGAACATCTCGGTGGTCGGGGTCAGGGTCTCGACGGCCGGCGCCTTGCGGTGGATCGGCCAGCGCTCGACGTCGCCGATGTCCTCGCCGTTGTCGATCGTGTCGCCGAGGACATTGAAGATGCGACCCAGCGTGATGTTGCCGACGGGGACCGTGATCGGGCCGCCCGTGTCGGTCACGACGACACCGCGGGCCAGGCCGTCGGTGGAGTCCATGGCGACGGCGCGGACGCGGTCGTCGCCCAGGTGCTGCTGCACCTCGCAGACGAGGTTCTCGCCCTCGCGCTCGATGACGATCGCGTTGTTGATCTCGGGGAGCTTGCCGTCGGGGAAGACGGCCTCGATGACGACGCCCTGGATCTCTTCGATCCGGCCGACGTTCTTGGTGGCGGTAGCGGCTTCCATAAGGGTTCGTGTCTCCGGGTTAGCTGAGGCCCTCGGCCCCAGCAACGACTTCCATGATTTCCTGGGTGATCTCCGCCTGGCGGGCGCGGTTCATCTCCAGGGTGAGGTCTTCGATGAGCTCACCGGCGTTCTCCGAGGCGTTCCGCATCGCGGTCATGCGGGCGCCGTGCTCGGAGGCGGTCGACTCGAGCAGGGCGCGGAACACCGAGATCTCGACGTAGTCGGGGATCAGGCGCTCGAGGATGCCCTCCGGGCTCGGCTCGTACTCGACGAGCGCGTGCACCGCAGGCTTCTCCTCGGCGTCCGCGTCGCTGAACGACGTGTCCTCCTCGGCACCCGCAGCGGCCCAGATCGTGGCCTCCTGCACCGGCAGCAGGGTCTCGCGACGGACCTCCTGGGTCAGCGCGGAGACGTAGCTGTTGTAGATCAGCTCGACCCGGTCGACCTTGCCGTCCACGTACGCGGTGATCAGGTCCTCGGCGACCTCACGCGCGTTGGCGTAGGCCGGCCGATCGGTGAAGCCGGTGTAGGAGCCGAGCGGCTCCTGCTTGCGGAACGTCAGCGTGGACACGCCACGGCGACCGACCGCGAAGAACGCGACGTCCTCGCCCTCCTCGCGGAGATCCGCGGCGCGCTTCAGCCCGGCGCGGATGATCTGCGAGTTGAACGCACCGGCCAGGCCGCGGTCGCCCGTGACGAGCAGCAGCGCGACGCGCTTCTCTTCGTCGCGACGCTGCAGCAGCGGGTTGGAGTTGACCTCCGCGCTCGACGCGGCGTTCGCTGCCGCACGCGTCATGACACGCACCGCGCGGGCGTACGGCCGCAGCGCCTCGATGCGCTGCTCGGCGCGGCGCAGGCGCGCCGCGGCGACCATCTCCATGGCGCGCGTGATCTTCGCGATGTTCTTGACCGACGCGATGCGGTCCTTGACGTCTGCCTGAGAGGCGCTCACGCGGGAGTGGCCTCCTTCTCAGCGTCCTCGGCCTCGGCGTCGGCCTTGACGGAGGCCGTCGCGTCGATGGCGCCCTTCGAGACCGCGGTCGCGTCGTCGGACGGCGTGCCGTCCTCGTCGAGGTCGTACCCGAAGTCGCTCGAGTACTCCTTGATGCCGGCCTCGACCTCTGCGACCACGTCGTCGCTCCAGTCGCCGCCGGCGATCTTCGCCAGCAGCTCGGCCTTCTCGGCGCGGAAGCGGCCGAGGAGCCCGTCGAGGTACTCCTGCACGCGCTCGACCAGGATGCGGTCGACGTACCCGTTGCTCGAGGCGTAGATCTGGACGACCTGCTCCTCGGCGGGCAGCGGCGAGCGCTCGTTCTGCTTCAGCGTCTCGACGAGGCGCTGGCCGCGGGCCAGCGTGGCCTGCGTCGACGCGTCGAGGTCCGAGCCGAACTGGGCGAAGGCCTCGAGCTCGCGGTACTGCGAGAGGTCCAGCTTCAGGCGGCCTGCGACCTTCTTCATCGGCTTGATCTGCGCGTCGCCACCGACTCGCGACACCGAGATGCCGACGTTGATGGCCGGGCGCACGCCCGAGAAGAACAGGTTGGGCTCGAGGAAGATCTGCCCGTCCGTGATCGAGATGACGTTGGTCGGGATGTAGGCCGACACGTCCGACGCCTGCGTCTCGATGATCGGCAGCGCCGTCATCGAGCCGGAGCCGAGATCCTCGGACAGCTTGACCGCGCGCTCGAGCAGGCGGCTGTGCAGGTAGAAGACGTCGCCCGGGTACGCCTCGCGGCCCGGCGGGCGGCGGAGCAGCAGCGACATCTGGCGGTACGCGTACGCGTGCTTGGTGAGGTCGTCGTAGACCACCAGCGTGTGGCCGCCCTTGTAGAGGAAGTACTCGGCCATCGCGGCACCGGCGTACGGCGCCATGAACTTGATCGGCGCGGCTTCCTCGGCGCCGGCGGCGACGATGATGGTGTTCTCCAGCGCGCCCGCCTCGGCGAGCGTCTGGGCGAGCTGCACGACGGTCGCGAGGCGCTGGCCGATCGCGACGTACACCGAGACGACACCGGTGTCCTTGTTGTTGATGATCGTGTCGACCGCGATCGCCGTCTTGCCGGTCTGGCGGTCGCCGATGATCAGCTCGCGCTGGCCGCGGCCGATCGGGATCATCGCGTCGATGGCCTTGATGCCGGTCTGCATCGGCTCGTGGACCGGCGTACGGGAGATGACGCCCGGGGCCTTGAACTCCGCGGGGCGGAACTCGGTGGTCTCGATGTCGCCCTTGCCGTCCAGCGGGTTGCCGAGCGGGTCGACGATGCGGCCCAGGAGGGCGTCGCCGACGGGGATCTCGAGGAGCTTGCCGGTCCGCTTGACCGTGTCGCCCTCAACGACCTTCTCCCAGTCGCCGAACAGCACGGCGCCGACGTTGTCGGACTCGAGGTTCAGGGCGAGGCCGGTGACGCCATGGGGCAGCTCGAGCGTCTCGAACGACATGGCGTTCTCGAGGCCGTGGATGCGGGCGATGCCGTCGGCCACCGACAGCACCGTTCCGACCTCGGTGAGCTCGGCGGAGCCGGCGTCCAGGCCCTCGATGCGGGTCTTGAGGATGGAGGTGATCTCGTCGGGCTTGATCTGCATGTGGGTGTCGTGGCTCCCTGAAGGAAGTTTGGGTCAGGCGGCGCCCTTGGCGACCTGGCGGCGCAGGTGCTCGAGGCGATTGCGGATGGAGGCGTCGAGGATCTGGTTCCCGACGCGAAGGACGATGCCGCCGAGGATGTCCGGCTCGACGGAGGCGGTGAGCTCGACGCGCTGGCCGGTCTGCTGGCCGATGCGATCACCGAGCTGCGATACGACGGACGGGTCGAGCGAGACCGCGGAGGTGATCTGCACGGGCAGCACCTTGTTCTCGCGCTCCCACAGCTTCTCGAAGACGCTGCGGATGCGCATGATCGCGGGCATGCGGTGCTTCTCGATGAGCAGCTCGAGGAAGTTCAGCACCGTCTCGTCGACGTCGACGAGCGCCTTCTTCAGCCCCTCCTCCTTCTCCTTGGTGGAGAAGTAGGGCGAGAAGAAGAAGGTCTGCAGGTCACGGTCGCCCGCGATCGCGTCGGCCACCTGGCCGAGCTGATCGCGGACGGTGTCCAGCTTGTGCTGCTCCTGCGCGACCGCGAACAGCGACCGGGCGTAGACGTCGGCGATCTCCTCCACCGTCTACGACCCCTCTCCGCTGGTCGTGCCGGCGAGCGCGGAGAAGTCCAGCTCGGCCAGCGCCTCTTCGACCAGCTTCTGCTGATCGTCGGCGGTGAGCGTCTTGCGGGTGATCTTCTCCGTGGCGAGGATCGTCAGGTCGGCCACCTCGCGGCGGATGTCCTGGATCGCGCGCCGGGTCTCGGCGTCGATGTCGCGCTTGGTCTGCTCGAGCAGCTCCTCGCGCTGCTCGCGGGCCTTGTGCAGCGAGTCAGCCTCGGCCTGCTCGGAGGCCTTCTTGGAGCGGGCGATGATCTCCTCGGCCTGAACGCGGGCGTCGGCGAGCCGCTGGCGGTACTCCGCCAGGATCTCGTCGGCTTCCGCCTTCTTCTGGTCCGCGTAGTCGATCGACTCCTCGATCGCCTTCTGGCGCTTGTCGAGGGCCTCGGCGATCGCCGGGAAGGCGAGCTTCCACAGCAGGAACAGGGTCAGCCCGAAGACGAGGAGCGTCCAGAGCATCAGCCCCAGGTCCGGGGTGACGAGGAAGCTGCCGCCCTCGTCCTCCTGGTGACCGGTGGTCTCGGTCGCCGCGAGGATCAGGTTGGTGGGCAGGAACGACACGATCGGCCTAGAGGAAGAAGGCGATGAGGCCGAAGATGAACGCGTAGAACACGATCGCCTCGGTCAGCGCGAAGCCGAGCCACTGGATCGAGGTGATCTCGTCCTTCATCTCGGGCTGGCGGGTGACCGACTCGATCACCTTGCCGAAGATGAAGCCGACGCCGATGCCCGGGCCGATGGTGCCGAGGCCGGCGCCCACGCCGAGCGCGATCGCCTTGCCGGCGTCAGAGCCGTACGCGGCTGCGGTCTCGGCGTCGACCTGGGCCAGGACGCTGGTGATTTCGGTGATGGCCACTTCGGGGGTCTCCTTGATGCGGTGTGAACGTGGGGGAAAGAGCTAGTGGTCCTCGGCGACGGCGCCGCCGAGGTAGATCGCGGTCAGCGTGGCGAAGATGAACGCCTGAAGCGTCGCCACCAGGCCGACCTCGAAGAGGAAGAACGCGACTGCGACCGGCACGGTGACGACACCGAGCGCGGCGACGCCGAGCAGCACCGCCAGACCGCCGCCCATGAACAGGATGAGCAGGTGGCCGGCGAGGATGTTGGCGAAGAGCCGGACCGACAGGGAGATGATGCGCACGAAGTGCGAGATCACCTCGATGAAGAAGATCGGGATGACGAGGGGCTTCGGCGAACCGGCGGGAACCCAGCCCTTCACGTACCGGATGAGCCCCTTGGCCTTCACCCCCTGGATGTGGTAGGCGAACCACACGACGAGCGTGAGGACGAGCGGCACCGAGATGTTCGCCGTCGCCGCGTACAGCGAGAAGGACGGGATCTCGACGCCGAACACGTCGACCTTGTGCTGCGTGTTCGTCGGCAGCGGGATGTAGCCGATCAGGTTCGAGAACCAGATGAAGAGGAAGATCGCGCCGATGAACGGGAACCACTTCCGCGCCATCGAGTCGTCCATGTTCCCCTTCGTGATGTTGTCGCGCATCATCGTGTAGAGGGACTCGACCGCGGTCTGCGTGCGGTTCGGGCGCGCCTGCATCCGGTTGGCGACGTAGAGCATCGTCGCGACCGTCAGGACACCGGCGATGATCAGGTAGAGGACGGCCTTGGTGATCGACAGATCGACCGCGCCCCCCTCGTTGATCGGGATCCAGGCGTCGAGACGGAACTCGTCGACGGGCGCGAACTCTTCGTTCTTGCCGGCGCTGCCGGTGATGGCGAACAGGATCAGCGTCAGTCCGAAGACGACGATGAGCGAGGTGAAGACCTTGAGGCGTGTGGTCATGAGGAGGGGGTCGGGGAACCAGTAGTGCCGGGCGTGCCGCCGGAGCCCTCGAAGGGCCGGAGGATCATGCGGGCGGTGAAGGACACGGTGAACAGCACGACGCACAGCACGGCGGCGGACAGCCCGACGTCGTCATTCGTCAGCAGGCCGACGGCGATGAGCAGGATGCCCATCATCCAGCCGCGGCCGATCATCGAGCCGGTGGCGATGCCGACCGTCTTGCGGGCGTCATCGGCCTCGGCGGCCTTGCGGTCGGTGTACGAGCCGATGCCGCGCCACAGCAGCCAGATGACCGCGCCGGTGGCGTAGCCGCCGAGCGGGAGGTCCGCCGCGATGAACACGGGCAGGGCAAGGGCGAGGACCGCGAGGTCGAGGTAGCGCAGGAAGATCATTCAGCGGCTACCGATCGAGCGATCCAGGACGCGGGCGGTGCACGAGTCGCGTGCGCCGCCGCGGCCGCCGCACGATCCCGGAGGGACCGTCGGGGCAGAGACGCCGACGCGCGATGCGGGACCGCACGCGGGTGCCACGACCGGGACCGGCTCCGCGCCGGTGCGGCGGGATCCGGCGACCGCCGCGCGCACCGCTGTCGGCGTGCTCGGATCCGCTCTCGGAGACGGGCTCCTCGGCGGGAAGGTCGTGATCGTGGGGATCAGGCATGGCGGGCGGCCACCCTACAGATGCGCGCCCGCCCCGGCGTTGCGGGGGAGGGCGGGACATTGCATCTGTCGGAAGGCGTCATAAGCCTACTCGATGATCGGACTTTGTAACAACTTTGTGACACTGGGCACGCGGTTGGGCGCGCGCGTGTATCTCGTGCCACAAGCCCGAGAACCATTCTCACCTCGAGACTAATTGGATCCATTCCTCGACCAGAGGTCGGGATCGGGGCCCCCACATGCGGCCCCGATGTCCAGTCCGCTACGAGGATCTCTCTGGAAGTCTTGCGCACGGTTTGGGATCCAATCACACCTCAGCGCTCCGCATGGACGAGGTCGAAGCCAGCACGGCGCGGATTCTGGCCGACGTCATGGCCCTGACCGAGCCGGCCTACACCCGCGGGGGACCTGGCCTCACCCGTCACGCCTACACCGAGGAGTACGCCAACACGCTGGCGTATTTCCGGACGGCGTTCGAGGAGCTGGGCTACGACGTCTGGTTCGATCCGGTGGGCACGCTCGTCGCGTCGAACCGCCCACCCGGCGCGCCCGCCTTCGGTCTGGGCTCGCACTGCGACGCCAACCGCAACGGCGGCCCGTGGGACGGCACGCTCGGCGTCGTGGGCGCGCTCGAGGTCTGCCGCCTCGCCGCCGCGCGCGGCATGGACCTCCCGCTGCGCGTGTTCGCGTTCATGGAGGAGGAGGGCTCCGGCTTCGAGGAGATGCTGCTCGGCAGCCGGATCATGGCCGGCGACGTCACCGCACAGCAGCTCGCGGCGTTGCGCGACGAGAACGGCGTGGACTTCTTCACCTCGGCGCGCGCCGCCGGCTACGCGCCGGAGCGCTTCGAGGAGTCCCCCCGCGAGCTGGATGGGCTCTTCGGCTGGATCGAGCTGCACATCGAGCAGGGGCGCACGCTGCAGGACGAGGGGCTGACGATCGGCGTCGTCGACGTCATCGCCGGGATGGTGCACGCCGACGTGATCGTCACCGGCCGCCCCGACCATGCCGGCGGCACCGCGATGCGCTTCCGCTCGGACCCGTTGCTGACCGCGGCAGAGATCGTCCTCGAGGTCGAGGCGCTCACGACGAGCATGTCCGACGACGCCGTCGGCACGGTCGGAGAGTTCGCCGTGCATCCAAACCTCGTCAACGTCATCCCCGGCGAGGTGACGTTCAGCCTGGACATGCGCTCCGGATCGGGCGATCACCTGCGCGTCCTCGACGAGCTGCTCGCCTTCGCGCAGGAGCGCGCCGCATCGCGCGGTCAGGCCGTCGAGTACCGCGAGCGCGTCCGCGTCACGCCCTCCCCCATGGACCCGGCGATCGTCGCGACGCTCGCGAACCTCTGCGCCGAGACCGGCGTCGCGTGGCGGACGATGCCGTCGGGTGGCGGGCACGACACCATGCGCGTCGTCCCGCGCATTCCCGGCGCGATGGTCTTCGTCCCCTGCCGGGACGGCATCAGCCACGCGCCCGACGAGGACGCCGACCCGGCCCACGCGGCACTGGCCTGCCAGCTCATCCTCGCCGCCGTGGAGCGCCTGAGCGCCGCGGCCCTGACCCCCGGAGAGACCGCATGAGACTCGTCGGCATCGACATCGGCGGGACGTTCACCGACCTCGCCCTCTATGACTCCGATGCCGGCAGCGTGCAGGTCCACAAGGTCCGCTCGACGCCGAGCGACCCGGGCGTCGCGCTCGTCACCGGCATCGTCGAGCTCTGCGAGCGCGCGGGGATCGCGCCGGGCGACCTCGACGGCGTGCTGCACGGGACGACCGTGGCGACCAACGCCGTGCTCGAGCACAAGGGCGCGCGCACGGCGATGCTCACGACCGAGGGGATGCGCGACGTCATCCACATCGGCCGCCACCAGCGCCCGGAGCCGTACTCGATCCAGCTCGACATCCCGTGGCAGTCCAGACCGTTCGTCACGCGCGACCGGCGGCGCACGGTCCCCGAGCGGCTCGCGCCCCCGACCGGCGAGGTCATCACGCCCCTCGACGAGGAGGCCGTCCGCGCCACGGCCCGCGAGCTGGCCGCCGACGGGGTGACGGCCGTCGCCGTGTGCTTCCTCTTCAGCTACCTCGACGCGACCCACGAGCGGCGCGCCGCCGAGATCCTGCGCGAGGAACTGCCGGCCGCTTTCGTTTGCACGAGCGCCGAGGTCTCCCCGCAGTTCCGCGAGTTCGAGCGCTTCACGACGGCGTGCATGAACGCGTTCGTCGGTCCGGGGACGGGCAACTACCTCGACCGCCTGCGCAGCGCCCTCGACCGCGAGGGCGTGACCGCCGACGTGCTCGTCATGCGCTCCAACGGGGGCGTGGCGAGCGTCGCCGAGGCGGCCGAACGGCCCGTGACGCTGATGCTCTCCGGCCCGGCGGCGGGGATTCTCGGCGCGAGCTGGGCGGGATCGCTCGTCGGCCGGTCGCGGCTCGTGACCTTCGACATGGGCGGCACCTCCGCGGACATCGCGATCGTCACCGAGGCGGGCGTCGCCGAGGCGTCGGCGCGCGACACCAGCATCGCCGGCCATCCGCTGCTGACGCCGATGTTCAACATCAAGACGATCGGCGCGGGCGGCGGCTCGATCGCGTGGGTGGACGGCACCGGCGCCTTCCGGGTCGGCCCGCAGAGCGCGGGCGCCGATCCCGGCCCCGCCTGTTACGGCTTCGGCGGCGAGGCCCCGACCATCACCGACGCCCACCTCGTGCTCGGTCGCCTCGATCCCGACCGCTTCCTCGGCGGCGACATGGCGCTGCACCCCGACCGGGCGCGGGAGGTCATCGGCGAGCTCGCGACCAAGCTGGGCGTCGATCCGCTGGAGGCGGCGCACGGCGTGCTCGCGCTGGCCAACGCGAACATGGCCCAGACGATCCGCGCGATCACCGTCGAGCGCGGGCAGGACCCGCGCGAGTTCAGCCTCGTCGCGTTCGGCGGGGCGGGCCCGCTGCACGCCTGCGAGCTCGCCGACGCCCTCGGGATGACCGAGGTCATCGTGCCGCCGCACCCCGGCATCACCTCCGCCGCCGGGCTGCTGACGAGCGACCTGCGCTACGACCACATGCGCACGGTCTTCGCCGTCGAGGGCGGCGTCGACGAGGACGCCATCCTCGCCGGGTTCACCGAGCTCTCCGACGAGCTCGTCGCCCGCCTGGCGCGAGACGGTGCCGACGTCGACGACCTCGAGATCGAGTACGCGCTGGACTGCCGCTACGTCGGCCAGGGATACGAGCTGCGCGTGCCGGTCCCCGGCGGCCAGGTCACCCAGGAGACCTTCGACGCCTTCCACGCGGCCCACCGCGAGGAGTACGGCCACGCCTTCGACGACCCGGTTGAGCTCGTGAACCTCCGCGTCACCGTGCGCGGGCGGCGCCCGCGGCTGGAGCGGATCGCGGTCGAGGCCGGCAGTGGGACGAGCACGGCGACGACCACCACCGCCGTCTGGCCCGCCCCGGGCGGCGGCCTGATCGAGCGCGAGACCCCACACGTCGAACGCGAGAACCTCGCCGAGGGCGAGCCGCTCGCGGGCCCCGTGATCCTGCTGCAGCGCGACACGACCGTCGTCGTCCCGCCGGGCTGGGTCGCGACCGCGACGCCCGAGGGCGTCGTCCTGCTCACCCGCGAAGGAGAGGGCGCCTGATGTCTGCGACCGCCGGCCCGCGCGTCGACCCGATCACCGTCGCCGTCATCGGTGGCGCGCTGACGTCGATCGCCGTCGACATGGGCTACCGCCTGACGCGCATGTCGTACTCCTCGATCATCCGCGAGTCCGAGGACTTCGGCTGCGCGATCGTCGACCACGAGCGCCGCCAGCTCTGCGAATCGACCCAGTCCACGCCGCTGCAGTCCGGCCCGCTGCAGGGCTACATCGAGGGGATCGACCGACGCTTCGCGGAGGTCGGCGACGCGTGGCGGCCGGGCGACGTCGTCATCCACAACCACCCGTACTACGGCGCCTCGCACCAGCCGGACATCGCCATCGTCATCCCGGTCTTCCTCGGCGAGGAGCTGATCGGCTTCTCGGCCACGACCGCGCACCACCTCGATCTCGGCGCGCTCACGCCGGGCACGTGCGGGATCGTCGAGGCCGCCGACGCGTTCGCCGAGGGGCTGCTCCTGAACGCGGTGAAGGTCGAGGAGGCCGGCCGCACCGTGACCTCGGCGTGGCGGATCATCGCCGACAACACGCGGCTGCCGAAGCTCGTCCTGGGCGACCTCGAGGCGCAGGTCGCGGCCGCCCGGCTCGGCGAGATCCGGCTGCTCGAGCTCGTCGAGCGCTACGGCCTTGAGACGGTGCGCGCGGCGTCCGAGGTCCTCATGGACCAGAGCGAGGCCGCGCTGCGCCAGCAGATCGAGGCGCTGCCCGACGGCCGCTACGAAGCGACGGGCACGCTCGACGGGTTCCTCGACCATCCCGACCCGCGCTACCGCGAACTGCCGATCGCCGTGGCGATCACCGTCGAGGGCAGCGACATGCACGTCGACCTGACCGGGACCGCGGAACAGGTCGACCTGCCGATCAACATGCCGCTGATCGGGACCGTTGACATCGCGATCCTGCTGACGATCCGGGCGATCCTGCTCGACACGCGCCACCACCCGCCGGTGCAGACCAACGCGGGGCTGTTCCGCCCGATCACGTTCCACGCACCGGAGGGCTCGCTGGCGAACCCGACGTTCCCGGCGCCGACGATCGCGCGGTTCTGCCCGGGCAACATCGTGGCCGACACGGTCATGCGCGCGCTCTCGCAGGTGCGCCCCGACGCCGTGAGCGCGGGCGTCGGCAACCTCAAGGTCATCTCGTTCTCGGGCCGGCGCAACGGCCAGGCCTGGGTCTACATGGACATCGTCGAGGGAAGCTACGGCGGCCGCGCGGAGAAGGACGGGCTCGACGCCGTCGACACGCTCTACGCGAACACGCGCAACAACCCGGTCGAGGACATCGAGTCGCACTACCCGCTGCGCGTGCGCCGCTACGAGCTGGCCGAGGGCGGCGGCGGAGCGGGCCGCACCCGCGGCGGGCTGGGCTCCATCCGCGAGTTCGAGTTCCTCGACGAGGGCGGCGTGTCGGTCGAGGGCGACGGCAGCGCGACCTCGCCGCCTGGGCTGTTCGGCGGCGGCTCGGGCACGCCGGGCGCGATCACCCTCAACCCCGACGGCGACCGCCAGGAGCTGCCCTCGATGGCGGCGTTCCGCAAGACGCGCCCCGGCGACGTGCTGCGCCTGACCGCCCCGTCGGGCGGCGGCTACGGCATCGCGACCAAACGCGAGCCCGAGCTGGTGCGCGAGGACGTGCGGCGCGGGTTCCTCGACGCCGACGCCGCGGCGACGGACTACGGCGTGGTGCTCGGGCCCGCGCCCGGGCTGGAGATCGATCCCGACGCGACCGCGGAGCGCCGCACGGCGCTGCGCGCACAGGAGGCGTGATGAAGCTGCTGGTCATCAACCCGAACACGACCCAGGCGATGACCGACGCCATCGGCGAGTCGGCGCGCGCCGCGGCCCGGCCGGGCACCGAGATCGAGGCGATCTCCCCCGCGTGGGGGCCGGCGTCGATCGAGGGGCACGTCGAGGAGGCGCTCGCCGCCGCCGCGACGCTCGACACGATCGCGAAGGTCGGCGACGAGTACGACGGGATCGCGATCGCCTGTTACGGCGACCCCGGCCTGTACGCCGCGCGCGAGCTCTCCCCCGTGCCGGTCGTCGGCATCGCGGAGTCCTCGATGCTGATGGCCACGATGGTCGCGCACAGCTTCTCGGTCGTGACCGTGATCGACAAGATCGTCCCGATGCTCGAAGACGTGGTCGCGCGCTACGGGCTGACCGACCGCTGCGCCTCGGTGCGCGGCACGCCGCTGGCGGTGCTCGAGATCGAGGAGGACCCCGAGCGCGCAGCGCGCGAGGTCGTCGCCGCCGCGCGGGCAGCGATCGCCGAGGACGGTGCCGAGGCCATCTGTCTGGGCTGCGCCGGCATGGGCGTGCTCGAGTGCACCGTCCGCGAGGAGCTCGACGGGATCCCGGTGCTCGATGGCGTCGCCACCGCGGTCAAGTCGCTGGAGTCGCTGATCGACCTCGGCCTGAAGACGAGCCGCAAGGCGGCGTTCCAGTTCCCCGGCCCGAAGGCGCTGACCGGCGACGAGCCCGTGCTCGACGCGATCCAGGCGAAGATCGGGCGGCCGGCAGAGATCGGCGCATGACCGCGGAGGGCTTCGACGTCATCGTCGTCGGATCGGGCTCGGCGGGCGGCACGGTCGCCGCGCGCCTCAGCGAAGACCCGGCGCGGTCGGTCCTGCTGCTGGAGGCCGGCCCGGACTTCCCGCAGGAGGCCGAGTGGCCGCCGCTCTTCATGATGAGCGGCGAGCGCACCTGGGTGCCGGCGGGCCTGCCGGAGTTCGACTGGCGCTACGAGGACACGCCGCTGACGAGCGGCCGCCGCGTGCGCCTGCCGCGCGGCCGTCTCGTGGGTGGCTCCTCGATGGTCAACGCGACCGTGGCGGTCCGCGGCGCGTCGCTGGACTTCGACCGCTGGGAGGCGATGGGCAACCCCGGCTGGGGCTTCGCCGACGTGCTGCCGCGCTACATGCGCCTGGAGAACGACCTGGACTTCGGCGACGCGCCGTACCACGGCGACGCCGGGCCGTTGGCGATCCAGCGCTACGACGAAGCGGACTGGGCGCCCGTCCACCGCCCCTTCATCGACGCCTGCCAGGACCTCGGGATGCGCTTCTCCGACGACCTGAACCGGCCGGGCGAGGACGCCAACGTCGTCGGCGTCTGGCCGCACAACCGGCTGAACGAGGTGCGCCTCGGGACGCTGCCGACGTACATCCGCGCGGCCCGCAACCGCCCCAACTTCACCGTGCGCGGCGACGCGCTCGTCGACCGCGTCCTGATCGAGAACGGTCGCGCGACCGGTGTGCGCTACGTCGATCCCGCCGGGACGGCGCATGAGGTCCGCGCCGACCTGGTGATCGTCAGCGGCGGCGCCTACGGCTCGCCGGCGATCCTCCAGCGCTCGGGCATCGGCGACCCCGCGTGGCTGCGCGCAGCCGGGGTCGAGCCGCTCGTCGACCTCCCCGTCGGGCGCAATCTGCTCGACCACCCCAACTGCCCGTTCGAGTTCGTGGCGCCCGCGCTCGGACGCCTGCACGGCCGGATCATCCTCGCCAACGCGCGCGGCCCGGTCGACGCGACGGGCGAGCCCGGCTGGCAGGGCTTCCCGGTCGGCGTCGACCCGGCACGGGGGACGGCGGCGGTCGTCGTCTGCCTGAACCGTCAGGACGCCGAGGGCGAGGTGCGGATCGTCAGCGCCGACCCGGCCGAGGCGCCGCACATCGACCACCGCTACCTGACCGAGGCGGAGGATCTGCGCCGCTACGAGGAGGCGTGGGCGTTCTTCCGCGAGATGCTCGGCCAGCCCGCGTTCGCCGAGCACGGCGCGAAGGAGGTGACCGCCGGCATGGAGGTCGCCGACATCCTGCTCCAGCGCCTGTCGACCGCGCACCACCCGTGCGGCACATGCCGGATGGGGCCCGACGGAGACGAGCGGGCGGTCGTCGATCCGGCGCTGCGCGTGCGCGGCGTCGAGGGCCTGATGGTCGCCGACACCAGCGTCTTCCCGGACAACATCATGCACAACACGAACCTGACGGCCCACATGGTCGGCGAGATGGCCGCCGACCTCGTGGCGGGCATCGAGGTCGAGCCCGTCGCAGCGGTGACCGCGTGAGCACGCTGGTCACCGGCGGCACCGGGTTCGTCGGCATCAACATCGTGCGCGACCTGGCCGAGGCCGGCCACGACGTGATCGCCGTCGACGTCGGGGCGCCGGACGCGCTCGCGGAGCAGTTCGTCGCCCCGTGGGCCGAGCGCGTCACGTGGGTGACCGGCGACCTCACCGACGCCGCGACCCTCGAGCGGGCAGCCGCAGGCAAGACGATCGACCGCATTGTCGACGCCGCGGCCTACACGCCCTACGAGGACGAGGAGCGCACGCACTTCCGCCGCACGATGGACAACAACGTCGGCGCGCACCTGAACGTGCTCGACCTTGCCGTGGCCCAGAGCGTGGAGCGGGTCGTCTTCGTCAGCACGATGGCGGTGTACACGTCGGAGTACTACGAGGAGCAGACCGGCGACGTCGTCCTCGCCGAGAGCCTGCCCTGCGACCCGCACCACGTCTACGGCATCAGCAAGCAGACCTGCGAGGGCCTCCTGCGCCGCGCCGGGCAGCTCTTCGGCTTCGAGACCGCGAGCGTCCGGCTCTCGCAGAACTGGGGGACGATGGAGCGGCTCACGCCGTTTCACTCGCGCATGTCGATCCCGTACGCCTGGGTGCGCGACGCGGTCGCCGGTACGCCGATCGAGGTCTCGCCCTTCGGCTCGGGGATCACGAACGGGCGGATGCTGAACATGGACCATCCGTACGTGCAGGACACGGCGGCGGCGATCCGCGGGCTGCTGGAGACGAGCACGCTGCGCCACGACCTCTACAACGTCTCCGCGGGCCCGCCGATCTACGTCGACGACATGCTTGCGGCGATGCGCGCCGTCGCGCCGGACGCGACGTTTGCGGAGCCCGTCACCGCCGACGGGCCGGCCGACCGGCCGTCGATCGCCCTGGACACCACGCGCCTCGTCGAGGACACCGGCTTCGCGCCCGCGTGGGATCTCGAGCGGGCGCTCGCGCACTGCATCGCCTGGCGCCGCGCCACGGGCTTCGCCAGCGACTGACCGTCCGGCCTCTCAGGCCGGGCTCAGCCGTTTGCAAGCATGTCCTGGCGAACGCCGGGTAGGACCTGTTCCCGATGACGCGCGCACACGGACTCGACGGACTCCGCGGCGCGGCAGCGCTTGCTGTCGTGCTCGTCCACGCCTGGATGTACGGCGGCGCCAACCTGCCCGGCGCCGACCGGACCACCGTCGATGCCGTGATCGGCGAGCTGCGCGTCTCGCTGATGCTGTTCTTCGTCCTGTCGGGGTTCCTCGTCGTCCTGCCGTGGATCCGGGCCGGGCTCGACGATCGGGCCGCGCCGTCGCTGCGCCGGTTCGCCTCCAAGCGCGCCGCGCGGATCCTCCCCGCGTACTGGCTCGCGCTCGTCGGCAGCTACGTGCTGCTGCACGGCACCGGCCATCGCCGTGAGGCGGAGCTCGGCGACCTGCCGGTCTTCGCGCTGTTCGGCCAGAACTACTTCGACGAGACGCGCACGCTGCTGAACCCGCCGATGTGGTCGCTCGCGGTGGAGGTCGCGTTCTACGCGCTCCTCCCGGTCATCGGCTGGGTCCTGGTGCGCGCGATCGCTCGCGGCGGCCGTCCCGCCGCCCTCGCCGTCGCAGGCGGCTTAGCCGCCTTCGGGCTGGCGTGGAGCTCCGCGGCGCTGCGCCTCGACTGGCCGGCGACGATGACCGCGACGCTCCCGACCTACCTCCCGATCTTCGCGTGCGGCATCGCAGCGGCGGCGCTCGCCCACGGCCGGACGCCGAGCTGGCAGACCCGCTGGTCCCTGCTGCTCGGCGGCGCCGCGCTCGTCGGGTGGAACGGCTGGTGGCACCACGACGGGACCACCGACGTCGGCAAGGTCCTGCTCGACCTGCCGGCGGGCATCGGCTTCGGGATGATCGTCGCGGCCGTCGCCGCCCACGGCCCGGCGCTGCTGGCGCGCGGCCCGCTGCGCTGGGTCGGGATCGTCTCGTACGGGTTCTACCTCTGGCACATGCCGGTGATCTACGTCCTGCGGCTGCAGGAGCGCTGGCCGGAGAACCCCTGGCTGGCGTACCTGAGCGTCGTCGCCGTGGCCCTAACGCTGGCGGTCATCAGCTGGTTCGGCGTCGAGCGCTGGGTCGCGGGAGAGGGCCGGTCGAAGAAGAGGACGGCGCCGCAGCGCACGGGCGAGCGGCGACCCGCACCCTCCCGCGCGACGGCGTGACCGTACGGGTCGTAGTATCCGCGCGGGCTTCGGCAACCACGTAGTAGGAAAGGCACCATGGGAGATCTCGACGGGCGCACCGTGTTCATGTCCGGGGGCAGCCGCGGTATCGGGCTGGCCATCGCCGTGCGGTTGGCGCAGGAGGGCGCGAACGTCGCGATCGTGGCGAAGACCGACCAGCCCCACCCGACCCTCGAGGGCACGATCCACACCGCCGCGGACGAGATCCGCGAGGCCGGCGGCAAGGCGCTCCCGATCCTCGGCGACGTCCGCGACGAGGCGCAGGTCGATGCCGCGGTGGCGAAGACGGTCGAGACGTTCGGCGGGATCGACATCGTGGTCAACAACGCGAGCGCCATCAATCTCGCGCCGATGGATCAGCTCGACGTCAAGCGCTACGACCTCATGCAGTCGATCAACTCGCGCGGCACGTTCGTCGTGACGAAGGCCGCACTCCCCCACCTGCGCCGGTCCTCGCACGCGCACGTGCTGACGATGTCGCCGCCCCTGTCGACCGACCCGAAGTGGCTGCGCAACCACGCCGCGTACACGCTCTCGAAGTTCGGCATGACGATGATCACCCTCGGCGTCGCCGCCGACGAGACCGACAACGCCGTCGCCGCCAACTGCCTGTGGCCGCGCACGCTCATCGGGACCGCCGCGATCCGCAACCTGCTCGGCGGGCCGGAGATGGTGGCCCGCGCGCGGACGCCGCAGATCATGGCCGACGCCGCGCTGGAGATCGTCCGGCGCCCGCCGGCCGAGTGCAGCGGCAACACGTTCATCGACGACGAGGTGCTGGCCGAGGCCGGCATCTCCGATCTCTCCGGGTACAGCGCGCCCGACGCCGAGCTGGCCCTCGATCTCTTCGTCGACGGCTGGCCCACGCAGGTCTGATCCGCCCTACTGCGCGGCCTCGCCGAGAACCTCTCGCCACCAGGCGCGCTCATCGTCGTCCCCGTCGGCGTACTGGCGCACCATCCGGCGTGCGTAGTCGAGCACCTGGTCGGGCGAGCCGACGATGAGCCGCGGCCCGGTGACCGCCAGGCGCCCGTCCTGCAGGACGACGACGGCGCCCGGGACATCCCAGCGCCGGCGCAACCGCTCGATGACCGGGAGGCCCAGGACCGCGGCGGGGTCGATCACGTCACCGTCCGACTCGCGCCACGGGCGTGACGTGAAGATCGGCGCGGTGCCCGGCAGGATCCGCTGCGGGCGCCCGACCGGACCCACCGGACCGCTACGCCATCGCTGGAGGATCGGCTCGAGCGACGGGACGAGCTCGCGGCGGACGACCATGTGCAGCCGGTCACCGGCTTCGAGCTTCGTCGACCCACGCGGCGGCAGCGCCCGGTCCCCGCGGACCAGGACGTTCACCAGCGCCTCGCGCGGGAGCCCGAGATCGCGCACGCGGTGGCCGCAGACGGCGTCGCCCTCGCGGACGCGCACCTCGATCATGTCGGCCCCGAGGCGGTTGATCGTGCCGATCTCCGTGACCGGCCGCGCGAGGGGGTCCTCGTTGGTCGTCGCGTGCAACCGGCCCGCGAGCGGGAGGAACGTCGTCCCCTGGAGAATCGTGCTGAACAGGACGATGAAGAAGACGATGTTGAAGTAGTCGACGGCCTCCGGGATGCCCTCGATGACGGGGAACGTCGCGAGGACGACGGGGACCGCCCCGCGCAGGCCTGCCCAGCCGAGAACCACCGTGTCCCCCACCGGATTCTTCGAGAACGCCGTCGCGATGAAGACCGCGATCGGCCGTGCGATGAAGCACAGGACGAGTGCCAGCGCGGTGCCCTGCAGGGCGTACTCGCCGAGCTGGCTCGGGAAGACGAGGAGGCCGAGGACGAGGAAGACGCCGAGCTGCGAGACCCAAGCGAGCCCGTCGTGGAACGTCACGATCGTCTGGCGGCCCGGGATGGACCCGGACCCCAGCGCGAGGCCGACGAGGTAGACGGCCAGGAACCCCGACCCGTGCAGCACGTCGGCGAGGCCGAACGCGATCGCGATCGTCGCCAGCGACGCGACGGGGTACAGCCCGCCGGTGGCCAGCCGCGCGCGCCGGAACGCGAACACCGCGAGCGCCCCCACGACGACGCCGACGACCGCGCCGATCCCGAGCTCCTCGACGAACAGCACGAAGAAGTCGCTCACGCCGAAGCCGGGATGCTGGATCCACTCGATGAAGCCGATGACCAGGACGAGCGCGACCGGGTCGTTCGTGCCGGACTCGCCCTCGAGGATGCGGGCGAGCTTGCGCTTGAGCGTCGAGCCGCGCAGCATCGAGAAGATCGCCGCGCTATCCGTCGCCGCGACGATCGAGCCGATCAGCATGCCCTCGAGCAGGTCGAGGTCGAAGATCCACGCCGCCGCGAACCCGGTGATGATCGCCGTCAGCAGGGTGCCGACCGTCGCGAGGCTCACCGCGCTGCCCCACACGGGTCTGATCTCCGACACGCCGGCCGACAGGCCGCCCTCGAAGAGGATCAGCGCGAGGGCGAGGATCCCGAGATCGCGCGCGAGCTCGTAATCGGCGAAGTCGACGAGATCCAGCCCGTCGGAGCCGACGAGCATGCCGATCCCGAGGAACAGCACGAGCCCGGGAATGCGCAGCCGTGTCGCGACCAGGGAGGCGACGAGGCCGACCGCCAGCAGCAGTCCCCCGACGAGCAGCAGGCGGCTTTCATCCATCTCAGCCCCCATCTTCCCGCGCGGGGCGGCGCGATGACGACCGACACTCGGTCGAAAGAGGTTCTGAGTCCGTTCGCCGACGTACGCTGACGGGGTGTCCGATCCCACGCCGTCACCGCTGCTCGGGGCGCGCCGGCCGCCCGTGCTCGCGGGATGGGCGGCGGCGGCCGGTTCGGTCGCCGCGATCACCGCGCTGATCTACGCCCTGCGCGAGATCGCGCCGATTGCGTCGCTCGCGATCGTCTACCTGCTGGCGGTCATCGCCGTCGCGACCTTCTTCGGGCGGGCGCTCGGAATCGCCACGGCGGTCCTCTCGGCGCTGACGTTCAACTACTTCCACGTCGAGCCCACCGGAACGTTCACGATCGCCGACGGCGAGAACTGGGTGGCGCTCGCGATCTTCGCCGTCACCGCGATCGCGATGGGAACGCTCGCCGACCTCGTGCGTGCCAGAGCCCGCGATGCTGAGCAGCGCCGCCGCGAAGCGGACCTCGCGGCCGGCCTCTCGCGACTGCTCCTCGGCAGCACCGGGGTCGAGGCCGCGCTCCCTGCGGTGGAGGCCGAGCTGGCTCAGGCCATCGGCGTTCCGTCAGCCGTGCTCGTCCTCAACGAGGCGCATGGGGACGCGCAGCACACCGCGTTCGTCCTCGACCTCGGCACGGGGCGACGGCCTGCGACGCTCCTCCTCCCAGCGGCGCTAGACCCCGAGACGCAAGCGCGCGTGGAGGCGCGGCTGATCCCCCCGCTCACCGCGGTTCTGACGGCGGCCCTCGACCGCGAGACGCTGGAACGCGAGGTCGTGGAGACCCGGGCGCTGCGGCGCAGCGACGACCTGAAGACGGCGATCCTCCGCGCGGTGTCCCACGATCTACGGTCGCCGCTGACCTCGATCATCACGAGCGCGGACGCCCTGGCCTCCCCTGCGCTCCAGGAAGACGAGCGCGCCGGCCTCGTCGCCGCAGTCGGCGAGGACGCCCGGCGGCTCACCCGGCTCGTCGACCAGCTCCTCGACCTCTCGCGCCTGCAGGCCGGATCGGCCGAGCCGCGACCGGATTGGGTGTCGATCCCGGAGCTCGTCACCGAGGCGCTGCGCGCGATCGGCGCGCGGGACGGGGAGTTCGAGGAGCGCATCGATCCCGACGTACCGCTGGTCCAGGCCGACGCGGGGCAGCTCGAGCGGGCGCTGGCGAACCTGCTGGAGAACGCGCGCCAGCACAGCGGCGGACATCCGGTCTCGATCCGGGCGCGCGCGGTGGGCTCGCGCCTGGTCCTGCGGATCGTCGACCGCGGCCCAGGCATCCCGGAGCGCGAGCGCGAGCGGGTCTTCGAGGCCTTCTACCGGCGGCCCGACAGCAGCTCGGGCGGCGCCGGCCTCGGCCTCGCGGTCGCCCGTGGGTTCATCGAGGCCAACGGCGGGCGGGTGCTCGCCGAGTCCCTGCCGGGCCAGGGCTCGACGTTCGTGGTGGAGTTCCCGCTGTGAGCCGCATCCTGGTCTGTGACGACGAGCCCCACATCGTGCGCGCGCTGAAGGTCGTGCTGCGCGAGGCGGGCTTCGAGGCGGTCGTCGCCGAGACCGGCGAGGAGGCGCTCGACCGCGCCGCTGTGCGCCCGCCCGATGCCGCGATCCTCGATCTCGTTCTGCCGGACATCGACGGGATCGAGGTCTGCCGGCGCCTCCGCGAGTGGACGGAGATGCCGATCCTCGTGCTCTCGGCCGTCGGCGACGAGGACGAGAAGGTGCGGGCGCTGGAGGCGGGCGCCGACGACTACGTGGTCAAGCCGTTCGGCCCCAAGGAGCTCGTCGCCCGGCTCCAGGCGGCGCTGCGGCGCAGCGCCGGCGCCGCCGCCGGTGACCCGGTCCTGCGCGCCGACGGCCTGGAGCTCGATCTCGCCGCGCACTCGGTCCGTGTCGACGGCACCGAGGTCCACCTCACGCCGATCGAGTTCGACCTGCTGAAGACCCTCATGCGCCATCGCGGGCGATTGCTCACCCACCGTGCGCTGTTGACCGAGGTCTGGGGCGTGGCGTACGAGCACGACACCGCGACCCTGCGGACCCACATGTCGAATCTGCGCCGCAAGGTCGACGCCGAAGGAACCCGCATCCGCACGGACCCGGGTGTCGGCTACCGCTTCGCTTAGACCGGCCACGCCTCCTGCGTGCGCCCCATCTCCCAGAACATCCACTCGTACCGGCTCGTGGTCACGAACCGCCGCGCGGCCGCGGCGCGATCGGCGTCCGACAGCGTGGGCCCGAGTGCGTCGACGGTGTCCAGCACCGCCGAGACGACCGCCGCGAACTCCTCGCCACCGTACGTCTCGATCCACCGGGCGTACAGCGGATCGGGCGAGCCGGCGGCCATCAGCTCCTTCCCCACCTCGGCGTAGATCCAGTAGCACGGCAACACCGCGGCGACGGCCTCGGCGTATGACCCGCCGTACGCCGCGCTGACCAGATAGCTCGTGTAGGCGACGTTCGTCGGCGCCATCGGCGTCGCGGCCACATCGGCCTCGCTCATCCCGAAGTCCGCGAAGAACGACTCGTGCAGCTCGCGCTCCACCACGATCGCTCCGGCGGCGTGCTCGCAGAACATCCGGATCGCATCGACCTCGGGCGCCCGCGCCCCGCAGATCGCCAGCGCCCGTGCGTACTCGCGCAGGTAGTGCGCATCCTGGACGACGTAGAAGCGGAACGCCTCGCGATCCAGCGAGCCGTCCGTCAGACCCGTGACGAACGGATGGGCGCGGATCGCGGGCCAGATGTCGTCGTCGATCTCCGACCACAACGCAGACGAGAGGGGCATCCCGCGATCTTGACGAGATCTTGACGCCGCCGCCCTGAACCGTGACGCCGCCTCCACGGGCGCCGGCCGAGGCTGGATGGCATGACCACCATTGCCTTCCTGGGCCTGCCGGAGGGAGCCGGCGACGTCGTCAGCGTCGTCCTCGCGCTCCTCGGGTTCGCCCTCCTCTTCGCGGTCCTCGCCGGACTGGAGCGCGTATGAGCCTCGCCGACGCCGTCTGTCTGGCGATCGCCATCGTCCTCGCGCTCTGGCTCACCTACGCACTCGTGCGCGGGGAGGAGCTGTGAACGTCACCGGCTGGCTGCAGATCGCCGTCTTCCTCGCCGTCCTGACCGCGCTCACGCCGGTGCTCGGCGGCTACCTCATGCGGGTCTTCGAGGGCGAGCGGGTCATCTTCACCCCCGTCCTGGCGCCGGTCGAACGCGGGATGTACCGCCTGCTCGGAACCAGTCCGTCGCGCGAGCAGGACTGGAAGGGCTACGCCCGCACGGTCCTGATCTTCAGCGGCATGTTCCTCGGCGCGCTGTACCTGATCCTGCGCACGCAGGGCATCCACCCGTTCAACCCGGAAGGCCTCGGCTCCCCGACGTGGGACCTGTCCTTCAACACGTCCGTCTCCTTCGTCACCAACACCAACTGGCAGTTCTACGGCGGCGAGACGACGATGTCGTACTTCAGCCAGATGGCCGGCCTGGCCGTGCAGAACTTCGTCAGCGCGGGGGTGGGCCTGGCCGTGGCGGTCGCCGTCATCCGCGGGTTCGCCCGGCGCGAGGCGTCGGTCATCGGCAACTTCTGGGTCGATCTCACGCGCGGCACGCTGTACGTCCTGCTGCCGATCTGCATCCTCGGCGCGCTGTTCCTCGTCACCCAGGGCGTCATCCAGACGCTCGGCGGCTCCGTTGACGTCACGACGCTCACGGACGGCTCGCAGACGCTCGCCCGCGGCCCGGTGGCCTCGCAGGAGTTCATCAAGGAGCTCGGGACCAACGGCGGCGGCTTCTTCAACGTCAACGCCGCCCACCCGTTCGAGAACTCGAACACCCTGACGAACTTCGTCCTCATGCTCGCGATCCTGATCGTCCCGGCCGCGCTGACGAACACGTTCGGCCGCATGGTCGGCAGCTCGCGTCAGGGCTGGGCGATCTACGCGGCGATGACCGTGTGGTTCGTCGCGGCCGTCGCGATCGTCTACGTCGCCGAGAGCGACAGCAGCGCCGCCATGCACGCCGCCGGGCTGACCGGCGGCAACATGGAGGGCAAGGACATCCGGTTCGGGATCGGGTCGTCGTCGCTCTTCGCGGCGGTCACCACGGTCGCCTCGTGCGGCGCGGTCAATGCGGCCATGGAATCGCTGACCGGCATCGGCGGTGCCGTGCCACTCGCGAACATGATGACCGGCGAGGTCATCTTCGGCGGCGTCGGTTCGGGCCTGTACGGCATGCTGCTGTTCGTCCTGCTCGCGGTCTTCCTCGCGGGCCTGATGGTCGGCCGCACACCGGAGTACCTCGGCAAGAAGATCGGCCCGCGCGAGATCAGGCTCGTCGCGATCGGGACCCTGTTCGTCCCGCTCATCGTGCTGGTGCTCACCGCGCTGGCCATCGGGACGAAATGGGGGGCGCCCTCGATCTACGACAGCGGTCCGCAGGGCTTCGCCGAGACGCTGTACAGCTACGTCTCGCAGGCGAACAACAACGGCTCGGCGTTCGCCGGCTACACGGGCTACGTCCAGCCCAACGGCACGAACGAGGGCGCCTACGCGATCACGTTCGCCAACATCATGGGCGGCTTCGGCATGCTGCTCGGCCGCTTCGTGCCGATGCTCGCGGCCCTCGCGGTCGCCGGCGCCCTCGCCGGCAAGCGGGTGTCGCCGCCGGGGCCGGGAACGATGCGCACCGACACGGGGACCTTCGTGGCCCTGCTCGTCGGTGCCGTGGCGCTCGTTGCCCTCCTGACGTTCGTCCCCGCACTCCTGCTCGGGCCGCTGGTCCAGGGCCTGACCGACCAGCTCTTCTGAGAAAGGAGGACCAGACATGCGCAAGGACCTCATCGCATCCGCCGTCGCCGTCGTGCTCTTCACGGTGATCTGCGGATTGATCTACCCCCTCGCCGTGACCGGGATCTCTCAGGTCGTGATGCCCGGCAAGGCCAACGGCTCGATCGTGCAACGCGACGGCAAGGACGTCGGCTCAGAGCTGATCGGCCAGGACTTCGGCGGCAAGCCGCAGTACTTCCAGAGCCGCCCGTCGGCGACCGGATACTCCGCCAGCGCGACGTACTTCAACAACCTCGGCCCCAACCAGCAGGACCTGGCCGACCAGCTCACCGAGGCCGCCACCGCGTACCGCAAGCGCGAGGACGTCCCGGTCGGCGAGATCCCACCCGATGCCGTGACCACCTCGGCCTCCGGCATCGACCCGCACATCTCACCCGAGAACGCGGAGATCCAGGCCCGTCGCGTCGCTCGCGAGCGCGGGCTGACCCTCGACCGCGTCAACGACCTGATCGACGAGCACACCGACGGACGCGCCTTCGGGTTCATGGGCGAGCCCGGCGTGAACGTGCTGCAGCTGAACCTCGCCCTCGATGAGGAGACCCGATGACGTTGCCCCTCGGCTCGGCGCTGCTGGACGCGCTGCGCAAGCTCGACCCGCGACACATGTACAGCAACCCCGTGATGTTCGTCGTCGAGGTCGGCGCCGTGCTGACCACGATCATCTGGTTCGCCCAAGCGATCGGCTCGCCGCTGGAAGGCACCGGCGACGATCCAGCGTGGTTCACGTTCACAGTCGCCATCTGGCTCTGGCTCACGGTGGTCTTCGGCAACCTCGCCGAGGCACTCGCCGAGGGCCGCGGGAAGGCGCAGGCCGCCACGCTGCGCGCCATGCGCGCCACCACCACCGCCATCAAGCGCGATGGCACCGAGGTCGCCGCGCAGGATCTGCGCCCGGGTGACGTCGTCGTCGTCGACGTGGGCCACATCATCCCCGGCGACGGGACCGTCATCGAAGGCATCGCCTCGGTCGACGAGTCGGCGATCACCGGGGAGTCTGCGCCCGTGATCCGTGAGGCCGGCGGCGACCGCAGCGCCGTGACCGGCGGTACCCGCGTGCTCTCCGACGGCATCGTCGTCGAGATCACGCAGGAGCCCGGTGCGTCGTTCCTCGACCGGATGATCGCCCTCGTGGAGGGCGCCTCGCGGCGCAAGACCCCGAACGAGATCGCCCTCGGGATCCTGCTGACCGGCCTGACGCTGATCTTCCTCGTCGTCGTCGTGACGCTGCGGCCGATGGCCGACTTCGCCGGCACGGGCATTTCGACGGCCACGCTCATCGCACTCCTCGTGGCGCTCATCCCGACGACGATCGGGGCGCTGCTGTCGGCGATCGGCATCGCGGGCATGGACCGGCTGGTGCGTCGCAACGTGCTGGCGCTGTCCGGCCGCGCGGTCGAGGCGTCGGGGGACGTCGATGTCCTGCTGCTCGACAAGACGGGGACGATCACGCTGGGCAACCGCCAGGCCGCCTCGTTCCACCCCATGCCAGGCGTGCGTGAGGAGGAGCTGGCCGAGGTCGCGCAGCTCGCGTCGCTCGCCGACGAGACGCCCGAGGGACGGTCGATCGTCGTGCTCGCCAAGCAGTTCGGCATCCGCGAGCGCGAGCTCGCGGGGCACGAGCACGAGTTCGTGCCGTTCACCGCGCAGACGCGCATGAGCGGCGTTGACGTCGACGGCCAGCGGCTGCGCAAGGGCGCAGGTGACTCCGTCGAGCGCTGGGTGCGCGACGAGGGCGGGCAGTCCCCGCCGGAGCTCCGCGACGTGCTCGACCGGATCGCCCGCGAGGGGGGCACGCCGCTGGCTGTCGCGCGCGACAGCCAGGTGCTCGGCGTCGTCTACCTCAAGGACGTCATCAAGGACGGCATGCGGGAGCGGTTCGACCAGCTCCGCGCCATGGGCATCCGCACGGTCATGGTCACCGGCGACAACCGGCTGACCGCGGCGAAGATCGCCGAGGAATCGGGGGTCGACGACTTCCTCGCGGAGGCGACGCCGGAGCGCAAGCTCGCGCTCATCGCCGAGCAGCAGGAGCAGGGCCGGCTCGTCGCCATGACCGGCGACGGCACCAACGACGCCCCGGCGCTGGCGCAGGCCGACGTCGGCGTGGCGATGAACACGGGTACCCAGGCGGCCCGCGAGGCCGGCAACATGGTCGACCTCGACAGCAACCCGACGAAGCTCATCGAGATCGTCGAGGTCGGCAAGCAGCTCCTGATCACCCGCGGTGCGCTGACGACGTTCTCGATCGCCAACGACGTGGCGAAGTACTTCGCCATCCTGCCGGCGATCTTCGCGGCGACCTATGCGGCAGCCGGTGAGCAGTCGGGCCCGCTCGACGACCTGAACATCATGGGCCTCGGCACCCCGCAGTCGGCGATCATCAGCGCGATCATCTTCAACGCGATCGTCATCCCGCTGCTCGTGCCGCTGGCGCTGCGCGGGGTGCGGTACCGGCCGAGCGGCGCGACCGCACTGCTGCGCCGGAACCTGCTGATCTACGGCCTCGGCGGGATCATCGCCCCGTTCGTCGGGATCAAGCTCATCGATCTCATCGTGCACAACGTGCTTGGGGCATGATCGGAACGTGGAGCGAGGTCGGCATCGCATCTTCCTCGGCATGGCCGCCGGCGTGGGCAAGACGTACCGGATGCTCGCCGACGGCCGTGCCGAGGCGGCGAGCGGCCGCGATGTCGTGATCGGCTACCTCGAGCCGCACGGGCGAGCGGAGACCGAGGCCCAGGCCGTCGGCCTCGAGCAGATCCCGCACCGCCGGATCATGTACCGCGACCGCACGCTCGACGAGCTCGATCTCCCCGGCGTCCTCGCGCGCCGCCCGCAGCTCTGCCTCATCGACGAGCTCGCCCACACGAACGCCGCCGGGATGGAACACGCGAAGCGGTGGCAGGACGTCGAGGCGGTGCTCGAAGCGGGCATCGACGTGTGGTCCACGGTCAACGTCCAGCACCTCGAGTCCCTCAACGACCAGGTCGCCCAGCTCACCGGCGTCAATGTGCGCGAGACCCTGCCCGACCGCGTGCTCGCAACCGCGGACGAGGTGCTGCTCATCGACCTGCCGCCCGACCAGCTCCTCGACCGCATGCGCGCCGGGAAGATCTACCCGGCGGAGCGCATCGGCGCCGCGCTGAACGGCTTCTTCAAGACCGAGCACCTCGCGGCGCTGCGCGAGGTCGCACTCCGGCAGGTCGCCGAGGAGGTCGAGGCCAAGCGGCTCGTCGTCAAGCCGGTCCGCGCACCGACCCGCGACGACCGCGTCTCCCCCTCGGCCGTGACCGTGAGCGAGCGGCTCCTCGCGCTCGTGACCCCGACGCCGCGCTCTCAGCGAGTCGTCCGCCGCGCCTTCCGCTCCGCCCAGCGGCTCGGCGCAGAGCTCGACCTCGTGTGGGTCACGCCGCCGGACCGCGCGCTCAGCGAGGAGGAGCAGGAGCAGCTCGAGGGCCTGCGGCGGCTCGCCTCCGTCCTCGGCGCACACGTGCTCATCGAGCCTGGAGACGACGTGGTGACGGCCGTGAAGCGGGTCGCCGCCGAACGCGGGACGACCTACGTGCTGCTGGGCGTCCCCTCCCCTCGCACCGGGCTGCGCCGGTTCTCCGAACCGCTGCCGATGCGCCTCGTGCGCTCGCTGCCGGGCATCGACGTCCGGATCGTCGCCGATCGCACCGCCCGCGAGGAGCCGTCGGCATGAGCCCGCTGGAGATCCTCTCAATCCCGCTCGGCATCGCGGTCGTCGTCCTCGCGGTGATGCTGATCCGCCGGCGCGAGGCAGCCCAGCTCGATCCGGCAGCACATCGCATCCTCTTCCCCTTCGTGGGCACGGCCGTGTCGCAGCGAGCCCTCGACGCGACCCTGCGGCTTGCGCGCGCCGAAGGCGCGGTGCTCGTCCCCACATACCTCGTGCCCGTGCCGCTGGATCTGCCCCTCACGGCTGCGATGCCCGGGCAGGCGCTGACCGTGATGCCCGTCCTCGAGGCCATCGAGCGGCGCGCCGCCACGCAGCACATCGCGGTGGATGCGCGCATCGAGCGCGGTCGGACCGTCCGCCACGCGCTCCGCGAAGCGATCGCGCAGGAGCGGTTCGACCGGATCGTCGTCCCGGTCCGCACCGGGGACACAGACGGCCTCTCACCCGAGGACGTCGCGTGGCTCCTCGACCGCGCGACGTGCGAAGTCCTGGTGCTGCGGCCGGCTCGCTACGACAGCGCGGCTGAGCGGCCGGAACGGAACGACGAAACCGACGGCAGGGCGCTGACGGTCGCACCGGCGTCCTGACCAAGCAGCGCGGCGCGCCACGCGGCGCGCACGGGCCCGGTGCCTCGCTCGGCGTCGGCGAGCGACCTGGCGAGCGTCGGGCGGATGCTCCCTGGTCCCGCCAGCTGGAACGCGGCGGCGTCCTCGGCCCGTGCCCCATACAGCGCCAGCGTGTCGATGACCTTCGCCCCGCCGATGACGGCCGGCGAGCGGAGCAGGCCCACGTCGCCGGTGTCGAGCGACTCGACGTGGAGCGGCCTTCCGTCGCGCACGACCTCGGTGCTCGTCACCAGCCGCCCGGCGAGCTCCCGTGCCCGGCCGAGCACGAGGGTGTCGCGCAGCAGGGCGGCGCCTCCGCCGCGCAGCTCGACCTCCGTGTGCCGCCGCACGTCGGCACCGGCCACCAGCACGAACGGTTGCGCGTCCCACTCCAGCCGCGCCCGCGCACCGACCTCGAGCCGCACGTCCATCTCGGCGGGGTCGCCCCCGCGCACGTCGTGGGCGACGATCGCGGCGACATCGACGAGCCGCAGTCGCGCGCCCGGCCCGCAGCGGACGTCGATCTGCACGCGATCGCCTGTGAGCAGCGACGCGGCGGTCTGCACGAGCGCCACCCGTGCGACGTCGCCGTCCGCCGGCAGCATGCGCGCCCGCAGCAGGCCGCGGCCGGCCAGGCGGGTGAGCCGCGTGACGGAGCCGTCGCGCGTCGCGACGATCTCAATGCGTGTGGGCGTGCTCGTGCGGATGCGCGTGGTCGTGGTCGTGGTCGTCGTGCGCGTGGACATGCGGGGCCATCGGGCCCGGGTCGGCGGGGATGAGCTCGCCCGCGCGGTGGCGAGCCAGCTCGCCGCGCACCCAGTCGGCGATCCGGGCGACGTCCTCCTCGGAGCGCAGCGAGGTCGGCAGCGTCGGGCGGCCGCCGCGGCGCTCACCCGCGTCGCTGACCATGCGCTCGACGCTCGCCCCGACCAGCGGGGCGATGTCGATCTTGTTGATGACGAGCAGGTCCGCCCGCTCGACGCCGGGCCCGCCCTTGCGCGGGACGTCGTCGCCGCCTGCGCAGTCCAGGACGAAGATCTGCGTGTCGGCGAGCGCCGGCGAGAACGTCGCGGTGAGGTTGTCGCCGCCGGACTCGACAAAGACGATGTCGAGCGGGCCCGTGTCCGCCTCGAGCGTCTCGACGGCCAGGAGGTTCTCGCTGACGTCGTCGCGGATCGCGGTGTGCGGGCAGCAGCCCGTCTGGACCGCGACGATCCGCTCGGGCGGGAGGACACCCTGGCTGCGCAGGAAGCGGGCGTCCTCGTCGGTGTAGATGTCGTTCGTGACGACACCGATGCGGATGTCGTCGGCCAGGGCGCCGCACAGCGCCGCGGCGAGTGAGCTCTTGCCGGTCCCGACCGGGCCGGCGATGCCGACCCGCAGGGCACGTTCTTCAACTGACAAAGAGCCTCCGTTCTTCGAGGTGATGCTGGAACGCCCGCCGGTCGAGCAATGGAGTGCTCGGGGCGGGAAGGGGGTCGGTCGGACCGACGGCCGCCGCACGGGCAGCGAGCGCGTCGATCAGCGGTGCGACGCCCACGAGCCACGCGGTGGCATCGAGCGCGTCGACGGACAGCAGCTTCGGTGCGGCCGAGACGACGGTGGCGGCGTCGTCGTACAGCGAGAGCCGAGCGACGGACAGCGGGTCCATCCCAGTCGTCGCGCCGGCGAGCCCGAGGACGACAGGGCGCGGCGTCAGCGACGAGGCGGCCGCGTAGGAGTCGAGCGCCCCGGGCCACAGCTTCGAGGCCAGGCGCAGCAGAGCGCGGCCCAGCCGGCGCCCCGTGTCGCGCACGGCCGGGACGGGCGTCCGCGCCGCCCAGGCATCATCGAGTTCGAGCGGCTCGTCGCCGGCCGCGGCCCGGGCGGCGACCGCCGCGTCGATGACGCCGACCGTCCGCAGCCGCGCCCGCAGGAAGTGCGGGACCTCGGCGGTGCTGAGCGCCGCCGCCTCCAGCCCGCCCGAGTGCGCGAAGCCTCCGGTCGGGGTGCGGCCGTCGGCCAGCAGGAGTTCCAGGGCGGAGGCGGCCATGGCTAGAACAGCGAGTACCGCTGCGCGAGTGGCAGCTCGGAGACGGGCATCGACTCGATGGCTTCCCCGTCGACCGTGACGACGAACGTCTCCGGATCGACGGAGATCTCCGGCAGCGCGCCGTTGTTCGGCATCGCCTCCTTGGTGACCCCGCGCGTGTCGGTGACGGCGACCAGCTCGCGGCGCAACTCGAGGCGGTCGGCGAGCCCGCCGGCGAGCGCCTCGGGTGCGACGAACGTCACGGCGTGATCGGGCGCGGCGGCAGGAGACGCGCCGAACATCGGCCGGGCGAAGATCGGCTGCGGGGTCGGAATCGACGCGTTCGCGTCCCCGATCGGCGCCCACGCCACCGCGCCGCCCTTGACCACGACGTTGGGGCGGATCCCGAAGAAGCCCGGGTCCCACACGACGAGGTCGGCGAGCTTGCCCGGCTCGACCGAGCCGATCACGCCATCGAGCCCGTGGGCGACGGCCGGCGCGATCGTGTACTTCGCGATGTACCGCTTGGCGCGCTCGTTGTCCGCGCGCTCCATCGCCGAGAGCTGCCCGCGCCGGTGCTTCATCGCGTGCGCGGTCTGCCAGGTGCGGATGATCGTCTCCCCCACGCGGCCCATCGCCTGCGAATCCGAGCCGATCATCGAGATCGCGCCGATGTCGTGGAGCACGTCCTCGGCGGCCATCGTCGTCTCCCGAATGCGCGACTCGGCGAAGGCCAGGTCCTCCGGCACCTTCGGGTTGAGGTGATGGCAGACGATGAGCATGTCCTGGTGCTCGGCCAGCGTGTTGATCGTGTGCGGGCGGGTCGGATTCGTCGACGACGGCAGCACGTTCGGGTGCGACGCGATGGCGATGATGTCCGGCGCATGCCCGCCGCCCGCACCTTCGGTGTGGTAGGCGTGGATGCCTCGGCCGGCGATGGCGCCCATCGTCGATTCGAGGTAGCCGGCCTCGTTGAGCGTGTCCGTGTGGATCGCCGCCTGGAGCCCCCAGCGCTCGCACGCGGTCAGGCACGCGTCGATGGCCGCCGGGGTCGAGCCCCAGTCCTCGTGCAGCTTGAAGCCGCCCGCGCCCGCGAGCACCATCTCCTCCAGCGAACCGGCGCTCACCGTGTTGCCCTTGCCGAGCAGCAGGATGTTCATCGGGTACGTGTCGAGCGCGCGGTGCATCAGCGGCATGGCGCCCGCGACGGTGCACGTGGTGGCGAGCGTTCCGTGGGTGGGCCCGGCGCCGCCGCCGATCATCGTCGTGACGCCGGCGGCGAGCGCCTCGTCGACGATCGTCGGGGTGATGAAGTGCACGTGGCAGTCGATGGCGCCCGCCGTGACGATCTTGCCCTCGGCCGCGATGACGTCGGTGTTCGCCCCGATGTGCAGCCCCGGGGTCACCCCGTCCATCACGTCCGGGTTGCCGGCCTTGCCGATCGCGACGATCCGCCCGTCGCGGACGCCGATGTCAGCCTTGACGATCCCCCAGTGATCGAGGATCAGCGCGTTCGTGACGATCAGGTCTGGCGCGCCCTCCGCGCGGGTGGTCGTGCCCTGGAGCATCGACTCGCGGATGGTCTTGCCCCCGCCGAAGACGGCCTCGTCGCCGGAGACGCAGCGGTCCTCCTCGACCTCGATCCACAGGTCGGTGTCGGCCAGGCGGACCTTGTCGCCGACGGTCGGGCCGAGGAGCTCGGCGTAGCGCTGGCGATCAAACGACATCGGAGACCTCGAGGTTGCGGGAAGGAGCGCAGCGAGTTCCCGCGGCGGAACGCGAGCCCCCAGGCGAGTCGTTTCGCAAGCTCATGCCTGGTCCTTCTTGATCTGGAGGCCGGGGACCCGCTGTGCGCCGCCGAGCGCAACCAGCGTGACCTCACGCGACGCTCCGGGCTCGAAGCGCACCGACGTCCCTGCGTAGATGTCGAGGCGGAAGCCGAGGGCCGCGTCGCGCTCGAACTCCAGCGCGCTGTTCGCGTCGGCGAAGTGGAAGTGCGAGCCGACCTGGATCGGCCGGTCGCCGGCATTCAGCACCTCGATGATGCGCCGCTCGCGCGACGGCGCCAGCTCGAGCTCGCCCTCGGCGGCGATGACCTGTCCGGGGATCAGCGTCATGCGATGGGGTGGTGGAGGGTGACCAGCTTGCGCCCGTCGGGGAACGTCGCCTCGACCTGCACCTCGTCGAGCAGCTCAGGCACGCCCTCCATGACCTCCGCGCGCGACAGCACCTCGCGCCCGTCGCTCATCAGCTGCTCCACGGTCGCGTCGCCGTCGCGGGCGCGCTCCATGACCCAGCAGCACAGCAGCGCGGTGGCCTCCGGGTGGTTGAGCTTCACGCCCCGATCACGCCGGTCGCGCGCGACCATCCCCGCGACGGACAACAACAGCTTCTCCTGGTCTGACGGGGTGAGGCGCACGGCGGCTCCGGCACGGTCTGAAAGGACGAGTCGCGGCGAGTCAACCACACGTTTTCCCCGCAGGGAAGGGCAGTCACCCTGGGCGAGTACGACCGGTCGAACCCAGGACCCTGGCGCTTCGACACTCGGTCGGGTTAGAGCCCTTTCAGGGCCGCGCGTGACGCCTCGTCGACTCCGTACCAGAACACCGGCGGCGGGTCCGGCTCGGCGCGCATGTCGAGTCCTCCGGTCCCCACGTCCCCCCAGAACTGGTCGAGCTCGTGCTCCTGCGCGTCGGCGACGTTCGGCGTCGAGAACACCTCGCTCCAGTCACCGCCGTTCCCCCAGAGCGCGCCGGTCCCGTCGGCTATGCGGACCACGAACTCGACCTTCGCCTGGAACCCGCCGTCCGCCTCGCGCACCCGCCCGACGACCGCTTCCAGGCGATATGGACCGTCGACCTCGTCCTGACGATCGGGCTGCGGAACCGCAAGCGCGTCGAGCATCTCCTGGAACGTCTCGGGATCGCCCCCGAGATGCCGACTCCGATCGGCCCTGGGGTTCGGGTCGCCCAGCGACCCGTTCTTCAGGCGCGTCCTCGTGTCCTCACCCGGGGTGGGTGAGTCACCCACTCACCCCGGGGCGAGACGGGCGGTCGGCCCGTTCACCCCACCCGTTCGACACTCGGTCGAAGGCGGGTTCGCCACGACCGGCGCAAGCTTGTCGAGCGAGCAGACGGCGGTTGCCTGAACCGTCTCCGTCGTCTGCTCAAGTTTCACTGTGCAAACCCTAGGGGGGTTCGTGTCAACGCGTCAGAAGGGCAGCCGCTCATGGCTGCTCGCAATCCTGGTCCTGTGCCTGTCGGCGTTCGTCGCCGTCGGTTGCGGATCGGATGATGAGAGCAGCAGCAGCGGCTCCACGTCGTCGTCCGCCGAGTCGAGCGGCGACACCATCAAGGTCGGTGTCCTGCAGTCGCTCAGCGGGACCATGGCCATCTCCGAGGTCTCGGTGAAGGACTCCGAGCTCCTCGCGATCGAGGAGATCAACGCCAACGGCGGCGTGCTCGGCAAGCAGCTCGAGCCGGTCGTCGAAGACGGCGCTTCGGACTGGCCGACCTTCGCCGAGAAGGCCCAGAAGCTCATCTCCCAGGACAAGGTCGCCGCCACGTTCGGCGGTTGGACCTCGGCGTCGCGCAAGGCGATGCTGCCGGTCTTCGAGAAGAACAAGGCGCTCCTGTACTACCCCGTCCAGTACGAGGGCATGGAGTCGTCGCCGTACATCTTCTACACCGGGGCGACCACCAACCAGCAGATCATCCCGGGCCTCGAGTACCTGAAGGAGGAGAAGGGCGTCAAGAAGCTGTTCCTCGTGGGCAGCGACTACGTCTTCCCCCGCACGGCCAACAAGGAGATCAAGGCGTGGGCGAAGGCCAACGGCGTTGAGGTCACCGGCGAGGAGTACGCGCCGCTGGGCTCGACCGAGTTCTCGACCATCGTCAA
>JAEMSV010000068.1 GCA_016462625.1 Solirubrobacteraceae bacterium | reverse complement strand
CCCCGCCCCGATCCGGACTTGAATAGACAGTTCCGAGGAGCGGCGCGCGCGACGCGCACCGAGACAAGTCCCCTCAGAAACCGAACCGTACCACCCGGATCCAAGCCCGGCAGGGGCGTGGCGCAGTCGGCGTGTCCCGCCGTGCTGGCAGACTCCCGGCGCGAATGCCCGACAACGCCGCCACCAAGGACGGGACCGCCCCCATCCTGCTGGCCGGCGACGACGGCCTGGCGGTCCGCGTGCGCGAAGAGCTGGCCGCGATGGGCGTGCCCGTGGTGGCGATCTGCACGCAGCCGGCGGCCCTCGCTGCGAGGGCGGCGATCGTCGCCGGCGCGCGGGTCGTGGTGGGCGACATCGCCGAGCCCGGCACGTGGGCCGAAGCCGGAATCGGCGAAGCGGCCGCGGTCGGCCTGCTCGGCCCGTCCGACGTCGGGAACCTGCACGCCGCGCTGCTCGTCGAGGAGCTGCACGACGAGGGTCCGGTCGTCGTGCGCATGCACCACAGCGACCGCGATGGGGGCCTCGAGGGGCTGCTCGGTGAACGGGGCCGGATCCTCTCCGACGCGGAGGTCGCCGCGCCCGCGTTCCTGCACGCCGCACTGCTCGGCAACACCGGCCAGCGGATCACCGTCGCGGGCCGTCCACTGGAGGTCGCCGAAGTTGACGCGACGGACCCGGCGCTCCTCGTCGCGCTCTGCAACGCCGACACGCCGACCGACGTCCTTCCCGAGGGTGAGGACCTCGGCGACCGCGTCCTCGGACTGATCGACCCGTACGCGGCCAGCAGCGCGCGGGGCACCCTGCCGGTCGCCGTCCAGCAGGCCGCCGAGCGCCGCGCGGCGCAGCGCGGAGACGCACGGGCGCGGCGGACCCGCCGCCTGCGCCGGGTGCGCGGCCTCGCCGCCTACGTGCCGCGGCGTGCCGTGATCCTGGTCGCCGTGATGCTGCTCGTGATGCTCGTCAGCGCGACGATCTTCAACTTCGGGACCACCGTGAAGATCGACGAGCTCGACGCGATCTACTTCACGGTCACCACGATGGCGACGGTCGGCTACGGCGACGTGAACCTCATCGGCCAGCCGGACTGGGTGAAGGTCTACGACATCTTCCTGATGGCGTTCTCGGCCGTCCTCGTGGGCATCTTCCTCGCGACGATCACGGAGAGCCTGGTCACCACCCGGATCGACCAGGCACTCGGCCGGTTCCCCCGCCCGACCCGCGACCACGTGGTCGTGTGCGGGCTCGGCCGGGCGGGCACGGAGGTGCTCGTCCGCCTGCACGACGCGGGCGTCCCGTGCATCGGGATCGAGCAGAGCGCGGAGGCCGCGGGCCTGACGATTGCGCGGGCGCTCGAGATTCCCGTGATCGTTGGTGACGCGCGCAACCCGGGCACGCTCGAGGATCTCAACCTCGGCCGGGCGCGCGCGCTCATGGCGCTGACGACGGACGACCTCGCGAACCTGCAGTGCGCTCTGAAGGCCCGCGAGCTCAACCCGGACCTTCGGGTGGTGCTGCGCTGCTTCGACCAGCAGCTCGCCGAGCGGCTCGACAAGACGATCGAGATGGACCTCACGCGGTCGGTCGCCGATCTGGCGGCCCCGCCGTTCGCCGCGGCCCTGCTGGGGCGGTCACTCGCCGAGGCCCTGCCGATCTCCAACGTGCCGCTGCGGCTGCTCGAGACCACGGTGCCGGTGGGCTCGTCGCTGGACGGCAACACCGTCGGAGCGGTCGAGGCGGACGGTCGCCTGCGGTTCCTGCACTGCGACCACCGCTGGCGCCCGCGGGACGACTTCCCGATCAGCGCGGGCGAGCCAATTGCGGTGGTCGGGACGCGCGAGGCGTGTGACGCGCTGCTGCGGGCTTAGCCCGGGTTGCTGAACTCCGAGGCCCGGATCTCGCGTCCGTCGGTGTCCAGGAACGCGCTGCGCGAAGGCCAGCCATCCATCCGACTGCGCTTGGTGCTCGCCGAGACTGCGAAGACGTTGTCCTTCACCGGCGCGGTCATGGTCTCCGCGCTTGGATAGCGGTGCGGCTTGTACAGGCGCCCGTAGTCGACGACGCGCGAGAACGTGAACTGGACGCTGGCGACGCCATCGGGGGCGATGCCAACGATGTACCGGCGCTTGCCGACGTGGTAGATGACGCCGATGCCCTCGTCGCGGATCTCCGCGAGGGGGCCGGCCATGAACTCCATGGGGTAGCCGTCGCCGTCCAACACCGCGGCCGCCACTCCTTCGACGGGTGCGCTGGGCTTGCTCTCGAGCCGGATCTCTTGCGCAACCCGAATCGCTCGGCGGCGCACACCTGCCGTTGCGCTCCGCGCTTCTCGGCGCACGGACTGCACGAGCGCGCGGCGGCACCCCGGTGGAGTCAGCGGCTCATCAACGACATCCGCGACCGGGAGCAGGGCAACCGAGCGTCCGTCCGGCAACGCGACTCGGCGTGCCGCCTCGGGGCGCATGCCGTCGAACGTGAAGACGGGAGGCCCGATCAGCAGCGGCGGGACCGCCGGCTCAGCCCCAGCGTACGGCTGTCGAAGTACGCCGATGAGGTCGAGCAACGCCTGGCTCGGGGGCGCCTTCGTCGTGGACCCGTCCGCGTCCTTGATCCGACATTGCTTCTCGGCCACGCGTTCGAGCGCCTTCCCGAAGATCTCAGCGGCCTGAGCGTCGCGCTTGACCTCTCGGGCTGCCGCCGCGTTCCGCGGTTCGAGCTGGCTGTTGTCCGCCGCGCTGGCCGGCGCCGCTGTTGCCAGCAGCGCCACGAGGGCTATCCGTGCCGTCCTCATGCGCGGACGGTAGCAAGTGTTCAGGCCTCGCTGAGCTTTGGCGAGACCCAGTCCGCCGCGAGCTTCTGGCTCAGCAGCGCGGGCAGCTCATCGATCGCCACACGCTCTTGCGCGAGCGTGTCGCGGTCGCGCAGCGTGACGGTCTGATCCTCGAGCGTCTGGTGGTCGACCGTCACGCCCCACGGCGTGCCGATCTCGTCTTGGCGGCGGTAGCGCTTGCCGATCGAGCCGCCCTCGTCGTACTCGGTCTGCATGCGCGCGCGCAGGGTCTTGACGATCTCCTTGGCGACCTCGGGCTGCCCGTCCTTCTTGACGAGCGGCAGCACCGCGACCTTCACCGGCGCGAGCTTCGGGTGCAGACGCAGGACCGTGCGGGTCTCGCCCTCGATGTCCTCCTCGTCGTACGCGTCGACGAGGAAGGCGAGCGTGGCGCGGTCCGCGCCGGCGGCCGGCTCGATGACGTGCGGGACGTAGCGCTCCCCGCTGCCTTGGTCGAAGTACTCGAGCTTCTCGCCGCTGACCTTGGCGTGGGCGGAGAGGTCGAAGTCGCCGCGGTTGGCGATGCCCTCCAGCTCGGACCAGCCGATGGGGAAGAGGTATTCCACGTCGGCGGTTCCCGACGAGTAGTGGGAGAGCTCGTCGGACTCGTGCTCGCGCAGCTGCAGGTGGTCCGGGCGGATGCCGAGCCTCGTGTACCAGTCGAAGCGCGACTGCTTCCAGAACGCGTACCAGTCCGGTGCCTCGGCGGGCGGGACGAAGAACTCCATCTCCATCTGCTCGAACTCGCGCGTGCGGAAGATGAAGTTGCCGGGCGTGATCTCGTTGCGGAACGACTTGCCGACCTGCGCGATGCCGAACGGCGGCTTCTTGCGGCTGAACTGCAGGACGTTCTTGAAATTGATAAAGATGCCCTGCGCGGTCTCGGGGCGCAGGTAGGCGACGGAGCCGGAATCCTTCACGGGGCCGACCGTCGTCTCGAACATGAGATTGAAGTCGCGCGCCTCGGTGAGGTCGCAATCCGGGCCCTGGCCCGCGAGCTTGCTCGGCTTCTGGGGGCACGTCAGGTCGGCCTTGCCCTCGGCGAGGTGATCGGCCCGGAACCGCGCCTTGCAGGTGCGGCAGTCGACCATCGGGTCGCTGAACCCGGCGAGGTGGCCGGATGCCTCCCAGACCTTGGGGTGCTGGAGGATCGCGGAGTCCAGGGCGACGATGTCGTCGCGCTCCTGGAGCATCGAGCGCCACCACTGGTCCTTGACGTTCGTCTTGAGCAGGACGCCGTAGTGGCCGTAGTCGTACGTCGAACCGAGGCCGCCGTAGATCTCCGAGGAGGGGAACACGAAGCCGCGGCGCTTGGCCAGCGCGACGATCTTCTCCATGGTGACGACGTCGGTCTCGGGCATTGATTCCAGACTAGATGAGCGCGTGCAGGGAATGGGGTGTGCGCATTCTCCGTCGTGAGCCGAACCGCAATGCTCACACCCCCGCGAGGAGGGCCCCGATCGTGGCGGTGAGCTTCGCCGGGTCCTGCTCGCCCCGGACCAGCGCGTCGAGGAGCAGGCCGTCGATCGCCGCGAGGACGGACGGCGCCCGCTCGGCGCCCATCGTGGTGGCGACCTGGGCCACGAACCGCTCGCGCGCGGCGACCAGCGGCGCTCGCAGCTCCGCGTCGCGCGCAGCCAGCAGGAACAGCTCATAGCGCGCGAGGGCGACCGTCCGACCCGGGCCGAGCCACTGCGCGACCGCGGCGGGGAGTCCGCCGTCGGCCGGCCGCTCGACCCGCTCGAGGTGATCGAAGAGCGCGAGCAGCAGGCCGCGCTGGCCGCCGAAGTGGTGGCGCACGGAGCCGTGGGGGACACCCGCCGCCTCCTCGACCGCACGCACGGTCATCGCCCTCGCCCCTTCGCGGCCCAGCAGCTCGAGCGCCGCGTCGAGGAGCCGATCCTTCGTTGATTTCTCCACACGGAGAAGATACGTGCTACGGTCTTCTCCATGTGGAGAATCGAGTCAGCGCTCGACGACGCCGGCGCCCCGTACGACCGCAAGGCCGCGGGGTATGACCGGCTCGTCCGCAGCCGCACCTACAACCGCCTGGTCTGGGGCACCACCCCCGACGACTACGAGGCCTTCGCCGCCGCGGCGATCGCCGAGGACGACGGACCGCTGCTCGACGTCGCAGCGGGATCCGCCGCCGCCACCGCCGAGCTGCACGCGCGCTCCGGCCGCCCGACCGTCCTCGTCGATCGCTCCATCGCCATGCTCGAACGCGCCGCCGAGCGCATCGGTGACGACGGCGCGCGCGTGCGCCTGCTCCAGGCCGACGCGCTCGATCTGCCGCTCGACGGCGGGTTCACCACCGTGCTCTGTATGGGGTTCCTGCACATCGTCGAGAACCCCCGGGCGCTGCTCGACGCGTTGCTCGCGCAGACCGCGCCCGGCGGCGCCGTGCACGCCAGCTCGCTGGTCGCCGAGACGGCGGTCGGCCGTCGCTACCTCGGTGTCCTGCACCGCGCGGGTGAGGTCGCGGCGCCCCGAACCGTGGACGAGTTGGCGGCCCTGCTCGGCGGTGTCCAGCTCGACGTCCGCGGCAGCATGGCGTACCTGACCATCGGGCGGGCGGGCTGAATTCCCCCGGATGGCACTCCTATACTGGGAGTGCCATGCCGTTCTATGAATACCGCCGCCCGGACGGGACGACCTTCGAAGTCAGGCAGAGCATGAGCGAGGACGCGCTCACGCATGACCCGGAAACCGGTGTCCCCGTCGAGCGGGTCTTCCACCCCATCGCCGTCCACTTCAAGGGCAAGGGCTTCTACAACACCGACTACGGCACGAAGCGCCGCAATCGGGAGAAGGCCGCCAAGAGCGACAGCAGCTCGAGCAGCAGCGACAGCTCGAGCTCAAGCTCCAGCGACAGCGGCTCATCGTCCTCGTCTTCGAAGAGCGAATCCAAGAGCTCCTCGAAGTCCAGCGACAAGTCGTAGCGTCACCCCTGCTGCAGGAGCTCGGCCTTTGCTGCGCTGAACTCCTCGTCGTTCAGTGACCCGGCGCGATGCAGGTCGGCCAGTCGCGCCAGTTCGTCTGCCTTCGACCGCACGGGGGCTTCGGCCGGAGTCGACGGCCCGCGCAGGTGGTTGCGCACCGCCGCGTAGTGGGCGGCGAGGCCGATACCCCAGCCGAGCAGCGGCCAGATGAACCAGGGGTAGCTCGTCCCGTCGAGCAGCTGCCAGGTCGTCAGCCAGAGCACGAAGAGCAGCAGGTTGACCGCGACGAACACCGTCGCGTGGGTCCGGAACGCGGTGCGGTTGCCCGACGACCACTGCTGCTGACGGCGGCGGCGCACCGCATGGGCCTGCGCCTGCTCGGTGGCCTGGGCGCGTTCGACGGCGCGGGCGAACGGGTCATCCTGCATGGTGTCTCCTCCGCTTGGACGTGGGTGCGACGGTGAGCTGCTCGATCGCGCTGGCCGCATGGTCGAGCACGAGGGCCGCCGCGCTCGGATCGATGTGGCCCGAGAGCGGTGACAGGCGCGCCTTGAAGTGGGTCAGGAGCGTCTCGAGCGACTCGTCGCCCAGGCGCACCCCGACGCGAACCTCGAGTGCGGCGAGCATGTCGGCGCGGGCCTTCAGCGCCTGGTCGCCCTCTGGCGTGGTCTCGTAGACGACCTTGTCGCCGCTCGGCTGTCCGACGATCAGGCCCTCGGCCTGGAGCGCCTCGATGGCCGGATAGATGCTTCCGGGTGACGCCCGGTAGCGCGGACCGAACAGACGATTGAGCTCGGCCATCACCTCGTAGCCGTGGCGCGGCGAGTCGGAGAGGAGCGCGAGCAGCACGAGGGGGAGTTCGCCGTGACGGAAGAAGCGGGGGGGCATCTACGCGACGGCCGCATACGCGGTGACCGGGTCCGGCAGGCCGGCGAGCGCAAGGTCGCCGAGTGGCCGCACCGGCTGGTCCGCGCCGTCGCTCAGGGCGTGCGTGGCGTCGGACACGATCGTCTCCCCCGCCCGGGCGCGATCGCACAGCCGGGCGGCGACGATGACGGTCGTGCCGTAGAGATCGTCCCCGTCGTGCAGCAGGTCGCCGGTGTGGACGCCGATGCGCAGGCCGAGCCGATCGGGGTCTGCGGCCACCGCGCGCTGCATCTCGGCGGCGCACGCGGTCGCCGCCGCCGGGTCGGAGAACACGGCCATGACGCCGTCGCCCAGCCGTTTGACCTCCCGGCCGCGGTGCCCGCCGATCGCATCGCGCAGCAGCGAGAAGTGGCGCTTGCGGCGCTCGTGGGCGCCCTCCTCGCCCAGCGCGGCGATGAGCTCGGTCGACCCGACGATGTCGGTGAAGAGCACGGTGCCTCGCCCGGGAATGCGACCGCGGCGCTCAAGCGCGGCCAGTCCGGTCTCCGTGGTGCGGTAGCGGATCACGCCGGCCTCGGCGGCGGAGGCGACGAGGCCCTCAGCCTCGAGCGTCGCAAGCCCGTGCCTGGTGCGCTGGCCGGAGCCCGCCTGTTCGAGCGACGTCGGGCCGACGCTGGTGAGCTCGAGCAGGTCGAGCAGGAAGTCGGCGGTGGATGTGGATCGTGTGGCGAACATCGGAGGACGTCGTTACGAAACGCCTACGAAGTATGTATCGAAACGCCTACGAAAGTCAATCCGGGGTCGCCAGCGCGGCCACGAGCGCGTCCAGCGAATCGACGACCCGCCCACCGCTCTCGACGATGAAGGCCTCCACCTGGAGGTTCACCACCATGCCCGGCTCACCGCTCTGGCGCAGGTCGGTGCGGAGCCCGAAGCACGTCAGCCCGGCGGCGACGCCGTAGCCGATCTCCGCGGCGGTTCCGGCGTCGACCTCCTGACCGTCGAGGTGGGCGGCCAACAGCGTGCAGCTGCGGATCGCCTCGCTGTTGCGGCGACCGATCTCCAGGAAGATGTCGCGCTCGCGGCCGGCGGCGATGGCCTGCTCGACCTCCCAGGGCTGCGTCAGCGACCACGGGTCGACCGGCTCGACGACCGCGGAAAGGGCCGGCAGGTACACCTCGGCGTAGTAGTGCCGTCCAGCCTCGCTGAACCCGAGCGGGCTCGCGACGTAGCAGCGGGGGCGATCAGTCACCGAGGAACTGCTCCACGCGGCGCTGCTTGAGCTCGGGCGGGACGATGCCCGACGGCGTGCCCAGGACCTTCGTCTCGGGTGAGCCGATCGACATCGCCGCGAACAGCCCGAGCATCGTTGGGCCGCTCATGTCGCTGCGGAAGGTCTTGGGCATCTGCCACGCGATCATCGGCATCCGGACGAAACCGGCGGGCGAGAGGGCGCGGTTCTTCATCGACGAGATGATCTTCTGCTGGCGCCGGGCCCGGCTGAGGTCGTCCTCAGCGCCGTTGCACGCGTTCTTCCGGGTGCGGGCGAGCGCGAGCGCCTGGTCGCCGTTGAGGTGCGTCTTCACACCGGCGCGCACGCGCACGGTGACGCCGCCGTTGGCGTAGCCGCCGTTGATCTTGCCGACGACGCATCCGCCCTTGTAGTTGATGCCGCCCATCGCGTCGATGAGCTTGGGGAAGTCCTCGAAGCTCACCTCGATGAGGTGGTTGACGTCGATGCCCGTGTACTGCTCGACGGTCTGGATCGTGAGCGCGGCGCCGCCGATTGCGTAGGCGGCGTTGATCTTCTGCACGCCGTGGCCGGGAATGTCGACGAGGGTGTCCCGGGCGATCGAGAGGCGCTGGTTGTTCCCGCCTCCGACGCGCAGCAGCATGATCGAGTCCGAGCGGCTGGGACCGCTGGTGGAGGCGCCGGGCTCGGCGGTCCCCTCGCTGCGCTGGTCCGAGCCGAGGACCAGGACGTTGTTCGGGGACGTGAGCGGGTAGCCCGCGCCGCCCAGGAGCACGCTTACGTCGTCGTCGACCTTGCCCTGCTCGATCTGCGCGCTGATCAGGAACGCGACGAGGCTGATCCCGATCCAGACCGCTGCCGCGACGACGATCCACTTGACGACCCGGCCGAAGGAGAGGCCCTTCCTTCCTCCTCCGCGCTTGGGGCCGCCGGGTAGGCGCGGCCGCCAGCGCGGGCCGCCGTTGCCGCCGTCACCGCCGCTGCGCGGCCGCTCGAAATCGTCCCCGCGGTCGCGGGTCAGCAGCTTCGGACGCGAGCGGTAGACGCGGTATTCCGGCTCAGCGTCCTGCTCGGCGCTCGGGGGGCGGGGCTCCTGGCGCATCCGACTCAGGGTACGGACCGGGCTTCCCGGCTCCTGCAAGCCGCCGCGCGGACTACGGTGTCGACTCTCATGACGGGCACATGCATGATCGGCGTGGATCTCGGCGGCACCAAGCTGCTGGCCGGGGCCGTCGACGCCGATCTCCAGGTCCACGCCCGCGCTCACCGCGCGGCGCAGTCGCTGACGCTGCAGGAGGTGCTCGACACGGTCGTCTCGGCGATCGACGAGGTGCGCGCCGCGGCGTCCGTCGAGATCGGGGGCATCGGCCTGGGAATCCCCTGCCTCATGGACCGCGCGCGCGGCGTGGCGATGATGAGCACGCACCTGCCGATCGCGGGAGTCCCGTTCGGCGACCTCGTCGCCGAGCGCGTCGGGCTGCCCGTGGCAATCGACAACGACGCCAACGCCGCGATGCTCGCCGAGTGGCGCGCGGGCGCGGCGCAGGGTGCGCGCGACGCGGTCTTGCTCACCATCGGCACGGGGATCGGCAGCGGGATGGTCGTGGAAGGACAGCTCGCCCGGGGCGCACAGGGCGCGGGCCCGGAGCTCGGGCACATGGTCGTGGACGCGGACGGACCCGAGTGTGCCGGCGCCTGTCCGAACCGCGGGTGCCTGGAGGCGGTCGTCTCGGGTCCTGCGCTGGCCCGGGAGGGCCGGGAGCTGGCGCGCGAGCATGCCGACAGCGCGCTGGGCCGCGCGCTGGCCTCCGGCCGCGAGATCACCGGCGCCCTGGTCACCGAGCTCGCCCACGACGGAGACGCCGCGGCCGAGAAGGCGGTTCGCCGCATCGGCAGGTGGCTGGGCGTGGGGATCGCCAACGTCGTGAACATCTTCAATCCGCAGACCGTGGTCATCGGCGGCGGAGTCATCGGCGCGGGGGAGCTGCTGCTGGGGCCTGCGCGTGAGGTCGTCGCCGCACGGGCGCTGCCGCCGATGCGCGACGCCGTGCAGATCGTCCCATCGGGCTTCGGCGCGGAGTCGGGGATGCTCGGCGCAGCGCTCCTCGCCCGCGAGGCGGTCGGCTCGTGAGCACCGGTCGCCTGGTCGTCTGCCCGACGCCGATCGGGAACCTCGAGGACGTGACGCTCCGGGTGCTCAGCGCGCTGCGCGACGCCGATGTCGTCGCTTGTGAGGACACCCGCCGGACCCGCGTGCTGCTCGACCGCTACGGCGTCGACGCGAAGCTCGTCAGCTACCACGAGCACAACGAGCGCGGCCGGGCCCTGGAGCTCGTGGACCGGATGAGCAACGGGCTGACGGTGGCGCTGGTCTCAGACGCCGGGATGCCGCTCGTGAGCGACCCGGGCTACGTCCTGGTCCAAGCGTGCGTCGCCGCCGGGCTCGCGGTCGAGGTGCTGCCCGGACCGAGCGCGGTGCTGAGCGCGCTGGTCGCAAGCGCGCTGCCCGCCGATCGGTGGCGGTTCGTCGGGTTCCTGCCGCGCAAGGCGGGGGAGATGCGCACGCTCGTGGTGTCCGACGAGACGACCGTGGCGTTCGAGTCGCCCGGTCGCGTGGCGGCGTCGCTGCGGGTTCTCGCCGAGGTCGATCCCGACCGGCCCGTGGCGGTGTGCCGGGAGTTGACGAAGGTGCACGAGGAGATCGCGCGCGGGACGGCCGCCGAGCTGGCCGCGAAGTACGCGGACGCGCCCCCGAAGGGCGAGGTCGTGGTGGTGTTCGCCGGCGCTCCTGTGGTCGAGGGCGACCTGGGGCCCGCGGTGGAAGCGCTCCGCGCGCTCGTGGACGCCGGCGCGAAGCCGCGCCCGGCGGCGGCGGTGGTCGCCGAGCTGACCGGCGTGAAGGCGAACGCGCTGTACAAGGCGCTCACCGAGAGCTGACGCAGAGCCTCGACGCGAACGGCGACGGAACTCCGCCTCTGTGCCGTCATCGCGGCGGGTGTGTGCCAAGACCCGCGCGTTGTCGTCGAAACGGCCCAGGCGGCCGTACGGTCGCCCGATGCTCGCGCGCGCCTTCCTCGTCATCGCTCTCGCTGTCACCATCGCCGAGCCCGCCGCCGCGGCGACGTGGCGCTGGCCCGTCGATGGTGAGCCGGCGCGGCCGTTCACCGTCGGGCCCGATCGCTTTGCCGCCGGGCAGCACCGTGGTGTCGACCTGGCGGCGCCGCTCGGTGCGCCGGTCCGCGCGGCGTGCGCTGGGAAGGTCCGGTTCGCCGGGACCGTCGGGAGCGCAGGCCGCACCGTCTCCGTGCGCTGCGGCTCCCTGGTGGCGTCGTATCTCCACCTCGGATCGATCGCGACCTCACGGGGCCGGGCGATCGCCGCGGATGCGCTGATCGGGACGGTTGGGCGCTCCGGTGCTCCCCGGGGTGGGCCGCACGTCCATCTCGGCGCGCGGCGGGTCGCCGACGGGCAGTACGTCGATCCGCTGACGCTGCTGCGGCGCAGCGCGCCGGCCTCCCCGCCCTCCGTCGGCCCCGTGCCGCCGCCAAGGGCCGGCCCGCACCCGCTTCCCGCGTCCCCGGCCGTCCGTGCCCCCCGGCTCGTGTCAAAGGGCGTGCGGCCCGTGCCGTGGCCGGCCGTCGCCGGGCTCGCGCTCCTCGTCATCGCCTTCGTGCCCGCCACCGCCGCCCGTCGGCGGAGGCCCGGGCATGGGCTCGGTCACGCTCGCGTCACGGGACCCACGGGGGCACGCCGGTAGCCTGCCTCGCGCGCCCCATGAGCTTCTACGTCACCACCCCGATCTACTACGTGAACGCGGCGCCGCATCTCGGCCACGCGTACACGGCAATCGCCGCCGACGTGCTGGCCCGGCATATGCGCCAGCGCGGGGAGGACGTCTTCTTCCTCACGGGCACGGACGAGCACGGCGAGCCGGTCGCGCTCGCGGCCGAGGCGCGCGGCATGACGCCGCAGGCGCTGGTCGACGAGAACGCCCCGCGCTTCCGCGATCTCATGCCGAAGCTGAACGTCTCCAACGACTTCTTCGTCCGCACGTCGGATCCCGAGCACAAGCTCTGCGTGCAGGAGATCCTCACGAAGGTCAAGGAGAACGGGCACGTCCATCTCGGCCTGTACGAGGGCTGGTACTGCCCCCGCTGCGCGGACTTCAAGACGGATGCGGAGATGGGGCCGGACCACACGTGTCCGATCCACAAGATCCCGCTGGTCCGCGAGTCCGAGAAGAACTGGTTCTTCAAGCTCTCGGACTTCCAGAAGCCGCTCGAGGAGCTGTTCGACAACAACCCCGACTGGGTGCGTCCGAAGCATCGCTTCAACGAGGCCCGCGCGTTCCTCGCGCAGGGTCTGCAGGACGTCTCGCTGTCGCGCAACCAGCTGACGTGGGGCGTCGAGGTCCCGTGGGATCCCGAGCACGTCTTCTACGTCTGGTTCGACGCGTTGCTGAACTACGTGACCGCGCTCTCCTTCGCCCAGGCGGGTGAGGACCTCACCGAGGAGTTCTGGCCGCCGCAGGTTCAGCTCATCGGCAAGGACATCCTCAAGTTCCACACGATCTACTGGCCGGCGCTGCTCATGGCCGCCGGGCTGGAGCTCCCCGAGCACGTCGTCGTCCACGGCTTCCTGCTCATGCGCGACGCCGACGGCTCCGAGCACAAGATGAGCAAGTCGCTCGGCAACGTGCTCGATCCGTTCCAGATCATCGAGGAGTTCGGCGCCGACGCCCTGCGCTACTACTGCCTGCGCGAGGTCAGCTTCGGGCAGGACGGCGCGGTGTCGACGGCGGGCTTCGCGGCGCGGTACGAGAACGAGCTGGCCAACGAGTTCGGCAACCTCGCGAGCCGCACGACGGCGATGGTCCACCGCTACCGCGAGGGCGCGGTCCCGAACGTCGCACCGGATCCGGCGATCGCGGCGGAGCTCGACCCGCTCGCCGGGAAGGTCTCCGAGCTCATCGACGCGAGCGAGCTGACCCAGGCGCTCGACGCCGCCTGGCAGGCGGTCAAGCGCCTGAACCGCTACGTCGAGGAGCAGACGCCGTGGGCGCTCGCCAAGGACGAGGCCCAGGCCGGCCAGCTCGACATGGTCCTCGCGACCCTCACGGATGGGCTGCGGGTCATCGGCCTGCTGCTGCATCCGTGGCTCCCGGCGACGGTCGACACGCTGTTTGCGGCGCTCGGCGTCGAGGACCTGTCGCTCGCCGGCGCGACCCTGCGCGCCGGTGCGGTGGAGCAGGTCGAGAAGATCGCCCCGCTGTTCCCCAAGCCCCAGTAGCCGCCAGCCGTGATCGACTCCCACACGCACCTGTCGAGCTGCGCGCCGCCCGACGAGGAGCTCGTCGCCGCGGCGCGGGATGCGGGCGTTCGCCGCATCCTCACGGTGGGGATGGACGAGGAGACCTGGCCGCAGGCGATCGCGTCGGCCGAGGCGTTCGAGGAGGTCTACTGCGCGCTGGGCCGCCATCCCAACATGGCCGAGGACTTCGACGACACCGCGCTCGAGCGGCTGCGCACGCTCGCCGAGCACCCGAAGTGCCGCGCGATCGGCGAGACCGGCCTGGACTACTTCCGTGACACCACGTCGCCCGAGGCGCAGGCGCACGCGTTCCACGCGCACATCGAGCTGGCGCGGGACACCGGCAAGCCGCTGATCATCCACACGCGTGCCGCGGACGACGACACGATCGCGACGCTCCGCGAGCGCGCCGACGGCGTCACGGTGATCATGCACTGCTTCTCCATGCCGGACCGGCTCGACGAGTGCCTCGAGCAGGGATGGTGGATCAGCTTCGCGGGGAATGTGACGTACAAGGCGAACGCCGAGCTGGCCGACGCCGCTGCGCGTGTGCCCGCCGACCGCATCCTGGTTGAGACCGACGCGCCCTATCTCACGGCGCAGGCCGTCCGCAAGGAGCGCAACCAACCCGCGTTCGTGACGCACACCGCGCAGTTCCTGTGCGAGCGGCGCGACGAGACGTACGCCGAGCTCGAAGCCGCCGTGGAGCGCAACGCCGCGACCCTCTTCGGGTGGTGACCGACCAGCAGCCCACCCAGCCGAGCCTGCGCCGCATGCAGGCGTTCGGGGTCCGCCCGAAGCACGACCTGGGGCAGAACTTCCTGGTCGACTCGAACATCCTCGGGGTGATCGAGCGCGCCGCCGAGCTGCGCGACGACGACGTCGTGCTGGAGATCGGCGGTGGGCTCGGCGTGCTGTCCGAGCATCTCGCCCCGCGCGTCGGGCATCTGCACGTCGTCGAGATCGACCGGTCGCTGGAGGAGCCCCTGGGCGACGCGCTCGCCCCCTTCGACAACGTGACGCTGCACATCGGCGACGCGCTCCGCCTCGACCTCACCGCGCTCGACCCGGCGCCGACGGCGGTCGTCGCGAACCTCCCGTACGGGATCGCCGCCACCGCGATCCTGCGCAGCGTCGAGGACCTGCCGAGTGTCGACCGTTGGGTCGCGATGGTGCAGAAGGAGGTCGGCGAGCGCTTCGCCGCCAAGCCGGGAACATCGGCCTACGGCGCCCCGTCCGTGCTCGCGCAGCTGTGCTGCGAGGTCAAGGTGCTCCGATCCGTTTCGCGCTCAGTCTTCAAGCCGGTCCCGAACGTCGACTCGGTGCTCGTCGGCCTGAAGCGGGTCCGGCCGCCCGCCGACCCGAAGCTGCGTGCGCTCGTCTCCGCGGGGTTCTCCCACCGGCGCAAGGCGCTGGCGAAGTCGCTGTCGCTGTCGGGGCGGTTCGACAAGGACATCCGCGAGCGGGTCCGCCCCGCATTGGAGGAGCTCGGGCTGCCCGCCGACGCGCGCGCCGAGCGGCTGTCGCCCGAGCAGTTCACCGCGCTGTTCGAGGCGTTGCGATGACGCAGGCGTGGTGGTGCATGGCGCCGGCCAAGGTGAACCTCTGCCTGTACGTCGGGCCGACCCGCGCGGACGGGCGGCATGAGCTGGTGACGGTCATGGACTCCGTGAGCCTGCACGACACCGTCGCGCTGACCCCGGGGGAGGGTCAGGACGAGGTGATCTGCCCGGGCGTGGACGGGCCGAACCTCGCCGGAACGGCGCTGCAGGCCTTTCGCGCCGAGACGGGTTGGGACGGGCCGCCGGTCCGCCTGACCATCACGAAGCGCATCCCGGTCGCCGGGGGGATGGCGGGCGGATCCGCCGACGCGGCGGCCGCGCTGCGGCTCGTCGCGGCAGCGGCGGGCGTCGACGATCCCGAGCTCCTGGAGCGCATCGCCGGACCGCTCGGCGCCGACGTCCCGAGCCAGGTGCACGGCGGCCGCGTCCTCGCCGAGGGCGCCGGCGAGCGGCTGACGCGCCACGCCGTCACCGAGCCGCGCGCCGTCGTCGTCCTGCCGCTCGACGCCCAGCTGAGCGCGGGCGCGGTCTACTCCGAGCTCGACCGGGCCGGGGAGGCGCGGACGGCCGAGGAGCTCGCGGAGCTGCGCGCCCGGGTCATCGCGGCCGAGCAGGGCGAGGGTGTGCTGACGGCGGGCCTCATGGCCAACGACCTGCAGGCGGCGGCCATCCGGCTCTGCCCGCAGATCGCAACGGCGCTCGACGCGCTCCAGGACGCTGGCGCCGAGCACGCCTTCGTCTCCGGATCAGGCCCGACCGTGGTCGGGCTCTTCCCGTCCGACGTCGACTGGGCGCCCGTCCTCGGGGAGCTGGCGGACTGGCCCGAGGGCATCTCCGGCGCCCGGCTCCTCGGCGCCGACCCGGCGATGCGCGTTCCCGTCCCGGGTGAGGTCCGCGAGCCGTGAAGCCGCTCTGGCTGGCCGCGGCCGCTGCGGGCACCGCCTTCGGGATCGCCGTCCGCCGCAGGTTGACGCGCACCCAGGCGCTGCTGCTCGCCGCGGTCGTCCTCGTCGCGCTCGCCTACGGCCTCGGGCTCTTCGAGCTGCCGAACATCAAGAAGCTGATCGCCGACCTCGGCCAGGCGCTCGGCCCGTACACCTACATCCTGGTCGCGGCCGGTGCGTTCCTCGAGACCGGCGCGTTCGTCGGGCTCATCGCCCCGGGCGAGACGATCATGATCGTCGGCGGCGTCATCGCGGGGCAGGGCGAGATCCGCCTCGGACCGCTGATCCTCATCGTCTGGGTCTCGGCGGTCGCCGGCGACACCGTCTCCTTCATGCTCGGCAAGCGGCTCGGTCGCGACTTCCTCCTCAGGCACGGCCCGCGGGTGCAGATCACCGAGGAGCGGCTGCTGCACGTCGAGAAGTTCCTCGAGCGGCGCGGCGGGACGACGATCCTGATCGGGCGCTTCGTCGGTGTCGTGCGCGCGGTCGCGCCCTTCGTCCTCGGGGCATCGCACATGCCGTACCGGCGATTCCTGCCCTACGACATCCTCGGAGCCGGGCTGTGGGCCGCGACGTTCACCATCCTCGGCTACGTCTTCTGGCAGAGCTTCGACCGCGTCGCGACCTACGCGAGCCAGGGGGCGTTCGCCCTCGGCACCGTCATCGTGGTGACGATCGGGATCGTCCTGCTCTACCGCCAGCTGCGCGACGAGCAGGGCCGGGCCGAGGCCCGCGGGTTCCTGCACGAGCAGGCCGAGCGGCCGTTGCTGAAGCCGTTCGCCCCGGCGGTCCGGTTCGCTGTGTTCCGGATCGTGGTGCCAGTCGCGAAGCGGCTCCGCGGTCCGGTCTGGTTTGCCATCCAGCGCGTCACGCCGGGCGGACTGGGGCTGGAGTTCACCACAGTGATGGCGATCCTCGCCGTGGGCGCGTTCGTCTTCATCGAATACCTCGTCGTGGTGACCAAGCAGGCCCTCGCGTTCGGCGACCAGTGGGCGGCGGACGCGGCGCTCCGGTTGCGGACGGCGGCGGGCGTCGACGCCGCGGAGATCGTCACGTGGTTCGGGAGCTTCGGCGTCGTCGGCGTCGCGACGCTGGTCGCCGCCGGCGTGCTCATCGCCCGCCGCCACGTGCCCGAGGCGGCGGTCGTCGTGATCGGGCTGGCGCTCTCGCAGGCCGCCGTCCACGCGACCAAGGCCGCGGTCGACCGGCCCCGGCCGGCCGGTGGGCTGGTGGATGCCGCCGGCTCGTCCTTCCCGTCCGCGCACGCCGCGCACGCGATCGTGTGGATCGTGCTCGCGGTCGCGCTGGCCCGTGCGGTTCCGTGGCTGGCCGGGCGGGTGGCGGTGATCGTCGGGGCGATCGTGTTCGCCGCTATCGTCGGCCTGACGCGGGTGTACCTCGGCGTGCACTACCTGTCCGATGTCTCGGCGGGGTGGGCACAGGCCGCCGCGATCTTCGCGGCGTGTGCTGCCGTCGCGCTCGTCGTCACCCACATCCGCCAGAATCAGCAGCCCGACGGGTCATGAGCAACGAGACGATCATCTACTGCGTCGCCGGCGCCTCGCTGGCGGTCACGCTTGGGGCCTGGGTCGGCCTGCTCGTGGTGCCCGCCTGGCAGTCCTACAGCCGCATCTGGGAGCGGGTCGCGGCGTCCTTCCTGACGCTGTACGTGCTCGCCACGCTGCTGGTGATCGGGGCACTGGGCGGCGCGCTGATCGCGTACTACTGGGACCGGATAGCGGCGTAATGCCGGGGCGCCGCCGGTCGACATCGGCGCCGCAGCCCTACACTTCGCCCTTCATGTCCGTACCCGCGCAGGAGATCGGCACGGCTGCCGAGCCCGAATCCACGCCCGCCGGAGGGGACCTTCACGCGCTCGGCGCGATGACCGATGCGGTCGAGTCCGGTGCCGGTCTGCCCGAGGTCGTCCGTGCTGCGGCCAAGGCGCTCGGAATGAGCCTCATGGCGAGCGACCGCGCTGGTGCGGTCCTGGCCGTCGCGGCACGGTCCACCGCAGACGAGCGCGCGCTCGGCGAGCTCGCGCGCGGGGTCCGGACGGTCGAACTGCGCGTGGCCGACGACGTGGTCGGCGAGCTTCGGCTGCGCGGGCCGCGCGAGCCGGCATCCGCGCTCCTGCGGCTCGTGACCACGCTGATCGCGTCGGAGGTCGAGCGTCTGCGTGCGCCCGAGCGGGCCTCGCAGGAGGCGGCGACCGGCTTCCTGCACGCGGTGCTGAGCGGCCCGCCGCCGGACCGTGACGAGCAGGTCGCCCAGGCCGCGGAGCTCGGACTCGACCTTTCGGCGGGCTCGTCGATCCTCGTTGCTCGGGCCCACTGCATGGCGCCGACCGAGGACGGCTGGCGCGCCCGCGTGCTCGCGGCCGTCGAGCGCGGCGCCCGGGCCGTGGTCGGGACGACCGTCGCCGCGCACGCCGATCGGGAGACCCCCGCGGCCGAGATCGTCGTCCTCGTGCCCGGCGGGGACCAGGAGGTCGCCGGCCGGACGGGCGAGGCGGTCCTGCGCGAGCTGGAGGCGAGCCTGCCGGGGAACGGCTTCACCGTTGGTCGCAGCCGCCTGGCGGCCGACATCGCCGATCTGCACCGGGCGGGCAACGAGGCGCTCCTGGCGGCGAACGTCGCCGAGGGCGACCCCGACCACCCGATCCTGGCCTTCGAGGAGACGGGCGCCTACCGGCTGCTGCTGTCGGCGATGAGCGAGGATCCCGCCGAGCTGCAGCGCTTCTACGCGGAGACCGTCGAGCCGCTCGTCGCCTACGACGATCAGTACGACACCGACCTCGTGCAGACCGTCGCGGCGTTCCTCGACAACGACGGCAACGTCGCGGGCACGGCCCAGAAGCTCTTCACCCACCGCCACACCATCCGCTACCGCCTCGAGCGGGTCCGCGAGCTCTCCGGCCTCGACGTCGGCTCGACGGACGGGCGCGAGAAGCTGTCCCTCGGCCTGAAGGCGATGCGGGTCCTCGGCGTGGCCGCACCGGGTGGCCCCGCGACCGAGTCCGGAACGGTCGGCGGCCGCGTTTCTCGCGCTGCGAAGAACCGTTCATAAACCTGTTCGGTAGAGCGTATATGCGCCACGTTTTCCCGCCGTTGCAGCAAGGGCTAATGTCGGCGGTCGCACCGGAAAACAAGGTGTGGGACGTGGCACATAGAGCCTTGTCCCACGGGCGCTTTCGGTCGATGTTCTCTCTGTGAGCAGAGACGGACAACGGGTGGCGGACGCGCCCCCACGGCGGACGGATGGTCGACTTGGAGGTGCATCGCCGCGCGATCGCACGTCCTTTACCCGCCGTCATGCCCCGATGGCGGCCGGTCTGCTCGTCTCGCTCGCGATGATCGGCGGCTCGCTCGGCGCGCTCAATCGCGACGTCCTCAGCTTCCGCGGGTGGTCTGATGGCAACAGCGGCGACGAGCAGAGCACGCTCGTGCTCCCCGCCCCCCAGGTGGGCGCGACGCCGCAGCTCGGCTCGCCCCTGAGCGTCAGCCCGATCGCCAGCCTGAGCTCGCGCCCAGTGGCCGCAACGGGCGCGGACTCGGCGCTCACGCCCATTCCGGCCGTGACTCAGTCGCCCGTCGCAGCCGTCACGCCGCCGGTGCAGGACACGCCGCGCGCGGTGGAGACTGGCGACAGCCGCGAGGCCGGCGCCCCGGAGACGGCGCGGACGGACGCCCTGCGCACGACCGTCGACTCCGACGGCGACACCCTCAACGACTTCAACGAGCAGCGGCTCGGCACCAACCCGAACAAGGCCGATACGGACAACGACGCGATGCCGGATGGCTGGGAGGCGACGTACGGCCTCGATCCCATGCGGGCGGCGGACGCCGCGCGCGACTTGGACCGCGACGGCGTGCGGAATCTGACGGAGTTCCACGTCAACCTCGACCCGCGCGTCGCGGACAGCGACAAGAACGGCCGCTCGGACGGGGACGATGACACGGACGGCGACGGCGTGCCGAACGCGATCGAGGACCGCCTCGCCATCCAGGCGTGGGCCTCGGACTCCAACGGCGACGGTGTGTCCGACGGTCAGGACGACCACGACGGCGATCGTCTTCCCACGCTCGTCGAGCTCGGCCTCGACCTCCAGCCGGACAACGCGGACTCGGCGGGCAACGGCGTCTCGGACGGCGACACCGACACCGACGGCGACGGCATCCCGAACGCCGCGGAGCTCACGCTGGGCCTGAATCCTGGTGCGGCCGCCACCGGCGGCGTCGGCGATGGCGATGCCGACAGCGACGGCGACGGTGTCTCCAACGCCCAGGAGATCCTCCGCGGGACGGACCCGGCCGTGCCGGACGCGCCTGCGAGCACCGAGCCCCCGGCGACCGATCCGGGCACGCCGCCCGAAGCCCCCGTCACAGGTGAGCCCGAGCCGGAGTCCGAGCCCGAGGCGCCTGCGGTCGATCCCGAGCCCGAACCGGTGC
>JAEMSV010000190.1 GCA_016462625.1 Solirubrobacteraceae bacterium | reverse complement strand
CCTGCAGCGACGCGCCGAGGAAGACCTCCGCGCTGCGCTCGCCGATCGTGATCGGGCCGAGCTCGGACATGCCGAACGAGGTGACCATGGACCGCGCGAGCGTCGTCGCGGCGTGCAGGTCGTCGTGGACGGCGGTGGAGAGCTGGCCGAACGCGAGGCGCTCGCCGGCGGTGCCCGCCATGGTGGTGGCGAGCTGGCGCTCGAGGTCGTCCTGGCGCAGCACGAGCCGCTCGCGGTCGGCGTGGACGATCGCGGCGGCGCCGAGCCGGCGGCCGCGCGCGACGATCGAGAGCCGCCGCGTGCCGTCACCGCCGAGCGCCCGCGCGACGACCGCGTGGGCGGCCTCGTGCGTGGCGATCGACCGCAGCTCGTCCTGGGTGAGGCGGTGGGCGGTCGCGCGTGGTCCGCTCAGGACGCGCTCGATGGCCTCTTCGAGGTCGGGCTCGGTGATGGCGGTGTGCCGGGCGCGCGCGGCGAGCAGCGCGGCCTCGTTGACGACGTTCTCCAGTTCCGCGCCGGTGAAGCCCGGGCAGAGCGAGGCGATCGCGGCGGGCTCGACGTCCTCGCCGATCGGCCGGCCATGCAGGTAGAGGTTGAGGATCTGGGTCCGGCCGTGGAGGTCGGGCGCGTCGACGGTGATCTGCCGATCGAAGCGCCCGGGGCGCATCAGGGCGGGGTCGAGGATGTCGGGGCGGTTCGTCGCCGCGAGCACGACGATCCCGCTGCCGGCGTCGAAGCCGTCGATCTCGACGAGCAGCTGGTTGAGCGTCTGCTCGCGCTCGTCGTTGCCCTGCCCGACGCCTGCGCCGCGCTTGCGCCCGACGGCGTCGAGCTCGTCGATGAAGACGATCGCGGGCGCCTGCTCGCGGGCTTGGCGGAACAGGTCGCGGATGCGCGCGGCGCCGATGCCGACGAGCGACTCGACGAACTCCGCGCCCGACACGGAGAAGAACGCGGCGCCCGCCTCGCCGGCAGTCGCGCGCGCGAGAAGCGTCTTGCCCGTGCCCGGCGGGCCGACGAGCAGCGCGCCGCGCGGGGCCCGCGCGCCGAGGGCCTCGTAGCGCCCCGGGTCGGCGATCAGGTCGCACAGCTCGCGCAGCTCGGCAACCGCGGCGGGCGCGCCCGCGACGTCGTCGAAGGTCGTCGGCGCGGGCGGTGGGCCGGCCGTGCCGCGGCGTCGCCAGCGCGAGAACCCCCCGACGTCGCCCGCCCCGCTCTGCTGGGTCATCCGCGCGAGCAGCGTGAACAGCAGGACGAGGATCAGGACCGGCAGCAGCACCTGCACGACCAGGCGCCGCGCCTGCTTGCCCGACTGCGGGTCGAACCGCAGCGGGATGCCTGCGCGCGCGAAGGTGTTCTGCAGCGACGCATTGCTCGACCCGTTCGCCGGCAGCCCGGCCCAGAGCTCATCGCCGTCGGTCGTCGTGACGAGGATCAGATGGTCGTAGTCGAGGACCTCACCCTCGGTCAGCCGGTGCTCCTTGGCGAGGTGGTGACGTCGGTGATCGACGTCTCACGCCCGGTGGGATCGGGCGTCGTGGAGTTCAGGAGGAGGACGAACGCCACCACGAGGACGACCACGGTGGCGGCCAGCGCAGCGCTGATGGGATCGATCCGCGGCGCGCGCGGGCGGGACGGGAGCTTCATGCTCGGGAGAGGTCCTGTCGTTTGCTTGACGGCAGCTGATTGTAAGGAGTCCCAACCAGCTGTCCGCCGACCCCTCCCGTTTCGTCACATTTTCCGGGGCGTTTCGTTACGCGGCCGGCTGGACGACCGCGATGTGGTTGCCGTCGGGGTCCTGGATCATGAAGAGCTTCGGCGCGCCCGGGACGTCCATGGGCGGATCGGCCTTGATGCCGAGGGCCGTGAGGCGCTCGTACTCCGCGTCGACGTCCGTGGTCTCGACGCCGATCCCCGCGTGGCCGGGCTCTGAGCCCATCGGCGGGTTCAGTGCAAGGCGGGCGGTCGAGCCCGGGGGAGCGACTTCAACCCAGCGGTTGTCGCCCTGCTCGCCGAAGCTGACGTCGGCGCGGAGCTCGAAGCCGAGCTTCTCCGTGTAGAAGGCGATCGCGGCGTCCACGTCGTTGACCGTGAACATCGCGACGCCGATGTTCGTGAGGGTGGTGGCCTGCTGTGTGTTGGTCATGTCGGGGTAGACCACCACACCTCGCGAAACTCATCGGTCGGTTGTCAGGCCGCGTTCACCGTGCTGAACCGCTCGTCGATCGCGGCGGTCGCCGCCGCGAAGCTGGCGTCCTCGGCAGCGCCCAGATCGAGCGGGATCATCGCCGGGCTCTCGCGCGCGAGCGTGAGCTCTGCGGTGTAGACCTCGACGTCGGTCAGCCCGAGCTGCTCGAACGCGTGGGCGAGCCACGGCGTGCGGTGGTCCCAGCCCTCGCGTGGGGAGCCCGGGCCGTAGCCGCCGCCGTTGGCGAGGGTCAGCACCAGCTTGTGCCGGCCGAGCAGCCCGCCGTCCGGGCCGAGCGTGAGGCCGGGGACGACGATGTGGTCGAACCAGGTCTTCACGGTGCTCGGCGCCGAGAAGTTGTAGAGGCCCATGCCGAGCAGGATCGTGTCGGCGGCGAGCACCTCGCCGGCGAGCGTCTCGGTGAGCTCGCGTTCGGCGCGCTGCTCGGGCGTGCGGTCCTCGGCCGGGGTGAGATTCCCGGTGAAGCCCTCCCAGTTGAGGTGGGGGATCGGGTCGGCGCTCAGGTCGCGGTAGGTGACCGTGCCGTCGGGGTTCGCGGCGCGCCAGTGGTCGGCGTATCGGGCGGACAGCTGACGGCTGCGTGAGCCCTCTGTCCGCATGGAGGAGTCGAGGTGAAGGAGGTGAGCCATAGATCATTGGTATAGCACAAAGCATTAGCTATCCAGCAATGATCCGTGGCACGGCTACAATTCTGGGGATGGCCTCGGTCCCCGCATCCGCCGCGAAGAGCTCCCACTCGCTGGGCCTGCTCGCGCACCTCGCGCGCGTCGTGCAGCGGGAGGCCGACGCGGTCCCGGCCGAGAGCGGCCTGCGCCCGCGCCATTTCGTCGTGCTGATGCTGTTGCGCGACCACGGCGCATCGACCCAGCGCGGACTCTCCGAGACGCTGCGGCTGGACCCGACCAACCTCGTGGGCGTGCTCAACGACCTCGAGTCGCGCGACATGGTGGTCCGTCAGCGAGATCCGGAGGATCGGCGGCGCCACATCGTCGACATCACCGCTGCCGGACTGGCCGAGCTCGAGAAGAACGACTGCCGGCTCCGCGAGGTCGAGGAGCGGGTGCTCGGGGCGCTGTCGGTCGAGGAGCGCGAGACGCTCCACGCGCTGCTCGCCCGCGCGGCGGGCGGTGCACTTCCCCTGGGGTCGTGCACCGAGCCGGACGCGCAGGGCCCGCCGGTCTGCTGATCACAGCGCCACCTCTCGATCCAGCCTGAGCGCCTCGCGCAACCGCCGGTCGTGCGTCGCGACGACCAACGCGCCCGGCCAGTCCTCGAGTGCCGCCTCGAGCACCTCGAGCGATTCGACGTCGAGGTGGTTGGTCGGCTCGTCGAGGATCAGCGCGGTCGCGCGGCGGTGGGCGAGAACTGTGAGCTCGGCCCGGGTCCGTTCGCCGGGGGAGAGGGTGGCGGCGGGTCGCAGCGCCGCGTCGGCAGCGAGGCCGAACGTCGCCAGCGCGGTGCGGGCATCGGACTCGTCGAGGCCGGTCAGCTTGCGGACCTCCTCGGTGAGCAGTTGCTCGCCGGCGAGCGCGTCGCGGTGCTGGCCAAGCGTGGCGACGACAGCGGTTGGGGCGATTCGCCGCGTCCCGCTGCATAGCGCGACCTCGCCAGTCAGCGCGCTGAGAAGCGTCGACTTCCCGCTGCCGTTTCGTCCCGTCACGAGCACCCGCTCGCCGTAGGCGACAGCGACATCGATCGGCCCGAGCTCCCAGCCACCGCGGCGCAGCACCGCGCCTTCGAGTGAGACGACGCGCGGATCGCGCCGCTCGGCCGCGGTCAGCTCGAGCTTCAGTGGCCGCGCTTCGAAGGGCTTCGCGGGAACGCCCACCCGCTCAACGCGGTCATTGATCTTGCGAGCGCGGTTGGCCATCCCGTCCGCTCGCATGCGCGCCCATTCCTTCTGGTGCTTGTCGTTATCCCGGGTGCCGCGCTTGGTCCCGCGCACCTTCGCGGCGGCCCGCTCGCGGATCTCCCGCGCGGCCGCTTCCGCGGAAGCGTTCTGGGCCACGGCCTGGTCGTGTTCGGCACGTGCGTGCGCCCGCGCCGCCGCGCGCTCGCGCTCGAACGCCTCCCATCCGCCGCGACCGTGCTCCGCCCGGCCGGTGCGCGGATCGATCGCGACCACCTCGTCGGCGACGTCGGCCAGCAGCGCCCGGTCGTGCGAGACGAGCACCGCACCGCCGGCCCGCTCGTGCAGCAGCGCGGTCAGCCGGTCGAGTCCGTCCGCGTCGAGATGGTTCGTCGGCTCGTCGAGCAGGACGACGTCGAACCGCGCGATCTGCAGCGCGGCGAGTCCGGCTCGCGCGGCTTGTCCACCGGACAGGGACGAGAGCGGCCGGTCGAACAGCGCCTCGTCAAGGCCGAGGTCGGCCGCTGCGAGGTGGAGCCGCGCCTCGGCATCGTCGCCGCCCAGGGCGAGCCACCGTTCCAGCGCGGCGGCGTGGGGCTCGATCGCGTCGAGGTCACCCGCTTCGAGCCGCCGCGTGAGGCCGTCGAGCTCCGTCGTCGCGGCGATCAGTCCGGCGTTCTCGAGCACGCGTTCGCGCACCGTGCGGCCGTCACCGGCATCGGCGAGCTGGGGCAGGAACCCGATGGTCCCGTGGCGCGCGACGGTTCCCTCATCGGGCGGTTCGAGGCCGGCGAGGATCCGCAGCAGGGTCGACTTCCCCGACCCGTTGGGGCCGGTCAGCGCGAGCCGGCTGCCTGCGTCGACCCGGACGTTGACGCCGTCGAGCAGCGTGCGCGAGCCGTGGTGCTTGGTGATCTGGTGGGCGTCGAGGAGAGTCGACGGCATGCGGTGCTCCTTCCGAGCGAGCAGAGGGACGGAACGGAGACAGCCGCGAGGCCGGCCTGGGAGGGCGGCGTCAGTCGGGGCGGCTGTCAGCGAACGTCACGCATGCGATGGCTCTCCGGGAGAGCCATTTCCGAGAGTAGCGCGACTAGATGCTGATCCGCGAGCCCAGCGCCACCACGCGCTCAGGCGGCAGGCGGAAGTACTCGGCCGGGCTGGCGGCGTTGCGCGCCATGACCATGAACAGCCGCTTGCGCCACCGCGGCATCCCGTCGCTGCGGTCGTCGCCGATCGTG
>JAEMSV010000006.1 GCA_016462625.1 Solirubrobacteraceae bacterium | reverse complement strand
GGGCTAGGGTGCGGTGCGTGACGCCCACCCGCGCGCAGCTCAAGCAGTACGCCCAGAAGTGGCGGTGGTATCAGCGCAACTCGCTGCCGCAGAACCGCGCGCGGATCCATTTGGAGTTCGCCCGACGGGAGGCGTTCGTCCGGTGGCCGGTCCACGGCAACGTGCTCGAGGCGCTGCGGGACGGGCGGCTGGAGATCGGGGCGCAGACGATGCTCGAGCCCGGCGTGTGGATCACGATCGGCGACGAGGGCCGTGTCCGGATCGGCGAGGGCTGCTTCCTGAACCTCGGGGTGATGGTGGCCGCGAACGAACTCGTCGAGATCGGCGACCACTGCATGTTCGCCAACGGCTCGTTCATCACCGACGCCAACCACCGCTTCAGCGACCTGACCATGCCGATCACGTGGCAGGGCTTCGAATCGAAGGGCCCGACCCGCATCGGCGACAACTTCTGGGCGGGCGCGAACGTCGTCATCACAAGCGGGGTGACGATCGGCGAGCGCTGCGTCGTCGGCGCGAACAGCGTGGTGACGACGGACCTGCCGCCGTACTCGATCGCCGCGGGCGCGCCGGCCCGGATTCTGCGGTCTTTCGCACCGGAGTGACCCGCCCGACCGCGCGATCGGGTACACCTCTGCCGACATGACCGAGCCCGGGATGCCATCGGCCGCCGGCGACGCCCAGGCGTGGTCGCGCCGCTCGACGCTGCACCACTCGGCCTGGCCGGCTGAGCGCATCGCTGCCGAGCGTGAGCGCACGGTGTCCGTCGTCCTGCCCGCGCGCGACGAAGCCGCGACCATCGGCCCGATCCTCGATGCGCTGCTGCCGCTGCGCGAGGTGGGGGCGATCGACCAGCTGCTCGTGGTCGATCATTCGACGGACGGCACGGCCGACATCGCGCGGGAGCGCGGGGCGGAGGTGCACGCCCAGGGGGCCCTCTGCCCGGACTATGGGCGGGTTCTGGGCAAGGGCGATGCGATGTGGCGGGCGCTGAGCGTCGCCACCGGTGACGTTGTCTGCTTCCTCGACGCGGACACCGAGGCGTTCGGGGCGCACTTCGCGACCGGGCTCATCGGCCCCGTCGCGTCCCGGGGCGACGTGCAGCTGGCCAAGGCCCGCTACCGCCGTCCCTTCCGGTCGACGGGCGGCACCGCACCGACCGGCGGCGGTCGTGTCACCGAGCTGACCGCCCGGCCGCTGCTGAACGCGCTGTTCCCGGCGCTCGCGGGGTTCGAGCAGCCCCTGGCGGGCGAGGTCGCGATCCGCCGGGACCTGCTCGAGCGGCTCCCGGTCCTGTGCGGCTACGCCGTCGACGTCGCGCTGCTCATCGATGCGTGGCGCGCGGTCGGGCTCGATGCACTCGTTCAGGTCGACCTGGACGAGCGCCAGAACCGTCACCAGGCGCTCGAGCGGCTCTCGCCGATGGCCTTCGAGGTGACCGCCGCGATCCTGCGCAGGGCGCACGAGGACGGCCGCGTGGCCGATCCGCCCCCCGGCGAGCTGCTCGTCCCCTCGGACGGGGTGCTCGAGGCCGTGGCGCTGCCGCTCGTCGAGCGGCCGCCGTGGGCGCTGGCTCGACACGGCGTCATGTAGACGCGCCGGAAGGGGTTCTCCCTCCGGACGGGCGGGTACGGTCAACCTCCGAGCGCTCGGGGCGCTCCAAGGGGGAGAAGTCATGAGGGGAACTGTCCAGGCCCGTTTGCGCGGGCTCGCCGGTCGGGCCGCGCGCACGACCGGCCTTGCCGTACTCGCCGTTGCTGTGTGCGCCACCGCGGCGCCTGCGGAGCCGATCCCGCAGCTGGCGGTGCCGGCGGACGCCGCGCTCGATGCGGTCGGCGTCAACACGAAGTTCACGGATACGACCGACGCGCATTGCGGGCTCGTACCCGCGCTCGTGGCAGGGCTGCGCGACCTGCACGTCCGCCACGTGCGCGACGCGGTCAGCACGTGGGACAAGGCGGTGACGCGGTGCCAGTGGGTCGACCCGTCGGGCGCACCGCGCGACGAGCGGGCAATCGATCTGCTCGCGGGGCTGGCGCCGAACGTCCGGACCATGCTGCTCGTCGGAGCGATGAACCGCACGACGTGGCTGCAGGGGCTGACCGTCGCCCAGGTCCTGGACCGGGTCGACCGGGAAGGGCCGGAGAACGATGTCCTCGACGCCGCCGAGATCCTCGCCCGGGCCGGCGCCCTCGAGGGCATGGAGGGCGCGAACGAGTTCGACCTGGCCGGGCTGCGGACGTTCCGCATCGGTGGCGAGGAGTACTACCCGTGGCGCTCGACGCTGCGCGCCCACCAGGCCGGGCTCTACGCGCGCGTCAAGGCCGCGTCCCGCCCGCTCCTGCGCGACACGCCACTGCTGGGCCCGTCGTTCGGCCGTCTGGCGTCCTACGCGGCGTACACGGAGAACGGCTTGCGCGCGTCGGAGACGCAGGACGCCGGCAACCTGCACTTCTACACCGGTGGCGCGATCCCGGAGAAAGACGTCGACGACGCCGTTGACGCCGGCCGTCTCGTGGCGGACGGGCAGCCCCTCATCGTCACGGAGACCGGCTACCACACGGCGCCGCTCCCGCGCGGGTCCTACGGGGAGCTGACCGGTGTGCCCGAGGCCGTCGCAGCCGTGTACCTGCCGCGACTCGTGCTCGAGCTGCAGCGCCTCGGGGTCGACCGCTCGTACCTCTTCGAGCTGCGCGACCACCGCGACTTCGGACCCCAGGACGGGGAGTCGTACTACGGGCTGCTGCGCTGGGACGGGAGCCGCCGGCCGGCTTTCGGCGCGATGGCACGGCTGCTCGAGACGCTCGACGACCCTGGCCCCGCGTACGATCCGGCGCCGCTCTCCTACGAGCTCGCAGGCGATCTCCGCGGCGTGCGCTCGCGGCTGTTCGGCCGCCGTGACGGGAGCTACGTGCTCGCCCTGTGGCGGGCCGAGCCGGTCTGGGAGCCGTTCACGGGACTCCCGCTCCCTGTCTGGCCCCGGAACGTCAACGTCGTACTCGCAGAGCCCGACCGCTACGACGCGGTGACCGGCCGGCCGTCCCAGGGGGGAGGGGACGACCCCCTGCGCTGGCGAGCGGCGCGGCGCGCCGCCGGCCCGATCACGCTGGATCTGACCGGCGACGTGCAGCTGCTGAAGCTCAGCCCGAGGGGTGCAGCTCTGCTGCGAGCTCGCTCTTGAACTCGGCCAGCTCGCCGTGGTCGATCGAGTACGTGTGCTCGGCGGCCGGGTACGCGCGGTCCCGGACGTCGTGGGCGTACTGGGCGACGCCCGCGGTCATCTCGTCGAGCAGCGAGGCGTAGCGCTTGACGAAGCGCGCGCCCGAGCCCTCGCGGATGCCGAGGAGGTCGTGGAACACGAGGACCTGACCGTCGGTGGCCGGGCCCGCGCCGATCCCGATGACCGGGATGTGGATGTGCGGCATGAGCTCGTCGGAGACGGCGGCGGGGATGGCCTCGAAGACCACCGAGAAGCAGCCGGCCTCCTGCAGCCCGAGCGCGTCCCGGGCGATCTTCAGCGCGCGGCCGGCGTTGCGGCCCTGGGCGCGGTAGCCGCCGAGCGACGTCGCGGTCTGCGGCGTCAGGCCGACGTGGCCCATGACGGGGATGCCGGCCTCGACGATCGCGCGGGCGCGCTCGATCGAGGTGCCGCCGCCTTCGAGCTTGACGGCGTCGCAGCCCGCCTCCTTGATGAATCGCTGGGCGGTCGCGACGGCCTGCTCGTTGGAGGTCTCGTAGGAGCCGAACGGCAGGTCGCCGACGAGCAGCGGGGTCTTCAGCCCGCGCCGCACGGCGGCCGTGAGCATGAGGAGCTCGTCGGTGCTGACGGGCACGGTGCTCGGGTACCCGAGCACGACCATCGCGGCGCTGTCGCCGACGAGGACCATGTCGACGCCGGCCGCCTCAGCGGCGAGCGCGGACGGGTAGTCGTAGGCGGTGACCATCACGATGGGCTCGCCCGTCTCCTTCTTCTCCTGGAGGCGGGGCAGGCTCATCGGCAGCGCGTTCAGCGAGGGATGGCCGGTGGTGATCGGTGCAGCTGACATGTCTGATCAATTCCGTATCTGCCTGTGGTTGGCGCCCTACGAAAGGAGGGTCGCCACCTCGGCGTCGACGTTGATGATGCGGTTGGTGTGGCTTTCGACATGGACCACGCGGGGCTCATACGTCTCGAGCTCCTCGCGGTCGTACTGGGCGTAGGAGATGACGATGATCGTGTCGCCGCGGTGGACCAGGCGGGCCGCCGCGCCGTTGACCTTCATCTCTCCCGAGCCTCGGGTTCCTTCGATGGTGTACGTCTCGAAGCGGGCGCCGTTATCGACGTCCACGACGTGGACCAGTTCGTGCGGCAGGATGTCCGCCGCCTCGAGGAGCTCCGGATCGACCGTGATCGACCCGACGTAGTGCAGATCGCAGTCGCTCACCGTTGCGCGGTGAATCTTCGACTTCATCATCTGGCGCAGCATCGGGTTGGTTCAGTGACTCCCGTTGGACGTGAGTGGTTGGTTGTCGATGAGGCGGACGTCGCCCACCCGGGCGGCGACCGCGAGAAGCGCCTGGCCGTTGACGGCCTCGACGCTGGAGAAGGTCGTGGGGTCGACGAGCTCGACGTAGTCGGGCTCGACGCCGCGCGCGGCGAACTCGGCGCGGGCGGCGGCGAGGACGTCGGCGGCGGAGACGGTGCCGGCGGCGACCGCGTCGGCGGCGGCGCGCAGGGCACGCGAGAGGGCGAGGGCGCGCTCGCGGTCGGCATCGCTCAGTCGTGCGTTGCGGCTCGACAGTGCGAGGCCGTCAGGGTCGCGGACGGTCGCGACGGCTTCGATCTTCGTGGCGACGTTGAGGTCGGTCGCCATCCGGCGGATCACGGCGAGCTGCTGGGCGTCCTTCTGCCCGAAGTACGCGGTGTCGGCCATGACGATGTTCAGCAGCTTGGTCACGACGGTCGCGACGCCGTCGAAGTGACCGGGGCGTGATGCGCCCTCGAGCGGCGCGGTCGGGCCTTCGACGTGGACGGTCGTGGCGAACCCGTCTGGATAGATCTCCGATGCAGACGGGGCGAAGAGGAAGTCTGCGCCCGCTGCGGCGGCGGCTTCGGCGTCAGCGGCCTCCACGCGGGGATAGGCCGCGAGATCGGCCGGGTCGTTGAACTGCGTGGGGTTGACGAAGATCGAGACGACGACCTCGTCGTGGTGGTCGCTCGCGGTGCGGATGAGCTCGAGGTGGCCCTCGTGCAGCGCGCCCATCGTCGGGACGAAGCCGATGCTGCGCCGATCGCGCCGAAGGACCTTCACGGCGGTGCGGACCTCGGCGATCGTGCGCAGCGTTCTCATGCGGCGCGCTCCTGGTCCTTGCCGGCCAGCTCGCGCGTGGCGGTGGTGAGCGCGTCGAAGAGGGGGAGCAGCTCCGGCGTGCGCTCGGCGACCGCGCCGCGCTGGCGGGTGACGGTCAGCTCGTCGCCGCGGGCGATCGGGCCGGTGAGCGCATCCGCGCCCTGCTCGGCCCAGTTCTCGACGGTGGCGCGGACGAGCGGGACGAGGAGCTCGCGGGGCGCGCCGGCGGAGCCGGCGAGGCGCTCGGCGGCCGCCTCCAGGGTGACGAGGAAGTTCGAGGCGATCGAAGCGGCGGCGTGGTAGGCCGCACGGTCCTCGTCGGCGATCTCGACCGGGACCATCCCCAGGAGATCGGCCAGCTCACGTGCGACACGGAGCGGGTCCGCGCCATCCCCGGCGATCGCGCAGGGCGCGCCGGCGAAGACACCGTCCCGCCCGCCCTGCCCAGCGGCCGGGACGGTCATCAGCGGGTGCAGCGAGAAGGCCGGGTGGCCGGCGAGCGGGGCCAGCGTGGTCGCCCCGCTGACATGGCCCGCCGTGACGCCCGGCGTCAGACACGAGGCGGCCGCGGCGATCTCGCCGTCGGGCACGCAGAGGAGGACGACGTCGGCCCCGGCGGCGTCGGCGCCGCGGCCGAACGGGCCCTGGACGGACAGGCCGGCGTCGCGCATCGCGGCGGCGAGCGCGGTTCCCAGTCGGCCGGCGCCAATTAGCGCCCAGCGGCGGGTTGCAACAGACGGAGTGGTCATATCTCGGTCCAGTTCCCTGAGGGGGATACCGGTCGCGACTTGGTGGTGCGGGAAGCTCCTGCCGGGTGGAAAGGTCCGTCCCCGAAGGTGACGGCCGTAGCCGAAGGGTACCCGTTCGGGCACCGGTCTACCATCCCCGCGAATGGTGAGGACAGCTGTTGAGCGGCGCGAGGAGCTGAAGGCGTGTTTCGCGGATGCCCGTGGCTGTGTCCGGTGCCCGCAACTGGCGTCCACGCGCACCCAGGTCGTCTTTGGCGCGGGCAACGCGAACGCCGACCTGATGTTCGTCGGCGAGGCCCCGGGGGCCAAGGAGGACGAGTCGGGCGTCCCGTTCGTCGGCGCTGCGGGCAAGCTGCTGAGTCAGCTGCTGGAGGAGGTCGGGCTCTCGCGGGAGGACGTCTTCATCACGAACGTCCTGCGCTGCCGGCCGCCGGGAAACCGCGATCCGGCGCCGGTGGAGATCGAGAACTGCCAGGAGTGGCTCTGGCGGACGATCGAGCTGATCGAGCCGAAGGTCATCTGCACGCTGGGGAACTTCTCGACCAAGCTCCTCCGGGGAGACCCGACGGGGATCACGAGGATCCACGGGCAGGCTGAGACCCGGGTGCTGGGCCGCCGCGCCGTCCGCCTGTTCCCGATCCATCACCCGGCCGCGGCGCTGTACCAACGCTCGAACCTCGTGACGCTGCAGGAGGACTTCGCGAAGCTGCCAGAGCTGCTGGCGATGCCGGCACCTGCGCAGCCCGAGCCGGTCGTCGCCGAACCGGAGCCCGAGCCGGAGCCGGAGCCCGAGCCCGCGGTGCTCGCGGCCGAGGAACCCCCGCGTGACGACCAGCTCGGCCTCTTCTAGGCCCCGGCCGCGGCCGGCCGAGATCCCGCTCGTCGCCCGCAAGCGGGTCGCCCGGCTCTGGCATCCGGCGCACCTCGTCGACCTGTGGCGGCGGCGCGAGGCCGTGCGGTTCGTGCGGGACTGGCTGGGGGACCTCGAAGGCGTCGAGGTCGGCGGCTCGTCGAACAACGACTTCGGCCTGCGGGTCGTCAACGTCGACCGCTACCCGACGGACGACACGGTCTACAAGCGTCACGAGCGCGATCTGGAGGGCTGGGTGCGCGAGGTCGACATCGTGGCGACTGGGGACACGCTGCCCTTCACCGACGACAGCCACGACTTCGTCTTCGCCTCGCACGTGCTCGAGCACATTCCCGATCCGATCGCGGCGCTGGAGGACTGGCGGCGGGTCGCGCGCCGGTGGGTGGTCGTCGTGCTCCCGCACCGCGACCGGACGTTCGATCGCGACCGGGATCTCACGTCGGTCGAGGAGCTGCTGGAGCGCCACCGCACGAACTTCGCCTCGGACGAGGACAAGCACTGGTCGGTGTGGACCTGCGAGTCATTCCTCGAGCTGTGCGCGGCGATCGGCGCGCCCGTCGCCGCGTCCCGCGACCCGGACCGCCGCAACGGCAACGGCTTCATCGTGGTGATCAGCGCCGAAGATCAGGCGAGCTCCACCGCTTGAGGATTTCCACGTAAGGTTCTCGCTCATGGACACGATGACCCGGCGCACGGCCGTGGGACGAGGCCTTGTCGCCATGGGGGCGGTCATGGTGCCGCAGCTGGTCGGGACCGACGCCGCCGTGGCGGACACCCGGCGCCTAGCCGACGCCGTGCGCCCTCTCGTACGCGGCCCGGTGTGGACCCTCGGGTCGGTGGCGTACGAGCAGCGACGCCTCGTCCACAACACGCGCTTCGACTGGATGCGGCCGCCCGCGATCGTCGAGCCGGCCGACGCCGACGACGTCCGGACGCTGGTGGCCTGGGCGGACCGCAACCGGGTCCGGCTGGTCCCGCGCGGCGGTGGGCACGGCTACACCGGGGCCGGCACGAGCACCACCGGCTGGGTCGTCGACCTGCGCCGGCTCCGCGAGGTCGAGCTCGAGGGGACCGACCGCGTGGTGATCGGCGGCGGCGCGAGGCTGTCCGATGTCACTCGCCTGCTCGGCCCCCACGATCTTGCGGTCCCCGCCGGGAGCTGCCCGACGGTGGGATTCGCGGGGCTCGCGCTCGGCGGCGGCGTCGGGGCGGTCAGTCGCGCGCATGGGCTGACGCTCGACCGGGTGACGGCCGTGCACGTCGTCACTCCGAACGGGGTCCTCCGTCGGGCCGATGCGACGACCGACCCGGACCTGTTCTGGGCGTGCAGGGGCGGAGGAGGCGGGAACTTCGGGATCGTCACCGCGTTCGAGGTGGCGCCGGTCCCCATCGGGCCGGAGACCCGCGTGGCGATGTCCGTGCCGTGGAGCGCCGCGGAACGGGCACTTGCGCTGTGGCAAGAGCTCGCGCCGTCCGCACCGGACGAGCTCATGCTGTTCTTCAGCGCGAGCACCCGAAACGGCGCGCCTCGGTGCACCATCGGCGGCCGGTTCATCGGCTCCGCGGATGCGCTGCGATCACTGGTGGCTCCGATCATCGCGCTCCCGGGGGTGTCGGTGGCGATGGAGACCGCCGGCCATGCGGCGCTGGATCGCAGCGAAGGCGGTGAGGGGGTCCAGGGCCGCGAGCGGTTCTTCGCGGGCTCGGCCTACGCCGAAGATCCTCTCCCGCCCGAAGGCATCCGGCGCCTGCTCGGCGCGGTTGCCGGACAGGCTCGCCGGGCGGTCGCCGGCCCGGTCTCGATCCTCCTGACGCCGTACGGAGGGGCGATCAACCGCGTGCCCGAGGACGCCACGGCGTTCGCGCACCGCGACCAGCTGTTCGGCATCCAGTTCCGCGCGATCACGCCGTTGCTGCCGTTCGACGAGATGCAGCGCACGTGGGTCCGTGTCAGCCGTGAGGCCCTCGCGCCGTGGTGTTCGGGCGCGGCCTACGTGAACTACCTCGACGCGGACCAGCGCGGCTGGGAGCGGGCGTACTACGGCGCGGCGTGGGAGCGCCTGGTTCGTGTCAAGCAGGCGTACGACCCTGCGGGCCGTCTGGGTGTCCGGCAGGGGATTCCACTGCGCTGAGCGCCCTTGCGGCACGGAGGGCGGCGAGCTGGGCGCGCTCGCGGGTCGCGTCGCGTCCGACCAGCGTCCGTGCGGCTGCGCGGGTCCGGAACGTCAGGGCCTGCGCGGTGTCGTCGCGGGCCAGGGCCCGCGGCCCGAGCGCGGCGCCGATCACCCGGCGGCGCTGCGCGGCGACGAGCGTGAACGGCTCGCCGTCGTAGGCGGCCGTGGTGCTGGTCGCGCCGTGGTGGGTGAGCGCGACGGCGGGGTGCAGCTCCGTCGGGCTCCCGGCGGCTGCGGCGCGCAGGCAGAGGTCGAGGTCCTCCGCGAAGAGGAAGTGCGCCGGGTCGAACGGGCCGACCCGCCGCAGCAGCGACGTGCGTGCGACGAGGCAGGCAGCGATCGCCCACCCGACCAGGCGCGGCTGGGCGGCGCGCCACGGGTCGAAGCGCTCGCGCAGCGGGCGCGGCAGGACACGGGGATGGATGAGCGCCGGGACGAGCGCATCCGCGCCCCCGGGAGGCGGGTGGGCGCTGCGCTGCGTGCTCCCGTCCGTGTTCAACAGCCGGGGGGCGAGGAGCGCGTCGCGCCCTGCGGCGAGGGACGCGAGCCGCGCCAGCCCGTCGTCGTGGAGCTCGCAGTCGGGGTTGAGGAGCGCGGTGACCGGATGGGTGGCCCGGTCGACGCCGATGTTGTTCGCCGCGCCGAACCCCGGGTTGTCGCCGAGGCGCACCACCTCCGCGCCCCACGCCTCGGCCCGTGCGGCCCCGGCATCGGTGGAGTCGGTGTCGACGCAGATGACCTGCGGGCGGTCGGGCAGGTGCCGGTCGATCGAGCCCAGCAGCCGGACGATGTCGGCCTCGGAGTCGTGCAGCACGACGACGCACGTGAACATCACGTCGCCGCCGCCCGCGAAGATGGCCGCCCGTGGCCGTCCCCGTCCTCATCAACGCGCGCGCCGCCGCCCGCCCGGAGCTCGGCGGGGTCGAGCGCTGGGCGCGCGAGCTGGAGGCGCGCCTGCCGGCGCTGCGCCCCGAGCGCTACGCGGTTGCCCGCCCGCCGGCGGCGCTCGTGCACCGCGCGGGGCATCTGTGGGAGCAGGTCGTGCTTCCCGCGCGGGCCAGGCACGCGGACCTCCTGCTGTGCCCGGCGAACCTCGCACCCGTCGCATCGCGCCGCACCGTGGTCGTGATCCATGACGCGGCGGCGCTGCGCGAGCCCGAGTGGTACTCGCGGGCCTACGTCGCGTGGCAGCGGGCGATCCTGCCCCGGGTCGCGCGGCGAGCTCGGCACGTCGTGACCGTATCCGAGTTCTCGGCGGAGGAACTCGTGTCGCTGCTGGGCGTTCCTCGCGAGCGCATCACCGTGATCCCGGGCGGTGTCGACGACCGCTTCACCCCCGGCGCGGACGTCGCGGCGGCGCGCGTGGCAACGGAGCTCGACGGCCCGTACGTCCTCACGGTGGCCAGCCGGACCGCCCGGAAGAACCTCGGTGCGCTGGCGGCAACGGCCCGCGCGCTGGAGGAGCGGGGAATCGCGCTCGTCGCCGCCGGTGGCGATCGGCCGCAGTTCTCCGAGGACGCGCCGACGGGCGGCATCCGTGCGCTCGGGCACGTCCCCGACGAGGTGCTCCCAGGGCTCTACGCGGGCGCGGAGGCGTTCGTCCTGCCCTCGCTGCACGAGGGCTTCGGGCTCACGTGCGTCGAGGCGATGGCCGCGGGAACGCCGGTCGTCGCCGCCGACAGGGCTGCGCTCCCCGACACCGTGGGCACCGCCGGCCTCCTGGTGGACCCCACCGATCCTGAGGCGATCGCGGACGCGGTCCTGCGGGCCATCGGCAACGAGCCACTGGCTGCGGCGGGGCGCGAGCGGGCGGCGCAGTTCACCTGGGAGCGGACGGTGGACGCCATCGACGCCCTGGTTGACAGCCTGCTCTAGCGGCCCTGCACGCGCCGCGCGATCGCGCAGTACGAGCGGTGCGCCGGCTTGTCGATCGGCGCGTCGACGCCGAGCGGACCGAGCCGTCGCAGGCCGGACCAGCTGAACGAGTTCGGCGAGTCGCGGTCGGACGAGAGCCACGTGTACCACATGACCCGCTGCAGCCCCAGGCTCTTGCGCTGCTTCAGCAGCGCGTCGTAGGCGCGGCGCAGGCGCGTCGCCTGGCCCTGCTCGGTGGTCTCGAAACCGACGGTGTTCTTCGTCTTGCCCTTCGCCGAAGGCCAGGTCAGCTCGCTGACGACGATCGGCACCTTGCCGTCGCCGTTGCGGCGCAGGACGTCGCGGTTCAGCCGCAGGATCTTCAGGACGTTCTCGAGCCGCCCACTGAACGGGTGCACCGCGGCCCGGTCGAAATGCCCGCGGACGCCGGCGCGGTAGGCGGCGGCCATCGCGCGCCAGGAGTCGTTGGCGAAGCCGGACATCACGACCTCGGCACCCGGGTCGGCCTGGTGGAGCGCTGTGTTCGCGGCCTTGAGCAGGCGCGCGTAGCGAGGGCCGAACGGGCGCGGGGAGGACCAGTACCGGTCGATGTTCGGCTCGTTCCAGACCTGCCACGTGCGAATCGGGCGCGGTGAGAGGTCCGGGCGCTGGGCCCACAGCGAGCCCTTCGGGCCGTACCGGCCCACGAGCGTGCGCAGGAACCGCGCGTAGGCGGCGTCGCCCTTGGGCGGCGACGCCTGGTTCGCGGGCGCCTCGCGGTCCCAGGCCGGCGCGCGGAGGACCACGGGCATCACGATCAGGCCGGCCCCCGCGGCCGCCGCGACGACCCTGTCCGTCTCGGCGAACGCGGTCGGCACGCCCTCGACCTCGACGAAGTCGCCGCCCTTACCCGGGGGGATGTCCGCTGCAGTCGCGTACGGCTGCAGCTCCTCCCAGTAGATGACGATCCGCAGCGATTCCACGCCGCACGACCGCATCAGCCCGACCTCGCGGCCGAGGTCGACATCCGGGCCGACGAGCGGTCCGTCGGCCATCGTCCCCATGAACCCCTTGGGCGCCATCCTCGCGGCGCCGGACGTGGGCGTGGCCGCGAGGAAGCAGGCGAAGACGACGGCGAGCGCGGCAGCGAAGCGGGGCACGGGACGGGTCACAGTAGACAAGGAACCGGCGCGCGCTCCTGGAGTTGCGACATCACTCGCCCTGCGGGCTCGCGGGCCGCGGCATCCCGGCCGGTGGGAGACGTAGACTCGCCCGCGCATGGAGAGCGAGAGAACCGCCGTCACCGGGCGCAGGGTCGCGCTCGTCCACGACTTCCTCCTCGACGTCCGCGGCGCCGAGCGCGTCTTCGCGGTCATGTGCGACCTCTTCCCGGACGCCGACGTCTTCACGGCCGTCTACGACCCGGTCGGGACGGAGGGGCGTTTTGCCCACCGCAACGTCCGCACGTCGTTCCTGCAGCGCCTGCGGCCCACTGCCCGCAGCTTCCGCGCGCTCCTGCCGGCGTACCCGTACGCGATGGAGTCGCTGGACCTCAGTGAGTACGACCTCGTCCTGACCTCTTCGAGCGCGTGGGCGCACGGCGTCCTGGTCGGCGAGCACGCGGTGCACGTCTGCTACTGCCACAACCCGTTCCGCTACGCCTGGAACGCGCGCGACGAGACGCTGCGGATCGGTAATCCGCTCAAGCGCCTGGCGCTCCGCGTGGTCTTCCACCGCTGGCGCCAGTGGGACTGGATCGCCGCGCAGCGCGTCGATCGCTACATCGCCAACTCCGTCACCACGCAGCGGCGGATCTCGCGGTACTTCTCGCGGGACTCGCACGTGCTCTACCCGCCGGTCGAGTGCAGCCGCTTCGACGCGACCACCCCGCCCGGCGACGCGTACGTGGTCCTCTCAGAGCTCATGCCCCACAAGCGGATCGATGTCGCCGTCCGCGCGTTCACCGAGCTGGGCCTCCCGCTGACCGTGATCGGCAAGGGGCCCGACCTCAAGCGCCTGCGCAAGCTCGCGGGCCCGACGGTGACGTTCACCGGCCGCGTCGGCGATGCGGAGGTCGCCCGGATCCTGCAGCGGTCGCGCGCGCTCGTGGTGACGGCGACCGAGGAGTTCGGCATCGCGGCCGTCGAGGCCCAGGCGGCCGGCCGGCCCGTGATTGCACTCCGCGACGGCGGGCTGCGCGAGACCATCGTCGAAGGAGAGACCGGGGTCTTCTACGACGCAGCCGACCCCATCGAGCTGGCCCGCGTCGTCCGGGAGTTCGACCCTTCGGCGATCGATCCCGTGGCCTGCCGGGAGAGCGCGATGCGATTCGACCGCTCGCAGTTCGAGGAGGGGCTCCTGCGGGAGCTCGCACTCGCGCAGGAGGATCCGGTCGCGCGCGCCGCTCGGATCGATCGACCGCGCGCGCGGCGGGGAATCAGCCGGCGGCCTGGTCGAGGTCCAGCGCGGCCGAGTTGATGCAGTAGCGGAGGCCATTCTCGGCGGGCCCGTCGTCGAAGACGTGACCCAGATGCCCGCCGCACCGGCGACAGACGACCTCGGTACGGACCATGCCGTGGCTCATGTCGGTCTTGGTCTCGACGGCTTCGGCGACGGCGGGCTCGGTGAAGCTCGGCCAGCCGCTGCCGGAATCGAACTTCGTGTCGCTGCTGAACAGCTCGGCGCCGCACGCCGCGCAGCGGTACACGCCGGCGTCCTTCGTCATGGCGTACTTGCCCGTGAACGGGGGCTCGGTGGCCTGCTGGCGCAGCACCGCGTACTGCTCGGGGCTGAGCTCCTCACGCCACTGCTCTTCGGTCTTGATGACCTTCTCGTCAGCGCTCATGCATCCAGGGTACGGCGCTCGAGGATGACGAAGGGGCCGAACCGGCGGACCTCGCGGTAGTCCTCGGCAAGCGCCTCGTCGAAGATCGTCACCCCCGACGACTCGCCCGCGCGGTTGGGCTCGGGAGCGGCCGTGATCGGGTCGTCGTAGCGCACGACATACCGGACCTTGCGGCGCCGCAGGTCCCCGACGATCTCGCGCTGGACCGGGGCGCTCGTGACCACGCCCGGCGCCTGGATGTCATACGCCGTCGGGTTCGGCCGGCCTGCGAGCACGTAGAGCAGGGGGTGGCCGGCCGTGACCAGGTCCGAGCGGCGGGTCGCGACGTAGATCGGCTCGCCCTCGCGTGTGCGCTCGCGCAGGAAGCGCAGCGTGTCGTTCAGCCCGCGCGCGTGTTCGTCGCCGGCCTGGACCCCGTCTGCCACGGGTGCGTCAATGGGGACGACGGCGTCGGTGATCGCCCGGACGCGACGGTCGGCGCCGACCACCACGAGGAAGGCGAGGACGGCGGCGCAGGCCGTGCCGGAGGCCAGGCTCCAGCGCGGGACGTCGCCGCGGCGGGCGATCGCCCAGGCACCGAGGATCGCGACCATGACCGCGAGCGGTGCGGTGTGGAACTGGTCGGCGCGAGCCAGGAGGTACTGCAGCATCGTCACGGCGAAAACGGCCGCGGCGACCTCGGTGGGCTGCAGGCGCCGCCACCGGAAGGCGAGCGCGAGGAGCGACGCGGCGAGGCCGGCGAGGAGCGCGAGCGGGACGTAGAAGAGGATGAGGTTCTCCGCCGTGTCGCTCAGGAAGCCGCCCGGGGAGCTGGTGTTCAGCGGGCCGTCGTAGCCGAGCGGGAACGGGAGCCGCTGGTAATCGCTGAAGTCGAGCAGCGGGTAGCGGACGAGCAGCTCCCAGGCCGGTTCGACCCCCGCGGCGATCACCACGGGCAGGTACAGGACGAGCGCCGCGCCGACCGCGGTCGCCGTGAACCGGCCGATGACGCCCCAGCGCGGCCGGTCGCCGTCCCCGTCGGGGGCGAGTGCGAGGCCCAGGACGACACCGAGCCCCAGGCCCGCGGCGAACTCCAGCCGCCACGCCGCGGCCACGCCGCACAGCACGCCGGCCCAGGCGGGGTGACGGGCGAGCAGCAGCAGCGCGCCGAGACACAGGACGAGCGTCGGCGGGAACGGGTGGGGACCGGACGGCGTGGCCATCGCCAGCAGCGCGACCGCCCAGGCCAGCAGGGCGAGCCGGGGGGACGCCGCGCGCAGTGCGAGGAGGTAGGCGAGCACGGGGACCGCGGCGTCGCAGAGGACGCGCAGCACGCGCCATGGCACCAGTGACGGCCCGAACAGCTCCCAGGACCCGGCCAGCAGGTACGGCTGGCCGGGCGGGTAGAACCACCAGAAGTCCTTGTACGGGACCTGCCCGTCGGCGATCCGCCCCGCCGCCTGCAGCATGAGCCCCTCGTCGTTGGGCTGGATGCCGTGGCGCCATGCCAGGCCGGAGACCAGGACTCCGGCGAGGAACAGCAGGGAGAGCCGGAGACCGGGCGACAGCGTCACGGCGGGGTACCGTACCCGTCCTATGGGTCCGATCGACGCCCTCGACTTCGACGCCGACGGGCTCGGCCCGCTGCGGGCCGACGTGCAGGCTGCGGTCGCCCGCTACGCCGAGGGCGCACGCGCGGGGCAGCCGTTCCGTCCCGGGGTGGACCTCGTGCCGGTCGCCGGTCGCGTGCTCGACGCGGCGGACCTGGCCGCGCTCGTCGACGCAGCGCTTGACGGCTGGCTCACGGAGGGCCGCTTCGCCGAGGCGTTCGCGACCGGGCTGCGTGCCGCGACCGGTCGGGCCGAGGTCGCGCTGGTCGGCTCCGGCTCGCAGGCGAACCTGCTCGCCGTCAGCGCGCTGCGGTCATCGCTGCTCGAGCGCCCGCTCCAGGAGGGCGACGAGGTCATCACGCCCGCGGTCGGGTTCCCGACCACGGTCGCGCCGATCTACCAGACGGGGCTCCGTCCGGTCTACGTCGACGTCGAGCTCGACACGCTGAACCCGACCACCGACGCCGTGGCCGCCGCGATCGGCCCGCGCACCCGCGCGATCGTGGCCGCCCACTGCCTCGGCAATCCGTTCGACGGGCCCGCATGGGCCGCGCTGTGCGCCGAGCACGACCTCGTGCTGATCGAGGACTGCTGTGATGCGCTCGGCTCGGAGATCGGCGGGGCGCCGGTCGGCACGTTCGGTGCGGCGTCGACCTACTCGTTCTATCCCGCGCACCACATCACGACGGGAGAGGGCGGCGCCGTGGCGACCGACGCGCCAGGCTGGACCGCGGCGGTGCGCTCGCTGCGCGAGTGGGGCCGGACCTTCGCCCTGAAGCCCGGCTTCGGAGCGCACGAGGACCGCTTCACCGGCCGGCACGGCGAGCTGCCCGAGGGCTACGACCACCGCTACGTCTTCAACCAGCTCGGCTTCAACTTCAAGATCACGGACCTGCAGGCCGCGCTCGGCTCGACGCAGATCGGCAAGCTCGACGCCTTCGGCGCGGCCCGTCGGGCGAACTTCGCGCGCCTCGATGCGGCCCTGCGCGTCCACGAGGAACGGCTGCTGCTTCCGCGTGCGCTCCCTGCCGCCGACCCCTCGTGGTTCGGCTACCCGATGACGCTGCGCGATGGCGGAGCGGCGGAGCGCCGGGAGCTCCAGGAGTTCCTGCTCGAGCGGCGGATCGACTCCCGGCTCGTGCTCGCCGGCAACCTCACGCGTCAGCCGGCGCTGCTCGGTGCCGACCACCGCATCGCCGGATCGCTCGACGCCGCCGACCGGATCACGGAGGCGTCGCTGTGGGTCGGCGTCGCGCCGGGCCTGACAGCCCCGATGGTCGACTGGATCGCCGAGTCCATCGGGGCCTGGCTCAACGGCTGATCAGCTCGCTGCGCGCATCGCGTCCGCGGTGCGGTGGGCGAGCGCCATGACCGTGATCATCGGATTGGTGCCCGAGGCCGTCGGGAACGCGGACGCGTCGCCGATCCACACGCCGGGCGTGTCGTGCAGCTCGCCCCACGGACCGGCCACGCTCGTCGCCGGGTCGTTGCCCATCCGCGCCGAGCCCATCTGATGCAGGGCGAACGTGCCGTGGTCGAACGGCCCGATCGAGCTGGTGGCCGCCCGCCGGATGAACTCCTCGAGCGATTCGCTGCCGTTGCGCTGCCACCGGGTCTCGTGGCGGTGGTAGGTGATGATCTCCTCCGCGCCGGCGAGCTCCTGCAGGCGGATCAGCTCGGCGATGCCGCCCCGGAAGTGGCGGTCGTCGACCGGGTCGGTGATCGCGTAGCTGTGCACCGCGTTGCCGGCCTGGTCGATCGTGACCTTGCCGTGGCCGCGGTCGCGGATGAGCATCACGAACGCGGAGTTCTCCGCGCCCTTGGCCATCAACTCCTTGTGGCCCTCGCCTGACGTCCACGGCGTCGCCGTCGAGCCGAGCGCGGGGGCCTGCAGCGATGTCTCGATGAGGAAGCCGTAGCCGTCATCGAGGTCGGCGTACTCGTCGGACAGCGCGGTCTGCGGAGCGCCCCACCAGGCCTGCTGGGGCTCGGCGTAGATGCCGGAAACGCCGGTCGCGGGGTGCAGACGCAGGTAGTCGCCGACCGCCGGACCGCCGATGCCCGAGCGCAGCAGCAGCGCCGGGGTCTCCAGCGCGCCAGCGGCGCAGACGACCTGGGGAGCGCGCACGACGACGCGCGTCGTGCGGCCGTCCTCGCTCGTGGCGGTCGCCTGCACGCCGGCGGCGCGCCCGCCCTCGGTGACGATCGTCTCGGCCCGGCAGCCGACAACGAACCGCGCGCCCGCGTCGGAGGCGTCCTGCAGCCAGGTCTTCATCGTGCCCTGCTTCGAGCCGGTCGCGTCGCCGAAGCCAAGCAGCCCGGCGGCGTCCGCGTCGTACGTCGACGGGTCGCTGTTGCGGGTGATCGTCTTGAACGCGATCCCGGCCTGCTTGCACGCCTCCTGCAGGCGCTTCGTCGGCCCGTTGAAGTCCGAGCAGCTGTCGTTGACGCCCGCGCGCTCCCAGACGGCGTCGAGGTGGCGGTCGTAGTCGGAGCCGGTCAGCCCCTCCAATCCGAACTCGGACTCCCACTGCTCACGCACAGCGGGCCGGGTCCGCAGGCAGTTCGTCCAATTCACGGTCGTGCCGCCACCCAGGCAGGAGCCCGCGAGGAGCGCGATCGTGCCCTCCGCCGTCTGGGTGATCCCGCCGCCGCGGTAGAGGTGCTCGTAAGCCCACAGCTCGAGCCCGTTGAAGTCGCTCTCGTTGAAGTAGCCGCCGGCCTCGAGGACGACGACGTCCTTGCCCGCCTGGGCCAGCTGCCCGGCGATGACCCCGCCGCCGGCGCCCGATCCGACGATCACGACGTCCGCGGTCAGGACCAGCTCGTCGCCGTCGGGACGCAGCACGCCGATGGTCTTCGGCGCTTGCTCAGGGGTCGGCGGCGCCTGCCGCGGGCCCGGGTAGCCGACCGCCGCCCAGTTCGGGTTCGAGACGGTGCCGTCGGGCGCCGGGATCGGGATGCCGTAGAACAGCAGCATCGTGAGGCCGCGGAGCGCGCTGAGCCCGGCGAGCGCGTCCATGTCCGCCTCCATCAGCGCGAGCAGCATCGTCTCGCGACTCGGGGCGTCGAGCTCGTCGAAGCCCTGCGTATGCAGGCCGTCGAGCAGGGCCCGCACTCCCGCGAGCATGACCTCGTCCCCGCCGGCCGCGAGCTGCTCGGCGATCAGCGTGGGGATCGTCAGGTCGGACGCGGCGCGCCCCCAGAACCCCGTCGGGTCGTCCTCGCGCTCGACGGACGGCACGAAGGTGTCGCACAGCCGCGTCAGCGTGTCCTGCTGGATCTCCGACAGCACAACCGCAGGCGATGTCGCCACGTCCCACTCTCCTCTTCGGACTGGTTCGAAGTACACCAGAAGGGCGATGCTGCCGAGTACCTAGTCTGGAGTGATGAGACCGGCTGTCTTGATCCTGGCGTTGATCGCCTCTCTGGCGCTCGCGGCGCCGGCCTCGGCAGGGCCGCTGGACGGCGTGCAGACCTTCGCGCTCGCACTCGGAAACGGCACCCTCCGGGGGGACATGGCGGCCAAGTTCGGCGCGTACGACCTCGTGGTCGTCGACGGCGAGGAGGCGACCGCCGAACAGGTCTCCGCGCTGCACGGCGCCGGAGTCCGGGTCCTCGGCTACCTGAGCGTCGGCAGCATCGAGCGGTGGCGCTCGTGGGCGCCCAAGTCCATCCCGTACCGGCTCGAGCCGGTCGCCGGGTGGACGGGCGAGCGGTACTCCACGCCGGCGAAGAAGGGTTTCCGCGATCTCATCGCCGGAACCGTCGCGCCCGACATGCTCAGCAAGGGCTACGACGGCTTGTTCCTCGACAACGTCGACATGATCGAGACGCATCCCAAGCAGACGGCCGGGATGTTCGCGCTCGTCCGGCGGCTCTCGGTGCTGGTGCACGCACAGCCGAACCGGGTGCTCATGGCGCAGAACGGCGCGCACGCGATCGGCCCGATCGTCTCTGCGCTCGACGCGTGGAACCGCGAGGACGTCACCTCGACCTGGGACGGCAACCGGTATCACGGTGTCCCCGGGGTGCAGTCGCGCACGGCGCTCGCAGAGCTGCGCGCCATGCGGCGGCGGGGGCTGCTCGTGACGGCGACGGATTACACGCGCAGCGCGGACACGCCGCTCGCGCTGCGTTCGGTCGCACGGGCGTGTGCCGCGGGGGCGCTGCCGTTCGTGTCGGACATCGGGCTCACCCGGGTGCCCGAACATCCGGCTCCGTGCGCCGATTAACCGAATAGATTTCGGACATGAAGATCTGGTTCTTGGCGCTCGCCGTGTGCGCGCTCCTGCTCGCACCCGCCACGGCCCAGGCCGCAACCTTCACCGTCGGTGTCGGCAACGACCCGGAGGTCGTCTCCGATCCGGACGGCACCGCCTACGTCGCGTGGCACGAGGCCGTGGACGTCAACACGACCCGGGCGCACGTGTGCCGGATCGCGCTGAACGCCGACGGATGCGACCGCGCAAAGACCTTCGTCCTCAACGGGCAGTCCAGCGACGTCTCAATTCTGCGTGATCCTGGCACGGGCGAGATCATCCTGGTCGTCCAGCGCTCGTTCATCGGCGCGCCGCTCGGCACGCGCATCTCGAAGTCGGCGGACCAGGGGCTGACCTGGAGCGCGTTGACCACGATCGCGACGAACCAAGAGGGCGATCTCGGCAGCGCCGTCTTCGGACCGGGGGCGTTCCGGATCACGACGTTCTCCGACTACCCGAACGTGAACGTCCAGGGCGCACCGATCAACGGCGGCTCGACCGCGGCGAAGGCGACGAGCATGCTGTCGGACAACACGCTGAACGCGCAGCTGGCGTCCATCAGCGGCGACAGCATCCTGCTCGCCTCCCGGGACATCGGCCGCGAGGGCGCGATCCGCTTCCGCAAGCTCTCCGGCAACGCCGATCCGAACGTCGCCGGGAACTGGACGCCGGAGAAGACGCAGGCGGGGATCGTCGCCGAGGCCGATCTCGGCTCCAACGGGCTGGCCCCGATCATCGCGGCCGGGTTCGAGGGCGAGTCGACGGTCAACCCGCTGGTCGTCCGCCGGTACGACGCGGCCTCCAACGGCTGGGGCGGCGCGATCACGGTCAACCCGACCCTGCCCGGCGCCTTCAACCCGTTCGTCGACCTCGACGCAGCCTCGAACGTCCACCTCTTCTACCTCTCGACGTTCGAGAACGGGAACCGCCAGCTGCGCTACCTGAGCTCGGCCGACGGCACGACATGGCCGACGAAGCCGCAGGTCCTCGAGGTCAATGACTCGGTGACGCACCTCCGATCGGCGGCCGGCCTCGGCGCGGCGGGCGCCGCGGCATGGGAGGTCAGCAACACCGGCGCCAACGGGTGGATCCGCGTCGCCAACATCGGTGGCCCGGGCACGTTCCCGCCCGATCCTCCGGCTGGCAGCCCGCCGGGTACGCCTCCGCCGGCCAAGCCGACCTGTCCGAAGGCGCCGGTCCTCGGCATCGCGCAGCTCGTCGCGCTGACGGACTGCTTTGCCGGAGACGGGACGAAGCTCACGATCAAGGCGGCGTTCCTGACGAACGGCGTGAAGGTCGATCCCAAGGGCAAGACGGTCAAGATCGACACGAAGGCGCGGACGGTCGAGCTGCCCGCGGGCACCGTGGTCACCGCCGGGCAGCTGACCCTCGCCAAGGGCGAGCGGACCTGGACCTTCCCGGCGAGCGGCGAGTACAAGGCCGGCGGGATCCTCGACCTCGACAAGGCGGGCTACGGCGGCGAGCTCGCCGGGCTGGAGATCGTCGGCGACACGCAGCTCGTGTTCATCAAGAACGAGGGCCGCCTGAAGACGCACATGACGCTGCCGTCTCCGTTCGATGTCGTCACGGCGGACATCACGCTGAAGACGAACAACGGGGTCGGGCTGCGGCTCGACGGGCTGACCGCGAACGCGTCGCCGCTGCCCTACGGATTCAAGAAGCTGAAGTTCGACTACATCGCCGACCCGCCGACGTGGCGCGGCGAGATCGAGTGGCAGCCGCCCGCGGGTGGCGGTGACACGTACGGCGGCACGCTGGAGGTCGTCGACGGCGAGCTGACCTACCTGCGCGTCTTCGGCCGCTTCGCCTCGCCGGGGAAGAAGCTCTACCCGCCGTACCTGTTCATGCCGTTCCTCGGCTTGGAGCTGAAGACGAAGCCCGACCTCACGATCCAGGGGCAGACCATCCTGCAGGGCGGGCCCGTCGGCAACATCGTGTCGGTCGGCCGTCTCGACGAGTCCGGTCCGCCGGCGGAGCAGTACGGCACCGTGACGGTGACCCTCTCCGACCCGTTCAAGATCGACGCGCTCGGTCCGGTGTACGTCTTCGGGTACAAGCTGGGCCAGGGCTATCTGAAGTACCGGTACCCGCTCGACATCGGGTTCGGGGCGAGCGCGCAGATCGGCAACTGCGATCCGGGCGGGGGCGGCGACGACGGCATCGGCGCCGGCGCGAAGTTCGACGGCTACCTCACGGCGTCGAAGTCGTTCGCGTTCAGCCTCAGCGCGGCCGCGAAGGTCTGCTGGGGCATCGCGACGACGAGTGGGTCGGCGGTGCTGTCGTCCAAGGGCGTCGCCGCGTGCGCCGAGTTCGGGATCGACGAGCCGGTCGACGCGACCGTCAGCGTCGGCGCGGGCCACTACTGGAGCGATCCGATCACGGACATCGACTTCATGTTCAAGGGCTGCGATACGGCGCCGTACGCGATCGCGTCACCCCTGTCGGCGAAGGCCGCCCAGGCGAACGGCTTCCGGGTCGGCGGGGGCCTCAAGCAGCTGAACGTGAACCTCACCGGCGCCGGCGGCGCGCCGCTGGCGGCGCTGGTCGCGCCCGACGGGCGGCGCTACGAGCCGGCGGCCAAGGGCGCGCAGCGGTTCCCAACGCACCTGTCCTACCGCGATGCCGCCGACGGCACGCTCGGGTTCGCCGTCCCGAAGCCGCAGCAGGGCAACTGGACGATCGCGCCGCTGGAGGGCAGCCCGGGCGTGACCAAGATCGATCTCGCCCGTGACGCGCCCCCTCCCGCGGTGCGCGGCTCGGTCAAGCGCGCCGGGGCCAAGCGCGAGCTGCGCTGGCAGCGCCCCTCGGTCGTCGAGGGCGAGGACGTGACGTTCGTCGCTGAGGGCAAGGGCACGGTCCAGCGGCTCGGCACCGCGAAGCAGAGCGCGAAGTCCGGCACGCTGCGCTTCACGCCGAAGTACGGGCCAGGCGGCACGCGGACGGTCTACGCCATCGTCGACCGCGGCGGGCTTCCGGCGGCGCGGCTGCGGGTCGCGACGTTCACCGCGCCGTCACCCCGGAGTGCCGGAACGGCACGCCGGCTGAAGGCATCGCATCGCGGGACGACCGTTCGCGTCACCTGGACGCCGGGCCGCGCGGTCGTCCGCCAGGAGCTGCTGATCAAGCTCGGAGACGGCACCCGCGAGTTCGTCGTCCTCGGCGCCAAGAAGCGGTCGTACACGCTCAAGGGCGTTGCGCGGACGGTGACCGGCACGGTGCGGGTGGTCGGCTACGACCGGGCGGGCAAGGACGCGAAGGTCGCGACCGCGAAGGTCGGCGTCGCGCCCAGGAAGAAGAAGCGCTAGCCGCTCAGGCGTCGGGCGCGCCGGCGGCCCGGGCCATCTCGGGCCGGGCCTTCAGCTCGTACACCGTCGCGCAGCCGTACTGACGCTTGGCCTCCAGCAGCGGGCCGAGCGTCTCGGTGAGCTCGGCGAGGTTCGGGCGGCAGTCGACGAAGACGAACCGGGCGTTGGTCGACGTCACGAAGTCCCGCGCCTCCTGGCCGGTGAGGCGGCCCTCGACCAGCGCGTTGGCCGGGCGCTGGCGCTCGGTCCAGTCCGGCGACCACGACATCGCGCCGACGTAGGTCTCCCGGCCGGTGTACGCCGGCAGCATGTAGCCGGCATACGAGGCACCGAGCACACCGCCCGGCCGCGGGTCGTCCTCGAGCGCACGCATCGCCGCCCGCTCGCCGTCGAAGATCCAGTACGGATCGCCGGCGGACTGGATGCTGTTGCGCGCGACGTCGAGCTTGTGCGCGATTCCGGGGACCGTCATCAGCAGCAGGAGTCCGACGACGATCGCGGGCTTGGGCGTTCTCCAGACCGTGAGCGAGCCCTGCACGGCGAGGATCGCCAGCGGGATCGCCAGACCCTGGAACGCGTGGTAGGGGAACGTGCCGACCGGGAGCAGGTACACGGCGAGGATCGCGAAGGGCCAGATTCGCACCGCCTGGTCCTGCCAGCTGGTTGCGGGGATCTTCAGATACGCCAGCGCTGCGGGGACCGCGAGCGGCAGGAGCACGAGGACGATCGCCCACCACGGCCAGCGCCACGCCTCCATCGCGCCGCGCGCGTTCGCCTCTCCGGCCAGCTCCCACGCGGGGTCGAAGTGCGAGAGCGCGAGGTAGTAGAACGCCGGGATCGCGATGCCGCCGAGCACCGCGATCAGTCCGAGCCGCGGGCGCTCGCCGTCGCGCCGCCAGCGCCAGGCTTCGACGCCGACGAGGATCAAGCCGAGCTCGGCGCCCTGCCACGGCTGCAGCCAGCACACGAGCAGCGCACCGGCCGCGGTGAGCCACGGCATGGCCCGGGACTCGTCGCGGCGCCAGCGTTCCACGCCCAGGAGGACGAGCGGCACCAGCCCGACCGCGATGGCCGTCGGCAGGTAGCCCCAGAGCCAGCCGCCGGAGAACATCTCGCCGCTGATGAAGTCGAACGAGTACTCGCGGGGCTTGCCGCCCCAGCCGGAGAAGGCGACGATCCAACTCGCCGGCATCACGCCGAACAGCGCAAGGACGAGCGCGGTGTGGCGCGGTCCGGTCTCGGGCAGGAACCGCCGGACGTACCGCTGGGTGCCGAAGAACAGCACGAGAACGGCGACCGGCTTCCACAGCGCCAGGTAGGCGACCGGAAGCGAGAACCCGAGCGCGACGAGCCCGCCCGAGATCGCGAACAGCGGGTGCAGGAACGGCCGATCGCCGGGGGCGAGGTCGAACAGGTTGCCGATCAGCAGGTGGTGCGACGCTTCGCGGATCCAGGTCAGGTACTGGAGCTGGTCGGCGGCCAGCAGGCCGTCGGCGCCCGTGATCGTCCGGCCCTTGGCCAGTAGCGGGATGAGCACGGCGACGGACAGCAGCGCGAGGGCGGCGAGCAGCGCGCCCTCGACGCGGTCGAGGCCGGCGCGGGCGAGCGTGCGGTCGAGCATGCCTCCGCGCGCCGCGGTTGTCGGAGCGGGAACAGCGGTCACGGGCCCTTCCCCACGAACCGGGCGGCGTTGCGCGCGACGCGTCGTGCCGCGGTGGAGGCGCCCTCGTCGCGCACGGTGCGCACGAGCGTGCCCGGATACTGCGCGATGGTCGCCCGGGCCGCCGCGGCGACGTCGCGGTGTCGGCGCGGCCGCGCGTCGAGGTCGGTCACGAAGTCCAGCAGCGGTGCGGCGGCGCGGTCCCACGTCAGATCGGCGCGCAACGCGTTCCCCCGGGCGAGGGCGTCGTCGCGTCCCGGCCCCGGATCGAGCACCCGGGCGACCGCGTCCGCGAACGCCGCGTCATCCCCGACGGGCACGCCACCCTCGCCGGCGAGGTCGATGAGCGTGTCGCCCTCGGTCCCGACGACCGGCAGGCCGGCCCACAGGTAGTCGAGCACGCGGGTCCGGAAGGCGAAGCGGGTCTCCGCGTGGTCGCGGTGCGCCGTCACGCCGACGTCGGACTCCAGCAGCCACCCGCCGCGCTCGTCGTAGGGCACCCATCCGTCGTGGACGTGCACGCACGTCCCGAGCAGCCCCTGGTCGCGGGCGAACGCCACGGCCTCGTCGTGGGCGACCATCCGGTCGGCGTCGCTGATGGCCGGTCGCTTGCCGCCCAAGATCACGAGGTGGACGTCGTCGCGCTGCTCGCGCAGCCGGGCGACCGCGCGCATCGGCGTGATCGCGTCGAGCCAGTCCCAGATGCCGCCGCCCCAGAGCAGCACGCGGTCGTCGGCGCCGATCCCCGGGAGCACGCCCTTCATCACCGGCGCCGGAGCGGGCACCGGCGGCTCCGCGGACATCCCGAACGGGACGACCGCGACGAGGCCGCGCAGCGACGGATCCGCATCGTAGTCGTGGAGGTCGAGAAGCTCGCGGCCGGTCATCGCGCCGAGCCACAGGTCGCGCTGGCGCTCGCTGGCGCACAGGACCAGATCGGCGACGGCGAGCGCCGCGACGGTCTGGCGGGTCGCGAGGCGCTGGATCATCCGCCGGGCCCGCGGGCCGCGCTCGCGCCCGGCCTCGAGCGCCTCCAGGAGGATCGGCGTGTAGAGGTCACAGACGAGGCGCACGTCCTCACGGGCGAGCGCGAGGAGCAGCTGCGGCGGGGCGTGCTGCACGACGACGACGTCGTGGGACCGTGCGAGCTCGAGGGTCCGCCGGTGCTCGGTCGGCGCGACGATCTCCACCCGCATTCCATCGACGGGCTGGCTGCCCTCCGGCGCGGCGACCGTCACGTCGGCGACGGCCGTGAGCGCGCGCGCGAGCTCGAGCGCGCGGATGGCGGGTCCGGCCATGCGGACGGCGAGAGGCTCGCTGGCGAGGACCAGCGCGCGAGGACGGGAGGACGGACCCACTGGGCCGCGAGGATAGATGCCGCACCGGCACTCAGCTTTTCGCTTACTGGACGTGTGTCCTAGTCAACGTGACGTTTGAGCGGTCGACACCTATCTTCAACTCGTGAAGTCGTTCGTGACCCTCATCGTGGTGTTCGTCGGAGCGATCGGTGCCCTGTGGTACCTCGACCGCGAAGAGAAGCTGCCCAAGATGGTCGCGGGCACGCCGACCGCCTCGGCGAAGAAGCCCCCGCCGGCCCACTGGTACACGCTCGCCGAGCCGTTCCACGTGAACCTCAGGGGCTACGAGACGGTCCGCATGACCGTCGCGCTCCAACTGCGCAAGCCGCTGCCGCGCTTCGTCAAGCGTGGCGCCGCCGAGGGGCAGCTCGAGCAGGAGGCGGTGATCCGGGACATCGTCACGGACACCACGACGAATCAGGACCCGGCCGCGCTGCGGACCGTCGCAGGGCGCCGCAGGCTCGAGGAGCTCCTGGAGCGGCGGATCAAGGCGCACACCGACGTGAACCCGCGCCGGGTGCTGCTGCCCGACGTGATCGTCAGCTGAGCTCTCGCACATGCATGAGACGTGGCCGGCTTGGTCATCGTGAACGTGAACCGTGCTCGGCAGGACGCGCCCCAGCTTGAACGTCCGATCGGCGCCTCTATGGGGGGACCGATCTGACGTTCAACGGCGTCGGAGCGCGTCGAGCTGCTCGCGGCGGATTCCGCCGACCGCCCACAGCGCGAGCGGGTACGTCACCGCCGCGATCGCCAGCAGGACGAGAAGCGGCGCGGCGTCGCACAGCCACAGGACGCCCGTCATCGCCGCCGCGGCGGCCACCGCCCGGAACAGCATCCCGGGCCCCGGCAGGATGCCCAGGTGGCGGTGGACCAGCCACAGCGCGCCGCCGAGGATCAGCAGCTCGCTGACGACCGCGGTCGCCGCCGCGGCCTCGATCCCGTACTCGGGCACGAGCGCGACGTTCAGGGCGAGGTTGCAGGTGAGCGCGGCCACGTTCAGCCAGAGCGTGTCGCGCTGGCGGTCACGGGCGATCAGGGCGTAGCCGAGCAGCCCGTTGACGAACATCAGCGCGGCGGCGAACAGCAGGATGCTCAGCGGGTCCGCGGCGTCGGCGAAGTCCTCGCCCGCGACCGCCACGACGACGGGTCCGGCGAGCACGAGCCCGCCGAGCGCCAGCGGCGCGCCGACTGCGACGAGGATGTCGAATCCGGTCTGCATCGTCGCCCGCAGCTGCGGGTCGCGCCGGGCGACCTGCACCGCCATCACGGGGAACAGCGAGACGAGCAGCGTGCCCGGCAGCGTCGCGGTGATCTCGACGACGCGGAACGCCAGTCCGTACCAGCCGACCTCCTCGAGGGGGCGGGACAGCGAGATGATCAGCTGGTCGGCGCGGAAGTAGAGCTCGTTGATGCCAAGCGCGAGGCCGAGCGGGATGCTCGCGAACAGCAGCATCCGCCAGACGGCCAGGTCCATGCGCGGACGTAGCGCGAACGCGCCCCGCGCCGCCAGGGTCGTCAGCGCGAGCGTCACGGCGGCGCCCAGCGCGGCGGTGAGCATGACCGCGGCGAAGCCCAGGTCCAGCGCAGCGACCGCCACCGCGGCGCCGAAGGTGACCGCTCGCCCCGCGACCTCCGCGCCGCTCGCGCCCGCCATCGAGAGCCGCGCCTGCAGCCCGGCGAGCACCGCGCCGTTGATGAGCCCGAGCCCGAACGGCAGCGCCGCCAGGGCGATCGCGACGTGGACCTCCGGCTCGTAGGGCAGGACCAGCGAGATCCCGACCGCCACGATCGAGACGACCAGCCACAGCACGGCGCGCAGCGCGATCCCGTTGCCGACCAGCTCGCCCGCGCGCTCCGGTTCACGGCTGATCTCCCGAACGAGGATCGAGAAGAGCCCGAGGTCGGCGACGGCGCCGAACAGCGCGAGGTAGCTGAAGCCCAGCGCGTAGGCGCCGTAGCTCTCGGTTCCCAGGTACCGCGTGAGCACCGCGACCGACGCGACGCCGATGCCCGCGACCGCGATCTTCGCGGCGCCCTGCCACCCGGCGCTGGCGGCGACGCGCCGGGCGACCGGCGCGTCCTCGTCGGTCACCGCTCGAGGACGGGCTCCGGGTCGGCGTCCAGCCGGACCGCGGGAGCTCCGAGGGGCGCCCAGCGCTTGCCGTGCTCGGCCATGCGGAAGCGGGCCAGGACGTAGAGCGTCCGCAGCCCGTACTCGACGCTGTCCGGGAACGACACGCTCGATGCCTCGAGGAAGTACCGGGTCGGGATGGCGACCTCCTCGACCCGGGCGCCGCGTGCGACGGCCTGGGCGAAGATCTCCTGGTCGAAGACGAACTCGTCGCTGTTGCGCAGGAAGGCGATGGAGCGCAGGAACTCGACCGAGAACGCGCGGTAGCCGGTGTGGTACTCCGAATACGACCGCCGGAAGGCGAGGTTCTCGACGCTGGTGAGGAAGCGGTTGCCGACCCACTTCCAGCGGGGCATGCCGCCCTGGATCGCGCGGTCCTCCAGCAGCCGGGAACCGATCACGACATCGGCGCGGCCCTCCAGGATCGGGGCGACGATCTGCGGCACGAGCGCCGGGTCGTACTGGTTGTCGGCGTGGACCATGACGACGGCGTCGAAGTCCTCGCGCGCGGCCTGGACGTAACAGGACTTCTGGTTGGCGCCGTAGCCGCGGTTGACCGGGTGGCGCAGGACGTCGAACCCGTGCTCGAGCGCGACCTCGGTCGTGTCGTCGGGCGAGCAGTCGTCGACGAGCAGCACGCCGTCGGCGGCGCCCGCCGGGAGCTCCTCGGCGACCTGGCCGATGGTCTTCGCGGCGTTGTACGCGGGCAGCACCACGAGCACGTTCTGCTCGCCGCCGCGCGGTCGGGCCAGCGGCTCGTCGGTGCGCAGGATCTCGACCTTGTGGGCGAGCACCACGCGCTCGTCGCCCAGGGAGAGCGACAGCATCGTGTCGGCCCGGCGGCTGCGCGCCGCGCGCTCGACGACCTTGGCGATCACGCCGCTGCGCTCGGCGAAGCCGGACATCCAGTAGCCCAGCGTGAAGTCGCGCACGAGCGGGATGTCGGTCGAAACGACGAGCCCGCGCGACGACATGAGCTCGCGCAGCGTGCGCCGGGGGAGGAGGTAGGTGTGCGCCGGCAGATAGCCCCACCAGCGCCCGCGCGCCAGGCGCGCCGTGGCCGACGACGGATCCGGTGTGATGACGCACAGGATGCCGCCGGGGGCGAGCAGGCTGGTGATCTGGTCGAGGATCCCGACTGGATCGTCGAGGTGCTCGATGACGTCGGCGAGGACGATCACGTCGAACGGCTCGCAGCCCTCGGCGGCGAGATCCTCGACCGTCTGCTCGCGCACGTCGAGGCCGAGGACGTCACGGCCGTGTTGGGCCGCGCCCGAGGACAGCTCGAGGCCTGTGGTCTCGTACCCGCGCTTGGCGGCCTCGTCGAGCAGCAGCGCGTGGCCGCATCCGACGTCGAGGAACCGCACGTCAGAACTCGTACCCAGCCCGCCCACGTGCCCGGCGATGAGGTCGAGGATGCGGTTCGCCGTCTGGCGGCGCCCGCGCTCCTGACCGAGGTACTCCTCGTCGTGCATCGCCCGGTAGAGCTCGGTGAGCTCCAGCCCCGCGGGGAGATCCGGCTGCTGCACGGTGCCGCATTCGCGGCAGCGATACAGGTGGCCATGCTGTCCCGGGACGTGGCACGTCGGAGACATTGCACCGGGGTCAGCCACCTCGGTGGCTCCGGCCAGGTAGAAGGCCGCGGCACCGCCGCAGATGCCGCACACACGAGTAGCGCCCATTCGGTGCGCTAGCTTACCGGCGCTCATGGCGGCTCCGCGTATCTCCGTCGTCGTTCCCGCGTTCAACGAGGAGCAGGAGATCGCCGCGACGGTCGGCGGGATCGTGACGACGCTCGAGCGGCTCGGCGGTTCCTTCGAGATCCTCGTCGTCGACAACGCGTCGACGGACGGGACGGTCGGCGCGCTCGCGCCGCTGCTCTCCGACACACGGATCCGGCTGCTGCGCAACCCCGAGAACATCGGCAAGGGCGGATCCGTGCGCCGCGGGATGCTGGAGGCCACCGGCGAGCTGCGGCTCCACTGCGACGCCGACTGCGCGGGCTCGCTCGTCTCGCTGCCGGAGATGCTCGCCGATATCCGGGACGCGGACCTGGTCGTCGGGTCCCGCGCCGTCGGCGAGTCGCGGGTGGGGCTGCGCCAGCCGCTGCGGCGCCGCATCGCCGGACATGGCTTCATCGCCCTCTGCCGCGCGGCGCTGCGCGAGCCGACGCGCGATCTCTTCTGCGGCTTCAAGCTCTGGCGGGGCCCCGCGGCCGAGGCGACCTTCGCGCGCGTGGACCTGCCCGGCTGGGTGTTCGATGCCGAGGCGATCGCGGTGGCGCGCGCGCTCGGGTTCCGGATCGTCGAGCGCGGCATCACGTGGAACGACCGCCGCGGCTCGCGGCTGCAGATGGCCCGGGTCTTCGTCCCGGTCCTGCGCGAGCTGCACCGGGCTCGCGGAACCGTGCGGGCGATCGCCGCCGAGCCCCCGGTATCGCCGGCGCCGCCGGTCGGCGACGCGCTGCCGCCCGCCGCGCTGTGACGCGCCCGCGCCTCGACCGCTTCGACGTCGTCGCGCTCCTGGCGCTGCTCATCCTCGCCTTCACCGCGATGACGGCGCTGGTCGTCCGGGTCCTGACCCAGGGCGGCACCATCACCGGAGGCGACGGGTTCCTCGTCGCCGATCCGATGCAGTACCTCAACTGGCTGCGCCAGGCCGGCGAGCACGTCGGGATCGGCAATCTCTACGACCTGCGGCCGGGGCCGCGGCCGTTCGTGCATCCGGGGCTCCTCATCAGTGGGCTCCTGCACCAGCTCGGCCTGGGGCTGGTGGCCGCCTACACGGTGTGGAAGCCCGTCGCGGTGGTGGTCCTGTTCCTCGGGACCTGGGCGCTGACGCGTTGCGTGATCGTCAGAACCGACGACCGTCGCCTCGCACTCGTCCTCGCGCTGTTCACGGCGTCGCCGATCGCCGCCTTGGTGGGCTGGACCGGGCTTGGCGGGCCCGGCTTCGAGCTGGAGCAGGACTTCGTCAGCGGCGAGCTGTGGTCCGGCACGTGGCTCTGGGGCTACCAGTTCTCCGCCCTGGCGATTGGGCTGATGCCGCTCGCCATGCTGGCCTACGAGCGCGGGCGCGACGGCGGTCGGGGGCGGATGCTCGCGGCGACCGCAGGGCTCGGGCTGCTCTGCGCCTGGCTGCAGCCGTGGCAGGGCGTGACGATCGCGCTCGTCCTCGGCGGTACGGAGCTGTGGTCGATCGCGCGGCGCGGCCACGCGTGGCCGCGCGCCGTGCTGGACCTGCTGGGCCCGATGGCGGCGATCGCGCTGCCGCTCGTCTATTACCTCCTGCTGTCCCGGCTCGACGCGTCCTGGGAGCTGGCGGGGGAGATCAACCAGATCCCGCGCTGGGGCATCGAGACGACGCTGCTCGGCCTCGCGCCGCTGGGCATCCCCGCGCTGCTCGCGCTGCGGCTCCCGGCGCCGTCGTTCACCGATGTCGCGATCCGGCTCTGGATCCCGATGGGGCTGCTCGTCTTCTATCTGCCCTTCGGCACGTTCCCGTTCCACGCGTTCCAGGGCCTGACGATCCCGCTCGCGGTGCTCGCGGCGGTGGGCGTGCGCAGCCGGCTCGGGGAGCGACCGCTCTGGGACCCGGCGGTCCGCTGGTGGGTGGTGGCGGCCGTGTCGCTGCTGGTCGTGCCGGGGACGCTGTACCGGGTGGACAATCTGCGCAGCGCGATCAACCGCGGCTACCAAGCGTTCTTCCTCGAGGACGGGGAGCGCGACGCGCTGCGGTACCTCGACAGCGCTTCCGAGACGGGTGGCGTCCTGACGCCGGTGTACCTCGGCGCGGCGGTCCCGGCCTACACCGGGCGTGAGACGTACATCGGGGCGGGCTCGTGGTCGCCGGACTTCGACGAGCGCCGCGAGCAGATGGAGGCGCTGTTCGGCGGCAAGCTCGACTCCGAGCGGGCCGAGCGGCTGGTCCGGGCCAGCGGCGCGCGGTTCCTGCTCGCCGACTGCCACGGCCGCGCGGACATCGATGCGACGGTCGCCGGCTTCACCGATCCGCCGCGACGCTTCGGCTGCGCCACCGTCTACCGGGTCACGCCATGAGCGCGACCGGACCAGCAGACGCGCCGCGGTCTGTCCGCTCGCACCTGCACGGGTTCGACGGGCTGCGCGCGCTCGCGGCGCTGACGATCCTCGTCTACCACCTCTTCTTCGTTCTGACGGCGTTCGACGTCGCCGGCAAAGCGTGGGTCACGCGGCTGAACATCGGGGTCTCGATCTTCTTCGTGATCTCCGGGTTCCTGCTGTACCTGCCGTTCGCCCGGGCGCGCACCGCAGGCCGCCCGACACCGTCGCTGCGGGACTACGCGGTGCGCCGGATCAGCCGGATCGGGCCGGCGTACTGGGTGGCGCTGCCGCTCGTGGCCCTCGTGCTGGGGCTCTCCGGGGTCTTCACGCTGGAGGGGCTCGCGCGGTACGGCCTGTTCCTGCAGATCTACGATCCGGCGACGTTCACCGGCGGGATCGGCCAGGCGTGGACGCTTGACGTCGAGGTCGTCCTCTACGCGCTGCTCGGCTTCTGGGTCGCGTTCGTGGCCGGGGCGGTCGCCCGGTGGGCCGGGGTGCGCGGTGAGCTCGTCGCGCTGGGCGTCCTCGCGCTGCTGAGCGTCGCGTGGAAGGTCGTGATGGCGCGTCTCGTCGAGGACGGGAACGCCGACGTGACGCGGATCGCGTGGCCTCCGGCGTGGGTCGACCAGTTCGCCGTGGGCATGGCGCTCGCGATCGCGGCGGCCCGTGGGGTGACGCTGCGCGCGCCCACAGGCATCGCCCTCACCGTCGCCGCGTTCGCGGGCTTCGGCCTGCTCGGCGCGATCGACCCCGACGGCGGTGCCGTGCCGCGCCTGTTGACCGACCATCTCGCCAAGACCGCGATCGCCGCTGCCCTGATCGCGCCCGTGGCGCTGGCGGCGTCGCCAGCCTTCTGGTCGTCAGGGCCGGCCCGGTGGATCGGTGTGCGGTCGTACGGCCTCTATCTGTGGCATCTCGCCGTGCTGATCCAGCTCGATCGCTGGGACGTCCAGGACAGGATCGGGACCGTGGGGTTCGTGCTCGTCGGCAGCGCGGTCTCGATCGGGCTGGGCGCCGCGTCGTGGTCGCTGATCGAGCGGCCCGCGATCGCCGCGGGGCGCCGGGCCGGGAAGCGGATCGCCGCCCGTCCGGGCATGTCCCGTGCCGACGGGGTGGACCTCATCGGGGCGCTCGTCGTCCTCGGCGCGGCGCCGGTGCTCGCGTTCTTCAGCGGCGGCTACTACGACACGTCGCGCATTGCGGCGGCGATCGTGGTGTGGGCGACGGTCGCGTTCGTCGCGCTGGCGGGCACGCGGCCCTGGCCGCGTGCGGCTGCCGGGCGGGTGGCCATCGGGACGTTCGCCGGGCTGATGGCGTGGACGGCGCTGTCGATCGACTGGGCGCCGGTCTCCGAGCAGGCCGTCGACGACGCACAGCGCGCACTGCTGTATCTCGGCGTGCTGATCCTGGCCGCCGCGACCCTGGCGGGGCGGGCGCGCCGCGCGGTCCTCCCGGCCTTCGCTGCCGGGGCGGCGCTCGTGATCGGGTACGGCCTGGCCGGACGGCTCGTGCCCTGGCTTGTCGATGTCACGCAGACGGTGAGCTCGGCCGGGCGGCTCGAGCAGCCGCTGACCTACTGGAACGCGATGGGCGCGCTCGCGGCGATGGGGCTCGTCGCGTGCGTGGCGCTCGCCGGAGAGCCCGACCGCCGGACCTGGCTGCGCGCGGTCGCGCTGGCCGCGGCTCCGGCGCTCGCGCTCGGGGTCTGGCTGAGCTTCTCGCGAGGCGGCCTGCTGGCGGGGATCGTGGGCCTCGGGGCGGCCGCGCTGCTCGCGCCCGGTGGAGCGGCGGCCCGGGCCGCGCTGCTGTCGGTGGTCCTCGCCGCCCCGCCGTGCCTCCTGGCGAGCGCGCTCGGCGGCGTGCGCGCCGCGGAGGGGAGCACCGGACACCGGTCGTGGCAGGGCGCGGTGGTCCTCGCGGTCCTGGTCGGCTCTGCGGCGGTTGCCGTGGCAGCGCGCGGGTGGATCACGGAGGGCGACGCCCGCCCCGCGCCGCGGATCCGCGCCAGACATCCGGTGACCGTCGCCATCCTCGCCTCGGCCGTCGTCTTTGCCGCCCTGGCACTGGTCGTGGGGGTGGAGCGCGGCCCAGGCGTCGGGACGCCGAAGACCGGCGCCACCGCGGATCGCCTCGCGTCGACGGACTCCAATCGCTACGCGTACTGGAAGGTCGCCCTCGACGCGGCCGCGGACCATCCGCTCGCCGGGGTCGGCAGCGGCGGCTTCGGCGTCGTCTGGCTGCGTGACCGCGACCTCGACGAACCGGTCCGCGACGCCCATTCGCTTCCGATCGAGACACTCGCGGAGTTGGGGCTCATCGGGCTGCTTCTCCTGCTCGGCTTCGGCGGCGCGGTGGGGGTGGGGGCCGTGGGGGCGCGCCGCGCGACCCCGCTCGCGGCCGGTCCCGCCGCGTTGCTCATCGTCTACGCCGTGCACGCATGCGCCGACTGGGACTGGGAGATGCCGGCGGTGACGATGCCGGCGCTCGCGGCCGCGGGGTTCCTCCTGGCGATCTCCGACCGACGAACCCTCCGCTGAGCGAAAGAAACGTCCGCGGGAACGTCAGCGCGCCGAGCGTGGATCGAGCTCGGTCAGGCGCTCGCGCACCTCGGCCTGGAGCGTCAGATCGCCGGCCGCGCGCGCGGCCGCGGCCAGCGTGCGCCAGGCCAGGAGGTTCTCCGGCTCGCGCTCCGTGAGCGGCCGGAGGACCGCGATCGCGTCGGCCGGGCGGCTCTGGAACACGAGCAGCTGCGCCTCGAGGATCCGCGGCTCCCCGCTGAGCGTGTGGGCGCGGGCGTCACGGATGACCGCGCGGGCCTCGGCGGTCCGGGCGGGATCGTTGGCCAGCGCGCGCCCCTTGCGCAGGTCGTGCTCCTCCAGCGCCTGCGTGGCGAGGAAGCCGAGCGCGATGACGGCGAGCACGAAGAGGGCGATGCGGCCGATCACACCGGGACCTCGGCGACGACGCCGCGCGGCTCGGCCCGGGCCGCGATGGCCAGCAGCGCGCTCACGCAGATGAGCTGCGAGGCCAGGACCGCGATGCCCACGGAGCGGTAGCCGTCGCCGTAGGTGAGGAGACCGGCGAACTCGACCAGCACCGCGAGGCTGAGCACGACGAGGAACGTCCAGTGGCGCAGGGCGAGCAGGTACTGGCTCGCCAGGTAGCAGCACGCCAGCAGCGTCATGGCGGTCCCGAGCGGCAGGAGCGCGGTCGCCGCGTCGGCGTATTCCTCCCCGAAGCCCAGGCGCATCAGCGTTTCCGGGGCGAATAGGAAGATCGCCAGGACCGGCACGGCGAGCAGCGCGATCGCGGCGAGCGCGTTCGCCAGCGCCCCGAAGGGGGCCGCGCCACGGGCCGCGCGCCGCGATGCCTCGGGCACGACGTAGACCGCGAGTCCGATCGCGACCCAGATCAGCACCTTCGCCGCGACCGCGGCCGCCGTGTACGAGCCGGCCGCGTCATCCTCGAAGCGGTGCTTGACGACGATCACGTCGAGGCTCTGCAGGACCATCAGCAGCGTCAGGGCGATGATCGCCGACCACGCGCCCGTCGCCAGGTGGGCGAGCCCGGGGGCGGCGAGGCGGTCTCCGGGAGCGCCGACGCGCCGGCGGAGCACGACGTAGAGCGCGCTGGCGGCGATCGCGAACGACAGCGGCGTGCCGGCGAATGCCCCGACCACGCCGGCGCCGGCGAGCAGCAGGACGAGCCCGCAGATCACGCGGCCGGTCGCCTCGCCGACGATGCTCCACGCGACCGCGCCGATCGCCCCGTCGCCCTGGAGCACGCCACGCAGGAGGCACAGGGCGAACCAGGCACAGGCGCCGGGGACGATGAGAGCGGCCGCCCAGACCTCGTCGACGCCGGTGATCGCGCCCAGTTGCTCGCGTGCGATCGCGCACACGGCGGCGAGCACGACCGCGGCTACCATGACCGGGCGGAGCCAACGGCGGGCGACGGCGGCCAGCGCCGGGCCCTCGCCGTAACGCCCCGCAGCCACATCCCGGGCCGCCGCGACCTGCAGCGCGGAGCCCGGAACACCCAGAATCAGCAGCCAGGACGTCACGACCGCCAAGGATCCGTACTCTTCCTCCCCGAGCACCCGCGCGAAGACGATCGTGAAGATCAGAGCAAGGGCGTTTGCGGTGAGCGACGCGACGGCAAGCCCAGCAACTTGGGGGCTACTCCGTCCGCGCCACCGGGCAGGATGGACAGGCACGCCCGCGAACATTACGACTGACATGCCCCGAATCGATCTCGCACCCGCCACGCTCCGCCGTCTTCTGCCGGCCGTGGCCGCCTGCGCGCTCGTGATTCCGGCGCCGGCGTTCGCGCAGGGCGCGGGCGACGATCAGTACAAGGACCCGTTCCCGGAGACGACGGCGCAGGACGCGCAGAACACGCCGACGTCCACCACGGGCGAAGGCCTGTCGGACACGCCGCCCACGTCGTCGACGACCACCGAGGAGCCGGCGACCGCCGACACGGGTGCCGCGACCTCGGGCGCCAGCGACTCGGAGAGCGCATCCGAGGACTCCTCGGACAGCGCCCTGGCGCGCACGGGCGACGATCCGTGGCTCGTGGCCCTCGCAGGCGCCTCCCTGCTGCTGCTCGGCGGCGGTCTGCGGCTGCGCAGCGGTGCGCAGCGACGTCACTGAGACGACCTCCGCGGAGGAGACCGCGGCGCTCGCGGCCGAGCTGGCCGCGGAGCTGACCCCCGGTGACGTGGTGCTCGTCTCCGGCGACCTGGGGGCGGGGAAGTCGACCTTCGTGCGCGGGGCACTCCGCGCGATGGGGGTCACCGGGCCGATCACGAGTCCGACGTTCACCGTGGCTCGCCGCTACCACGCCGGTGGCCGGGACTACTCGCATCTCGACCTGTACCGGCTGGGGGACCTCGCCGACGAGGACCCGGCGCTGCTCGAGGACGAGGTCGGCGGCGACCGCATCGCCTTCGTCGAATGGCCCGAGGTGGGCGCGGGGTGGGCCGCCGAGCACGGCCGGGTCGCCGCGCGCGTCCTGCTCGAGCACGCCGGCGCCGACCGGCGCACGGTCACCGTGGAGCTCGGTCGGGCGGGATCATGACCATCCTGGCCTTCGACACCGCCACGGCGGCGACGGTCGTCGGCGTCCGGCTCGCAGACGGGACGCACATCGAGCGCCGCGACGATCCGGAGCCCCGCGCACGCCCTCGCCACACCGCTGCGCTGCTGCCGCTCGCGCGCGAGGCGCTGGAGGCCGTCGGGCGGTCGTGGAGCGACGTCGAGCGGATCGGCGTGGGCCGCGGCCCGGGGAGCTTCACGGGGCTGCGGATCGGCATCTCGAGCGCTCGGGCCCTCGCCCAAGGCTTGGACGTCCCGCTGGTGGGCGTGTCGTCGCTGGCGGCGCTCGCGGCCGGTGTGGAAGGTGGCCGGCCGGTGCTCGCGGTCTTCGACGCGCGCCGGGGCGAGGCGTTCGTCGCGGGGTACGCCGACGGGGTCGAGGTGATCGCCCCCCGGGTCGCCACACCGGACGAACTCCCTGCACTCGCCGCACGCGAGGACGGAAAATCCTGGTTGGCGATCGGAGATGGCGCGCTACGCTTCACGCAGGAGCTGGAACGGGGCGGCGCGGTCGTCCCGGCACCCGAAGACGCGGCGCATCGCGTGAGCGCCGCTGCGGTCTGTGATCTCACCGCTCGGGCGCCGGACGTCGGACGCGACGCGGTCGTCCCGGACTACCTGCGAGTCCCCGACGCCGAGATCACCCGACGAGCCCGCCAACAGTGACCGACTCCCTGGAGCTGCGCCGCCTGACGTACTCCGACCTGCCGCAGGTCATCGCGATCGAGCGGCGGGCGTTCCCGACCGCGTGGTCGCTGGCGATGTTCGTACTCGAGCTGTCCAAGCCGTCCGGCGTGTGCCTGACCGCGGTGCGCGACGGCAAGCTGGTGGGCTACCTCATCTGCTCGAAGTACGACACGGTCTGGCACATCATGAACGTGGCGGTCGATCCCGACGTCCGCCGCCAGCGGGTCGCCACGAGCCTGATCGACGAGCTGCTGCGCCGCATCGACGACGCCGACGCCCGGTACACGCTGGAGGTCCGGCCCTCGAACCAGCCGGCGATCGACCTCTACGAGCGTTACGGGTTCCGCTCGGCCGGGCGGCGCCGCCGGTACTACCAGGACAACGGCGAGGATGCGCTCATCATGTGGCGCACTCCGGCGACGCTCGAGGGCCGGCTCGACGACGTGCCGGCTGCCGGTCCGGTCCAGCCGACCGCGTGATCCTCGCACTGGAGACGAGCTGCGACGACACGTGCGCGGCCGTGGTGCGGCCCGACGGCACGATCGCGAGCAATGTGATCAGCTCCCAGGGCATCCACGACCGCTACGGCGGCGTCGTGCCCGAGGTCGCGTCGCGCCACCACCTCGAGCTCGTCAACGCGGTCGTCGACGATGCGCTGCGCCAGGCGGGCGCCGACGACCTCGCGGGCATCGACCTCGTCGCGGTCACCCAGGGTCCGGGCCTCGTCGGGGCGCTGCTGGTCGGCATCGTCACCGCGAAGGCCCTCGCGGCGTCGCGGGAGCTGCCGCTCGCGCCCGTCGACCACCTGCAGGGCCACGTCGCGGCGAACTTCATCGGGCCCGAGCCGTTCGAGCCGCCCTTCGTCTGCCTGCTGGCCTCCGGCGGCCACACGCTGATCGCCCGGGTCACCGAGCACGACGGCTTCGAGGTCCTCGGCCGCACGCTCGACGACGCGGCGGGGGAGGCCTTCGACAAGGGCGCGCGGCTGCTCGGCCTGCCCTATCCCGGCGGGCCGGCACTGGAGCGCTTGGCCGCCGACGGCGATCCGAAGGCCTTCGCGTTCCCCACCGCCAGGCAGGTCCCGGGTCTCGACACGTCCTTCAGCGGCCTGAAGACGGCGCTGCTCTACGCGACGCGCGACCTGGGGGAGGAGGAGACCGCGCGGCAGGCGGCCGATCTCGCTGCGAGCTACCAGGACGCGATCGTCCGGGCCCTCGTCGAGCGCTGTGAGCGGGCGCTCGAGCAGACGGGCCTCGACCGCCTCGCGTTGGGGGGAGGGGTCGCCGCCAACGGCCCGCTGCGGGTCGCCGCCGAGCGTCTCGGCGCCACGCTGCACGTCCCGCCGCGGGAACTGTGCACCGACAACGCGGCCATGATCGCGAGTGCCGCCCGGTTCGCAGAAGCCCTGCCGTTCCCTGGATATCTGGAGCTCGACGCCTACGCGAGCGGCGAGCGGGCGCTGGCATGACGGCCACGCTCACGGTGTACGGCCGGCCGGGCTGCCACCTGTGCGACGACGCATTGGTCGAACTGCGCCGACTGGCCCCCGAGCTGGGGTTTTCGATCGAAGAAGTGGACATCGAGGCCGACGACGACCTGCACCGCCGCTACCTCGAGCGCATCCCCGTCATCGCACTGGATGGCGATGAGTTGTTCGACTTCTTCGTGGACGAGAGCGCCCTCAGAGCCGCGCTGGCGTAAAGTCGGTGGGGAATGCCCACCGGCGACGTCATGCCACAGTCCTCACGGATGGACAGCAACGGCCAGGATCGGCTCTCCCTCGGAGTTGCCGCCCGTCTTTCGCGCTACCTGCAGGTGCTCACGCAGGCCAAGAAGATGGGCAAGGAGACGATCTCCAGCCAGGAGCTCTCCGACTACACGCACGTCAACTCGACGCAGATCCGGCGCGACCTGTCGGGCTTCGGCAAGTTCGGCAAGCGGGGCGTCGGCTACAACGTCGACTCGCTCGTCTCGCAGATCCGCAAGATCCTGCGGACCGCCGGCCAGCACAACATCGCCCTGTTCGGCGCCGGCCATCTCGGCAAGGCGATCGCCTCCTCGGACATCTTCGCCGACCACGGGTTCCGGGTCGTCGCGATCTTCGACAGCGACCCGAAGAAGGCCGGCGAGATGGTCGGCAACGTGGCCGTGCGTCCCGCCGACGACCTGAAGAACGTCGTGGCGGACGAGGACATCGTGGTCGGCGTCCTGGCCGTCCCGGGCGCGGCGGCCCAGCCGTTGGCCGACCTGCTGGTCGAAGCCAACGTGAAGATCATCTTCAACTACTCCGAGGCGCTGCTGCAGGTGCCGCCGGAGGTCACGGTCCACACGTCCTCGCCCGCCGTGGACCTGCTGTACGCGCTGTACTTCTACCTGACGTAGGGTCTCCCGGGTGACGATCGATCTGGACCGCGCTGTCGAGGTGTTTGCGGCGTCTCGCGACCGGACGGTCGGGCTCGAGGAGGAGTTCGCGGTCCTCGATCCGCAGACGCTCGACATGGCCCCGCGCTTCGAGCACCTGCGGGACACCGCGGAGATCGAGGACCCGGCGCTGCACGCCCAGATCACGGGCGAGCTGATCAGCTCGGAGATCGAGATCATCAGCGGCGCCGGCGACGACATCCACGACGCGATCGCCCGCCAGCGCGATGCGCGCCGCCGGCTCTTCGCGCACGTCGCCCGTCACGGCGCGGCGCTCGGCGCGACCGGGACGCATCCGTGGGCCGACTACCGCGAGCAGCCGAACATCGACACCGAGCACTACCGTCGCGTCGTCGACGGCCTGGGCTACGTGGCCCGGCGCAACAACACGTTCTCGCTGCACGTCCATGTCGGCGTGCAGGACCTGGACCGCGCGGTGCGGGTGTGCGACCGGCTGAGGCCCGTCCTGCCGCTGCTGCTTGCGGTCTCGGCGAACTCGGTCTACGTCGACGGGATCTTCTCCAACCTGCACACGACCCGGACCGAGACCTTCACCAAGGTCTTCCCGCGCTGCGGCGTGCCGGACGCCTACGGCTCCTGGGACGCCTACCGCGACTACCTCGAGCTCCTGATCCGCACCGGCTCGATCGTCGAATACACGCAGGTGTGGTGGTCGGTGCGCCCGCACTTCTCCTACGGCACCGTCGAGGTCCGGATCTGCGACGTGCAGAGCACGGCGGCGGAGTCCGAGGCGCTGTCGAAGCTCATCGTCGCCTGCGTCGCCCAGGCTGTGCGGGACGAGGACGACGGGCTGCCGCCGAACGACCTGCCGCACCGCCTGATCGAGGAGAACATGTGGCGGGCGATCCGGCATGGCCTCGACGGCTCGATGCTCGACTTCGTCGCGGGCTCGGAGTACCCGAGCGCCGAGATCGTCCCGCGCCTGGCGGCCTGGACCGCGCCCGTCCGGGCCGAGATGGGCATCGAGCTGACCAACCCGGCCGAGACCGGGGGCAACGGCGCGCAGCGGCAATGGCGCGCCCACGCGGGCGGCGCCGACCTCAGGTCCGTCTACGCTGACGTCGTGCAGGAGACCGCACGCACCTACGGGATGGAGGTTCCCGCATGAGCTTCGGAGACCAGCCGCCCGGCTTCGGGCCCGGTGAAGGCCGTCCGCCGACCGAGGAAGAGCTTCGCGCGGCGTACGAGGAAGAGATCAAGCGGGTGCGCGTCGAGGACGTCATCGTCCAGACCGTCGTGTCCCTGATCAACCTCGGCGTGCGCAAGGCGGGGATCGCCCCCGGCACGGAGGGCGAGGCCGACGCCGAGCAGCTTCAGCAGTCGATCGAGGCATCGCGCGCGCTGCTGCCGTTCATCGAGGACGCACTCGGTGAGCAGGCGGGCCAGCTGCACGAGGCCCTGTCGCAGCTGCAGATCGCCTACGCCCGCATGGTCAGTGGCGAGGCGCCGGCGGCTCCCGAGGGGCCGTCCGAGGGGCCGCCGCCCGCGGCGCCGCCACAGCAGGGGCCTGCAGATGCGGGTACCGGTCCGGCGCAGTCGTCGGGTCGGCTCTGGGTTCCGGGCCAGTAGGTTCGCTGGGCACCCGGAGCTCGGCCACCGCGCGGGGCGTAGCCTGCGCGTGTGGCCCTCCATACCGACATTCCCACGCGCGCCGAGCTACATCGCCTGCTGACGGCGACGTCCCCGCTCTGCGTGTCGATCTACCTGCCGACGCACCGTGTCACGCAGGAGACGCAGCAGGACCGGCTGGTCCTACGCGGCCTGACCGACGAAGCCGTCGAGCAGCTCCGCGCCGCCGGCGCGGATGAGGAAGACATCGACGGGATCGAGCAGCAGCTGCGCCACCTCGCCGACGAGGACGACGACTTCTGGGCTGACCAGGCCGACAGCCTCGCGGTGTTCGCGACGCCGGATCGCTTCGCGACGCATCGCCTGCCCAACCACCTGACGCCGATGGTCGAGGTGTCCGACCGCTTCCACGTCAAGCCACTCCTGCGCGCCGTGACGTTCCCGCAGGCCGCGTGGGTGCTCGCGCTCGCGCAGGGCGGCAGCCGCCTGCTGGAGATCGGTCCGTCCGGTCCGCCCGAGGAAGTTCCCGTCGAGGGGATGCCGAAGGACGCGTGGTCGGCCGGGGGCAACAAGGTCCACCGGGCCCGGGAGGGCGCGTACGCCCGCAAGGTCGACGCCGCGTTGCGCGGCGTGCTGAAGGGCTCCGAGCTGCCGCTGATCCTCGCCGCGGCCCAGCCGATGGCGGGCCTGTTCCGCTCGGCGAACACCTACCCCCACCTGGTCGACGAGCGTGAGCACGGGAACCCGGAGGGAACGTCCGACGCCGAGCTCGCCGACGCGGCCCGGGCGATCCTCGATGACGTCTACGCCGACCAGCTCCAGGAGCTCGCCACGCTCTTCGACGAGCGGCGCTCTCAGGGCCGCACGGCGACCGAGGTCACCGACATCGCGCGGCTGGCGACGCTCGGGGCGGTGGACACCGTGATCGTGGACATCGACGAGGCGATCCCCGGCCTGATCGACGAGGCGGGTGAGGTGACGTTCGACGAGGTCGACGACGCCATCAACTACGGCGTCGTGGACGAGATCGTCCGCCGCGTGCTGCTGGCCGGCGGTCGCGTGCTGGCCGTTCGCGCCGATGACATCCCGGAGGGCGGACCCGCGAGCGCGATCCTGCGGTACGCCCTCTGAGGGGCCGGGTCGGCTCGCGGCCGGAGCCCGACGTCAGGCCGGGGCGAACGCGGCAGCCACAGCGTCCCCACCGGCCCGCAGCCCGGCCAGCACCCGCTCGTGATCGCGTTCCAGCCGGCCGATCGACGGCGTGCCGGCGGCCGGCCGGACCGAGAGGACCCCGGGTTCACCCGCCGGTGACTCCGCGAGCCGGTCGAGCTCGGCGTCGTCGGCGACGAGCCGGCCCGCCCGCTCGCGGAAGGCCTGCGCCAGCGCCGCGCTGTGGCGGGACAGGTAGCGCGAGACCAGCGCGACGGTGCGGGAGCTCTCGGCGGTGTCGAGCTCGTCGGCCCGGCGCGATCGCAGGACCAGCACGTGGGTCGCGCCCTGGGCGATCGCGGTGCGGAACGGGATGGCCTCGGCGAGCCCGGCGTCGAACCAGCGCCGCCCCGCGAGCTCGACCGGTGGGCCCGACAGCAGCGGCAGGGCGGTGCTCGCCCGCAGCGCGAGCTTCAGCGACGGCGGATCGCGAACGAACTCCGCCAGGTCGGTCGCCTCGCCGGTCCGGGCGTCGGTCGCGATGGGGTGCAGGCGGACCGGGCTGGCGATCACGTCGGCGAACGGCATCGGGGTGAACTGCTCGTAGACGACGTCGGTCAGATACCGGCCGTCGACGACGGGCCGGCCGCGCAGGAGGTTGCTCCGGCGGACGGTCGCGGTCCGCAGGGCGGGGTCGCTCCAGCCGGGCAGCCCGGCCTGGGCCGCGCCCGAGACGAACCACGCGCCGTTCAGCGTCCCGGCTGACGCGCCGTAGACGTCGTCGACGGCGTCACGGAGTCCGAGGCGCTCGAGCTCCATCGCCATTCCGGCAGTGATCGCGCCGCGCATCCCGCCGCCCTCGATGGCCACCGCGATCCGGGCGCCGTCGGTGCGTTCGCCGGGTCGGCTGGCCGTGCGCAGACGGGTGCGCAGGAGCTCGATCAGGGGGTGGTGGTGGGCGGAGCGTTTCACAGCGACGCGCAGGAGTATCGTGCCCCGCACTTTGGCCGAGCGCCGACTCCATGGGCTCCAGCGCGTGCTGGGCGTCAACGCGCTGTTCTCGACCGCCTACGGCAACGTCGGCTCGTCGATCTACTACGCGCTCGGCCTCGTCGCCGGCCTCGCGCTCGGCCTCACGCCGCTGGTCTTCGTGATCACCGGCATCTTCTTCTTCTGCACCGCCGCCACGTACGCGGAGGCGACGGCGATGTACCCCGAGGCCGGCGGCTCGTCGAGCTTCGCGCGGCACGCGTTCAACGAGTTCGTCTCGTTCTTCGCGGCGTGGGGGCAGATGCTCAACTACCTGATCACGATCGCGATCAGCGCGTTCTTCGTCCCGCACTACCTCGGCGGGCTGTTCTGGGAGCCGCTGCGCAGCTCGCCGGCGGACATCATCTTCGGCATCGGCGTGGTCATCCTCCTGAGCGTCGTCAACGTCGTCGGCGTCAAGGAGTCCGCGGGGCTGAACGTGACGCTCGCGGTCATCGACTTCCTCACGCAGCTGGCGCTGGTGCTGGTCGGGTTCGTTCTCGTGTTCTCGCCCGACGTCCTGATGGAGAACATCACCTGGGGCGTGGCGCCGACGTGGACGAACTTCCTCGTCGCGATCCCGCTGGGCATGATCGCCTACACGGGGATCGAGACGATCTCGAACATGGCCGAGGAGGCCAAGGACGAGGCCACGACGATCCCGGCGGCGATCAGCCGGGTGCGGATCGCGGTCTTCGCCATCTACTTCACGCTGCCGGCGATCGCGCTGAGCGCCCTGCCGGTCACGTTCAACAGCCAGACCGGGGAGTACCAGACGCTGCTCGGCCTCCCCGAGGACGAGGGCGGCTTCGCGGGCGATCCGATCCTCGGCGTCGTGAAGGAGATCGACCTCGGCCCGCTGCAGGCCGCCGGCGAGCTGTACGTCGGCCTGCTCGCCGCGACGATCCTGTTCCTCGCGACGAACGCGGGCATCATCGGCGTGTCCCGGCTCGTCTACTCGATGGGCATCCACCGCCAGATGCCCGACCAGCTGCGCCAGCTGCACCCGAAGTACGGCACCCCGTGGGTCGGGATCCTGGTGTTCGGCGTCATCGCCTGCCTGACGCTGATCCCGGGGCAGGCGGAGTTCCTGGGCAACATGTACGCGTTTGGCGCGATGCTGTCGTTCACGATCGCGCATGTCGCGCTGATCACGCTGCGGGCGAAGCAACCCGATTTCGACCGGCCGTACCGCGGGCCGGGCAACGTCCGCTTCCGCGGGTTCGACCTCCCGCTGTTCGCCGTCGTCGGCGGCCTCGGCACCGCCACGGCGTTCGTCGTCGTGACGGTGCTGAACCCTGAGGTCGCGATCGCGGGCGTGCTCTGGCTGGCGATCGGCGTGGTCGTCTACATGCTCTACCGCCGCAACCAGGGGCTCGACTTGAAGACCACGGTGAAGGTCGCGATCCCGCGGCCGGTGACCGAGACCGAGGCGGAGTACGACTCGATCCTCGTCGCGCTCGAGGTGCGGCCCGACTACGACCCCGACGCGCTCGCCACGGCGGTCAAGCTCGCGGCGCGGCGCAAACGCGGCATCTACGTGCTGGCGATGATCACCGTGCCGGCGTCATCGCCGATCAGCGCGTCGCTGCCCGAGAAGGAGGCGCAGGCGCGCGCGCTCATCGAGCAGGCGCGGCTGCAGGGCGGGCGGCGCGTGTCGGGTCGCTGGGTCAAGGTCCGCGCGGGCCAGTCGGGCCGCGCGATCGTCGACGAGGCGAAGACGATGCGCGCCCGCGCGATCGTCATGCCGCTGCCGCCGCGCACCAGCGGCGCGAGCGTGTTCGGCAAGACGCTGGAGACGGTGCTCGCCGAGCGGCCGTGCCGCGTCATCATCGAGTCGCGCCCGGACCAGAAGCGCGTTCCCATTCGCGTCGGCTGATGCCTGATCCCGCCTCCATCCACCGCACAGGAACACGCGGCCTAAGCGCCGTCCTGATCGTGCTCGGGATCGTGCTCGTCGTGAGCACGCTGGCCCGCGGCGGCGGCCTGCTCGCCGTCGGCGTCGTGTTCGGCCTGCTGCTGACCGGCGCCGGCGCCGCGCGGCTGTGGCTCGACCGCTCGCCCGAGGACGACGGCGCATGAGCCCCACGACGGGACGGCAGGACTTCGGCCGGCGCGCCCTCGGTGCGCCGACGCTGTTCGCGGTCGTCTGGACCTCGCTGGCCAGCGCCATCTACTTCTCGCTCGGGGTCATCGCCGAGCGGGCGCTGGGGCTGACCCCGCTCGTGTTCCTCGTCTCGGGGGTGTTCTTCGCCCTGACGGCGATGACGTACGTGGAAGGCTCCTCGCTGCATCAGGAGCGCTCGGGCTCGACCGTCTTCGCCCGGTACGCGTTCAACGAGCTGTGGAGCTTCGTCGCCGGATGGGCGATCCTGCTCGACTTCCTGATCCTGATCGCCGTGACCTCGCTGTCGGCGACCAACTACGCCGCGGTCTTTTGGAGCGAGCTGGGCCACGGGGCCACCGAGACCGCCGTGTGCGTCGCGATCATCGGGTACGTCGCGATCCGGAACGTGCGGGGGTTCAGCGCGACGCGGTCCAAGCGGGTCGGGCTGCTGGTCACGGCGGACCTCGCGCTCCAGGGCCTCATCGTCGTCCTCGGCCTGATCCTGTTTCTCCAGCCCGACGTGCTCGTCGAGTCGATCGATCTCGGCACGTCGCCGACCTGGTCGAACCTCATCTTCGCGCTCACCCTCTCGACGGTTGCGTTCACGGGCCTGGAGTCGGCCGCGGGCCTGTCCGGGGAGTTGCGGGTCAGCCGCGGCGCGCTACGGAGGGTCATCACCAGCGCGACGGGGTCGGTCCTCGTGATCTACACCGGCATCGCGCTCGTCGCCATTTCGGCGCTGCCGATCGAGAACGGTGTCAGCCCGCTGGCGAAGGACGTCGACGCACCCGTGGTGGCGGTGGTGGAGGAGTTCGATCCCGCGTGGCTGGGCGATGCGCTGACGTACGTCGTCGCGGCACTGGCGGCGATCACGCTGATCGCGGCGGCCAACTCGGCGATGCTCGGGCTCTCACGCCTGGCCTACTCGCTGGCGACGAACCGCCAGATCCCGACGCGGCTCGGCCGGCTGCATTCCACGCGGGCGACGCCGTTCGTGGTGATCGTCATCGCCGCGGTGCTCGCGATCCTGCTGGTGCTGCCGCAGGACCTCGAGTTCCTCGTCGGGATCTACGCGTTCGGCGCCCTGCTGGCGTTCTTCATGGCGCACCTGTCGATCGTCGTCCTGCGCTACCGCGAGCCGAACCTCGTCCGCCCGTACCGCGTGCCGTGGTCCATCCCGTTCAAGGGCGGCGACCTGCCGCTGCCGGCGGTGCTCGGGGCCGGCGTGACCGCCTCGCTGTTCATCGGGCTCGTCATCTTCCACGGGCCGGCGCGGTTCGTCGGCCTTGGGTGGATGGCCGCCGGCCTCGTGATGTACGTCGGGTACCGCCGCAGCCGCGACATGCCGGTGTTCGCCCGCGTGCAGGTCCCCGAGGCGGCGCTGCGCCACGAGCCGCTGGAGGCGGAGTACGGCTCGATCCTGGTCCCGGTGTTCGGCACGGCGCTCGACGACGACATCGTGCAGACAGCCGGCCGGCTGGCCTCGGAGGAGGGCGACCCCGACGAGGGCGAGGGCGCGATGATCGAGGCGGTCTGGATCTTCGAGGTCCCGATGTCGCTGCCGATCGACGCCCGTCTGCCCGAAGAGCAGCTCAAGCTGGCCCGCATGGCCCTGGCCCGCGCGAAGGCGGTTGGCGAGGAGTACGAGGGCGTGCAGGTCGCGACCGCGACGGTCCGGGCCCGGCGGGTGGGGCAGGCGATCGTCGACGAGGCCCGGCGGCGGGGGGTGGAGGCCATCGTCCTCGCGGCCGAAGAGCCTTCGCGGATCCGCGGCGGTGCCCGCCTCGGCGGGCGCGGCGGCGCCCTGGACAACTTCGTCGGAGAGGCGACGAAGTACGTCCTCCAGAAGGCGCCGTGCCGGGTGATCCTGACCGCGCCTCCGGCCGAGAGCATGCCGTCCGAGGGGGAGGAAACCCCCACATCGGACGCTCGCTAGAGTCCGGACCATGCTCGTGTTGATCGTCGGCGCCGGACGCGTCGGTTCCTCCGTCGCCCGCACCGCGCTGGCCGCCGGCCACGAGGTCTCCGTCCTGGACGAGGATCCGCTCAGCCACGAGCGCCTCGACGCGGGCATGGAGACCACTTGGGAGGACGCCGGGGGGCGCTTCACCGTGGGCACCGCGCTCGAAACCGAGGCGCTGCTCGCCGCCGGGATCGACGAGGCGGACGTCTTCATCGCGTCCACCGACGGCGACAACACGAACCTCACGATCGCCCAGATCGCCCAGAAGCGGTTCGGCGTCGAGCGCGTGATCGTCCGCGTGATGGACCCGGCCCGCTCGGCCTGGTACCGCGAGCAGGGGCTGAACACCATCTGCCCGACGAAGCACGCGATCGAGATGTTCAACGCCTCGCTGGGGCTGACCGCCTGATGTACGTCGTCATCGTCGGAGGCGGCAAGGTCGGCCTCAACCTCGCCCGCGAGCTGCTGCGCAACGACCACGAGGTCACGCTCGTCGATCAGGACCGCGCGACCTACCTGCGCCTCGAGCAGGAGCTCGAGCACGTCGTCCAGTACGGCGACGGCACGGAGCTGTGGGTCCTCGAGCGCGCCGGCATCGGCCGCGCCGACCTCGTCGTGGCGGTCACCGGCGACGACGAGGACAACATCCTCATCTGCCAGGTGGCCAAGGAGAAGTACCTCTGCGAGCGGATCATCGCCCGCTGCAACAACCCGCGGAACCTCCAGCACTTCCGGCTGCTCAACATCATGCCCGCGGTGAGTGCCACGGACCTGATCCTGAACCTCATCGAGCACGAGGTCCCCGGCCACGGCCTGGTCCACCTGCTCGACCTGCCCGACGAGCAGCTGGAGATCATCGAGGTCGAGGTCTCGGCCGGCGCGCCCGTCGAGGGCAGGCGCGTCGCCGACATCGACCTGCCGGAGGGCAGCCTCATCATCTCGGTGCTGCCGGCCGGCGGCGGCGGCTACGTGCCGAAGCCCGACACGGTCGTGAAGGCCGGCGACGAGGTGCTGGTCGTGCTCGACCCGGGCCTCGAGGACGCGATCACCGCCCAGTTCTCCGGAACCCCTGCCCGTGGCTGACCGGCACGTCGGCGTGCTGATCGTCGGCGGCGGGCCTGCGGGCGCGACCTGTGCCGAGACGCTGCGCGAGCGCGGCTACGAGGGCGAGATCCTGCTCGTCGGCCGCGAGCCCGACCCGCCGTACGAGCGCCCGCCCGGCAGCAAGGAGTTCCTCGCCGGCAAGAGCGCCAAGGAGGACGCGTTTCTGCACCCGGTCGCGTGGTACGCCGAGCAGAACATCGAGCTGCTGGTCCGCACGAGCGTCATGAAGTTCGACGCCGAGGCGAAGGAGGCGTCGCTCTCGACCAAGCAGACGGTCTCCTTCGACCACGCCGTCCTCGCGACGGGCGCGAACGTGCGGCGGCTGCCGGTCGACGGCTCTGACCTCGAGGGCATCCACTACCTGCGCGCGCTGCGCAACGCCGATGCGATCCGCGACGACGCCTCCGAGGCGGCGAACGTCGTGCTCGTCGGCGGCTCGTACATCGGCTGCGAGGTCGCGTCGACGCTGACGGCGCTGGGCAAGCAGTGCACGGTCGTCATGCAGGAGGAGCTCCCGCTCTCACGCGGATTCGGCGACACGGCGGGCCGGTTCTTCCAGGCGCTCCTGGAGTCCAAGGGCATCCGCTTCGTCGGCGGCGCCGAGGTCGATCGCTTCGACGGCGAAGGGCAGAGCGTCGAGCAGGTCGTGCTGAAGGACGGCACGGTGCTCGACGCGGACGTCGTCGTGCTCGGCGTCGGCGCGGTGCCGGACGTCATGGTCGCGCGCGGAGCGAAGCTCGAGCTGGGTCCGGGCGGCGGTGTGCTCTGCGACGACCGCCTTCGGACCAGCGCGCCCGACGTCTACGCGGCCGGCGACATGTGCGAGTACGAGAGCGCCATCCACGGCCGTCACGTCCGCATCGAGCACTTCGAGGTCGCGATCGCCCACGGGAAGACCGTCGCGGCGAACATCCTCGGCGACGACGTCGCCCACACGGAGGTCCCGTACTTCTGGTCGGACCTGTCGGACTGGGCGACGCTCGAGTCCGTCGGCCCGGCGCTCGACGGCTTCGACAGCGAGGTCGTGCGCGGATCTCTCGATGACGGCGAGTTCACGCTGTGGCTGCTGCGCGAGGGCACGCTCGCCGCAGCGCTGACCGTCGGCCGCGGGGGCGACCTGGAGCACGCACGGCGCTTCCTCACCGAGCACACCCCGCTGGGCGAGCACCACGCCGCGCTGGCGGACGTGGACGCGGACCTCTCCGCGATCTAGCAGGCAGGCGGCCAGCGGTTCGGCCGGGTGAATCCGCCGAGCACCGCATCGAGCGCCTGGAACGCCCCGCGGGCCAGCTGGGCCGCCGGGGCGGTCCTCGCCGTGGCCGCGCCGGGGAGCGGGTCCTCGCCGGCGTCGAGCATCTCCCCGACCGCGTCGAGGCCGCCGTACGCCCGGTACACCGTCTCGACCGAGTACAGGCCGATGCCCCCGCGCGTCACGGCAGCGGCGGTCCGGATGTCCTGGCGCAGGGCGTTGCGCCCGTTCGGCCCGCCGTAGGGCCCGACCCCGGGGACGCCCAGGATGAGCTCGGCGTCCGGCCCGTAGTACCGGGTCGCGTCAGCCCCATAGGAGGACTGCAGCGTCCGGCCGGGATCGGGGAGGCCGCCCTCGGTGAAGACGGTCCGCATCGACATGAAGCCGATCGTGTCGAACTCCCCGGGGAACGCCAGGGGCAGGTTCATCGCGTCGGAGAGGGCGAGGTCGCGGTCGCGCAGGTCGTCGAGGACGTACGGGTAGGCCGCCGCGACGACGGCGTAGCCACGCTGCTTCAGCCAGCCGACGACCTCGTCGCGGTAGAACCGCGCGGCGGCGCACTGCCGGCGGGGGGAGAGGTTCCCCAGCATCGTCGTGGCCGCGCGCAGCGGGTCGCGGAACGCGCGCCCGAACGTCTTGGTGTCCGCGGCCGAGGCTTCGAGGTCGAGCGAGACCGCGATGGGGTGCAGGCCGTTCGCCACCGCCCACTCGTGGAACGCCACGACCGCAGCGCGCGTCTGGGACCCGTTCGCCTCGGTGGCCCAGTACCCGTCGGCGTACGGGACGGTCAGCCACGCCGACCACGGGATGCCGCGCGCCTCCAGCTTGCGCAGCGACGGCAGCGCGTCTGGCTGGTTGCCCGGGGCGGGGAGTCCAGCCGGAACGGGGCCGAAGTCCCGGCCGTAGCGCAGGTGGTAGGTCACGGTCGCGTCACGGTCGCGCAGGAGGTCCATGACCGCGCTCTCGTTTGCGTCGGAGCCGAACTTCCAGCGGGTGTCGGTGTAGTAGAGCGACGCCGGCGGGTTCGCGAGCGGGCTCACGCCCGACGCCAGCTCTTCACCCATGGCAAAGCTCACACGGGTGGCGTTGGCGGCCGCGGGGGCGATGAGGGCCGCCGCGGCGACGACGAGTGCGATGGGGAGACGGAAGGCCATGACGGGGAGCGAGCCTACTCATCTGACAGGTGGTCCTGTCAAGTCTGAGCCGGTCTCGGCCGCAGGCGATCGGCTAGACTGGCCACGGTCAATTGCGGGATGGTGTAATTGGCAACACGCCAGTCTCTGGATCTGGAATTTGGGGTTCGAGTCCCTGTCCCGCAGTACGAGGCCGCCCGCGGGCGGTCTTCGTCGTTCTGAGGCGACTAGGCCGCTTTCGGGGCGCCGAGCCGCTCGGCCGCGACGCCGACCGCCTCGTCGCTGGCGTCGACCAGCACGAAGCGCCGGTCGAGCCCTGCCGCCACGGCGCCCAGCGTCCCCGACCCGCAGAACGGGTCCAGGCACCAGCCGCCCGGCTTCGACGACGCGGTCACGATGCGCCGCAGCACGCCCTCGGGCTTCTGCGTCGGGTAGCCGGTGCGCTCGCGGCTGTTCGTGCCGACGATCGTGTGCCACCACACGTCGGTGGGTAGCTTGCCGCGCGCCGCGCGCTCGGGCGTCTGCAAGCCCGGCGCCATGTACGGCTCGCGGTCGACCTCGGCGCTGTCGAACCAGTAGCGCTCGGGGTCGCGCACGTAGACGAGGATCGTGTCGTGCTTGGCGGGCCAGCGCTTGGTCGTTCGCGCACCGAAGTCGTAGGCCCAGACGATCTCGTTGAGGAAGCACTCGCGGCCGAAGATCTCGTCGAGCAGGACCTTCGCGTAGTGGCTCTCGCGCGGGTCGAGGTGCAGGTAGAGCGTGCCGTGGTCGGCCAGCAGCTCGCGGCAGCGCTCGAGCCGGGGGCCGAGGAACGCGAGGTAGTCGGAGAAGGAGTCGGCGAAGGCGCGTCGCACGACCTCCTCGGTGGTGTACGAGCGGCCGCCGAACCCGGTGCGCGTGCCCGCTGCACTGGCCGTCACGCGCAGCTGGGCGTGCGTCTGCGTGCGACCCGTGTTGAACGGCGGATCGAGGTAGATCAGGTCGAAGGCGCCGTCCGGAAGGCGGCCGAGGACGTCCGCGTTGTCGGCGCAGACCAGCAGGTCGTCGTCGAGCGCGATCGTCTCGGGCAGGGTCGGGTCCGCGAGTACGCGCACCCGCCGGAACCTAGATGCTCAGGCGGATGCCGAGGCCGGGGCCATCGCGCCGGCGCCGGCCTCCTGGCGCTGCGGCGACGGGACGGCGAGCGCGGCGAGGAAGGCGAGGCCGACCGCAGCGGCGCTGAACCAGAAGCCCACCGTGAACCCGACCTCTCCCGGGCGGCCGAGTACGACGTGCGCGGTCAGGATGCTCGCGAGCACCTGCGCGCCGAGCGAGCCGCCCACGGTCCGCATGATCGTGTTCATGCCCGTCGCGGCGCCGGTCTGCTGCGGGGAGACGAAGCCGACGATGAGGTTCGCCATCGAGGCGAACGACATGCCGATGCCCGTACCCAGGACCGCCGAGGCGATGTAGATGTCGATCTTCTCGCCGTGCGCGGCGGCGAGGATCACGAACGCGACGGCGGCGCAGCCCGTGCCGATGACGAGCGGGATCTTCGCGCCGACCTTCGAGGTCAGGCGGCCGGCGACGGGGCTGATGAGCAGCATCATCGCGGTCGTGGGGAGCAGGAAGAGGCCCGACTCCGTGACGGTGGCGCCGAACCCGTAGCCCGTCGACTCGGGCATCTGCACGAGCTGGGGGATGAGGATGAACGAGCCGTACATGCCGAAGCCGAGCAGGAGGCCCGTGAGGTTCGTCGTCCACACGCCGCGCTTCTGGAGCATGCGCATGTCGATGAGCGGCTCGTCGGTGCGCAGCTCCACGCGGACCCACAGGGCGGCGATTGCGGCGGCGAGCGCCATGCAGCCGAGGAAGGTGGCCGAGGTCCAGCCCCAGGCCGAGGCCTTGCTGATGCCGAAGAGCAGGGCGACGAGCCAGCCGGAGAGCAGGAAGGCGCCGAGCCAGTTGACCTTGCCCGGCGTCTTGACGGGTGACTCGGGGACGAAGCGGATCGTCGTCACGAGGGCGATGCTGATCGCGATCAGCGGGAACCAGAAGAGCCAGTGGTAGGAGAGGGCGTCGACGATCGGGCCGGCCAGCACGATGCCTGCGCCCGCGCCGATGCCCATGATCGCGGAGGTCATCGCGATGCCCGTGGGCACGCGCTCGGGCGGGAACTCGTCGCGGATGATGCCGAAGGCGAGGGGGAAGACCGCGCCGCCGAGCCCCTGCACGAGCCGGCCCGCGATCAGCACCTCGATCGAGTTCGCCAGCCCAGCGATGAGCGTGCCGACCCAGAGGCCGCCGAGGGCGACGACCATCATCCGCTCCTTGCCGAACATGTCGCCCAGCCGGCCGAGGATGGGGGTGGCCACGGACGCGGAGAGGAGGAAGCCCGTCAACACCCACGTGACGGTGCTCGTCGAGGTGCCCAGCTCGCGCTGGATCGTCGGGAGCGCCGGCGACACCATCGACTGCAGGAGGGTGAAGGCGATCGCGCCGGTCGCGAGCGCGAAGAACGTCAGGCCGTAGTGGGAGCGGGTCTGGTCCATGGAGAAATCCGAATCCGGAGGGGTGACTCCGGTTAGGCTAGCACCAAGCGGAGGAGGGGTTCCGCTTCTGCTCTAGAATGATCGGCAGATGGCCACCACTCCTGCAGCCCCCTCGCTGCGCAAAGATGCGCAGCGCAATCTCGAGCGGCTCCTCGACGCCGCGCAGGAAGCCTTTGCGAGCGACGGCATCGACGTCGGCGTCGACGAGATCGCGCGCCGCGCGGGCGTCGGCATCGGGACGCTGTACCGGCGCTTTCCCACCAAGGAGGCGCTGATCGACGCGATCGTCGACCGGCGCACCGAGGAGATCGTCGCCCTGGTCGACCAGGCCGTCGCGGTGTCGCACGACGACCCGTGGGGCGGCGTCGCCCTGTTCTTCTCCGGGATCCTGGAGCGCCATGCGCGCGACCGCGGGTTCAAAGCGCTGATCGCGGCCAGGACGGACGACACCGGCAAGGCGGCGCTCCGCGCGCGGGTCCGCCCGCGGCTCGTCGAGCTCGTTCAGCGTGCGCAGGCCGCAGGGGAGCTGCGTGCCGATGTGACCGTCGATGACCTCACCGTGCTGTTCTGGGGCGCCGGCCGGGCCCTGGAGATCACCGGCGACGTCACGCCCGAGTACTGGCGGCGCTACGCGGGGCTCGTGCTCGACGGCCTCCGGGCACCGGCCGCGACCCCGCTGGACGTGCCGGCCCTCACCGACGACGAGGCCGACCGCCTCGCGACCGCCTGGGCGGCATCCTGCCGCATGCGATGATCGCCCCATGATCGGCGCCATCATTCTCGGCTTCCTCGCCGGCGGCCTGGCTCGGCTGTTCACGCCGGGCGATCCCGTCAGCGGCTGCGTCCCCACGTTCGCCGTCGGCATCGTCGGCTCACTGCTGGGCTGGTGGATCTTCACCGACCTGCTGGGCATCGGGGACACGGACATGCTCGACCTCGCGGGCCTCCCCGGCGCCGTCATCGGCTCGGTGCTCGTCCTCGTGCTCCTCCGCGCCATCGCCGGGCGCGACAGCGGGTGACCGACGCGGAACTGCGCACCGAGCGCCTGCTCCTGCGGGCACCCGAACAGCGCGATCTGGAAGCGTTTGTCCTGATGTGCGCCGACCCGGAGGTCATGCGCCACATCGCCCTTGGCCGGCCGTACGACCGGGCCCGCGGCGAGCTCGCCTTCCACACGATGTGCGACCGCTGGATGAAGGAGGGCGCCGGGCTGTTCACCGCCGAGACACTCGAAGACGGCGAATACCTCGGATTCGTCGGTACCGCGACGATCTCCGAGCGGAGCATCGCGGGCGGGGAGACCGAGATCGGCTGGCGTCTGCGCCGCGCCGCCTGGGGCCGGGGGCTGGCGACCGAGGGCGCACGCGCGGTCTACGCGCACGCGGCCGGGCCGCTCGTCGCCCTGATCCAGCCCGCGAACACGGCCTCGCGCCGCGTCGCGGAGAAGCTGGGGATGACGGAGACCGAGGCGGGCAAGGGCCCGCTCGGCGAGCCCGTTGTCGTCTACCGCTAAGCCGCGGCCTGCTGCATCCAGTCGCGGTACAGGCGCCAGTACGCACCCTCCGCGGCGAGCAGCTCCTCGTGGGTGCCCTGCTCGATGATCTGCCCGTGCTCGAGCACCACGATCCGCGCGGCCTGGCGGATCGTCGACAGGCGGTGGGCGATCACGATCGCGGTGCGGCCGGCCAGCAGGCGCCGCATGCCGGTCTCGATCTTCGTCTCGGTGTGGAGGTCGACGTTCGAGGTCGCCTCGTCGAGGATCAGGATCCGCGGGTCGGCGACGAGCGCGCGGGCGAACGCGACGAGCTGACGTTGACCGGCCGACAGCTGCACGCCGCGCTCGCCGACCTCGGTGTCGTAGCTGTGCTCGAGGCGGCCGATGAAGTCGTCGGCGCCCACCGCCCGGGCGGCGTCCTCGATCTCCTCGTCGGTGGCGCCCGCGCGCCCGAACGCGATGTTGTCGCGCACCGTGCCGCTGAACAGGAAGCCCTCCTGCGGCACGATCCCGAGCTGGCCGCGCAGCGAGGCCGAGGTGACGTCGCGGAGGTCGTGCCCGTCGACGAGGACGGCGCCCTCGGTCGGGTCGTAGAAGCGGGCGACGAGCTTGGCGAACGTCGACTTGCCGGCACCGGTCTCGCCGACCAGCGCGACGGTCTGCCCGGGCGGGACGTGCAACGAGATGTGGTCCATCGCGGGGGTGCGGTCGGGGTCCTCGTCGGCGAGGTAGCGGAACGTCACGTCGCGGAACTCGATCTCGCCGCGCAGTGTCGGCAGCGCGAACGCGTCGGGCTTGTCGACGAGGTCCGGCTCCTCGGCCTGCAGCTCGAAGATCTTGTCGAGCGCGGCCATGCCGGCCTGGTAGGTCGTGTAGAGCTGTGAGAGCTGCTGGATCGGGTCGAAGAAGCCGTTCAGCGCGCCGATGAACGCGACGAGGATGCCGATCGTGATGTCGCCCTGCACGGCCTGCGCGCCGCCGATCAGGATCACGGCGACGGTCGCGGCGGTGCCGACCATCTCGACGGCGGGGAAGTACGCCGCGTTGAGGTTGACCGTCGTCATGTTCGCGTCGCGGTTGGCGTCGTTGAGCTCGCCGAACCGGTGGATGTGGCGCGGCTCCTGCCCGAAGGTCCGCACGACGCGGATCCCCGACAGGGTCTCCTGCAGGTAGGCCGTGATGGAGCCGATCGTCTCGCGCGTGCGCCGGTACGCATCGGCGCTGATGAGCCGGAACGCGAAGGACGCGGCGAACATGATCGGGAAGATCATGAACACGATCAGCGCCATCTGGACGTCGAGCAGCAGCAGGATCACGATGGTGCCCGCGAGGGTCAGCGTCGACTGGAAGAGCGTCGTCACCGAATCGGTCACGAGCGAGTCGAGCGCCTGCACGTCGTTCGTCAGGCGGCTGATGAGCACCCCGGCCTGACGGCGTTCGAAGAAGCCGATGGGCATCTCCTGGAGGTGCTTGAAGATCTGCATGCGCAGGTCCTGGAGCGCACGCTGGCCGACCCAGCCGGTGAGGTACGTCTGCAGGTACGTCGCCAGCCAGTAGATGACGGCGCTCGCGATGAATGCGGCCGTGACGAGGTACAGGACCGTCTCGTCCTTCGCGCTGATGCCCTTGTCGATGGCGACCGCCACCAGAGGCGCGGGGGCGAGGGACGCGGCCGTCGCGAAGATCAGCGCGGTGAACATCAGGATCACGCGGCTGCGGTACGGCCGCAGCAGCATCAGCAGGCCGCGGACCTTGGCCCCGCGCCCGCTGGTCTGACGCCAGCGGCGGATGATCTCGTCGCGGCGGCTCACAGTGCCGCCTCGCGCTCAGCCGGGTTGCGGTTGAGGAAGACCTGGTCGGGCAGGCCCTTCTCGACGATGTCGCGGTAGAGCTGGTTGTGCTCGAGGAGCTCGTCGTGCGTGCCGTGGCAGACGAGCTCACCGTGCTCGAGGACCGCGATCTCGTCGGCGAGCGCGATGGTCGAGAGGCGGTGGGCGATGATGAACGTCGTCCGGCCGGCCATGGCCTCGCGCAGCGCGAGCTTGATCTGCTGCTCGGTGGAGGCGTCGACCGCGGAGGTCGCGTCGTCGAGGACGAGGATGCGCGGCTCGGCCAGCAGCGCGCGGGCGATCGCGATGCGCTGGCGCTGGCCGCCCGACAGCGTCTGTCCGCGCTCGCCGACCCGGGTCGCGTAGCCCTCTGCCATCCGGGTGATGAAGTCGTGTGCCTGCGCCCGGCGCGCGGCGTGCTCGATCTGCTCATCGGTGGCGTCGGGCTTCGCGTACGCGATGTTCTCGCGGACCGAGGCGCTGAACAGGAACGGATCGTCGTCGACGACGGCGATCTCCGAGCGCAGCGCCTCGAGCTGGACGTGGCGGACGTCCGCGCCGTCGATGAGGACCGCGCCCTTCGTCGGGTCGTACAGGCGGGGGAGCAGCGAGACCAGCGACGTCTTCCCCGAGCCGGTGCCGCCGACGAGGGCCAGCGTCGTGCCGGCCTCCACGGTCAGGTCGACGCCGCGCAGCGCGGTGGGGGCGTCGGTCTCGGTGTCGTAGTCCAGCGTGACGCCGCGCAGCTCCACGCGGCCGGCGCCTTCGGGGAGCGGCCCGGCGCCGTCGTCGCTGGCGATCGACGGCGCGCGGTCGAGGATCTCGAACAGGCGCGCGCCGGACGCCACGGCGCGCTGGGCCATCCCCAGCGCCATGCCGAGCATGCGCATCGGGCCGAGGAGCGTGACGAGGTAGGTGTAGAAGGCGGTGAAGTGGCCCAGCGACATCGAGCCGTTGATGACCTGCGTGCCTCCGACCACGAGGAGGAGGGCGAGGCCGAGCTGAGGGAGGAAGCCGATGAGCGGCTGGTAGAAGGCGCGCAGCCGGGTCGCGTACATCGACTGTTCGAAGACGCGGCCGACGGCGTACTCGAAGCGCGCCTCCTGACGGTCCTCGCGCGCGAAGGCGCGCACGACGCGCACGCCGCCGATCGTCTCCTCGGCTTCGGCCGTGGTCTCGGCGAGGCGCTGCTGGACCTCCTGCTGGGCCGGGCGGGCGACCATCCCGTAGCGCTGCGCGATCCACACGACGAACGGCACGGGGAACAGCGAGATCGCCGCGAGCATCGGATCGATGACGAACATCGCCACGGCGGTGAACACGATCGTCAGCGCCGACTGCGTGATGAAGATCAGTCCGTAGCCCAGGAAGAACCGAACCGACTGCAGATCGACGGTCGCCCGGGACATCAGCTGGCCGGTCTGCTGGTGGTCGAAGAAGCCCATTTCGAGCGACTGGAGGTGGGTGTAGACCCCCTGCCGGAGGTCGTACTCGACCCCCAGCGACACGCGCCCGGCGACCAGCCGGCGCAGCACGCTAAGCACCCAGCGGATCACGGCCGCGGCGAGGATGAAGAGGCCGACCTGCGTGACCCGCTCGGAGTTCCCGTCCTCGATCGCGGTGACGACCACGCCCGTGAGGGCCGGAATGAGCACGCCCACGCCGGTGGCGGCCGCGGCGAGGAGGAGTGAGCCCCACACGCCCGGCTTGTACGGGCGCAGGAAGCCCAGGAGTCGCCAGAAGATCGCCATCTACAGACCTAGTCTAGTTGCCTGTGCAACCATCGTGCGCCGATTGGGGCAGAACGAGGAACGGGCGCCCGTCGGGCGCCCGTTCGCACAGCTTGGTATCGCGCGGAGATCAGTTGTTGCGCGCGAGACGGCGCATCGCGACGCCGGAGCCGACGAGCAGCATGCCGGCCAGCGCGATGATGACCTCGTCGCCACCGGTGAACGGCAGGGACTCGGCGGCCTGAGGAGCGGGGGTGGCGGTCGGCGTGGCGGACTCGCCTGCGACGGCCGGAGCCTCTTCCTGGGTGCTCTCGGTGACCGTGTCCTGGACCTGACCGCTCTCACGGTCGTAGCCATCCTCCGTCTGCGCGACGGCAACAGCGCCAGGCAGGGCGAACAGTGCCACGAGGGCGAGGATAAGAATGCGGTGCAGGTTCATGGAGCGATGGTCCCTTCGGCGGGTCTCCCGGGCGCGCGGGCGAATGAAATTGGATCGTACCGTCTCGATCGGGCAGCGTGCAGCGCGACCGGCCTACAGTCGAACCATGCGTCTTCCTTCCGGACTGTGCGATTCCTGCATTCACCAGCGAATCATCCGCACCGGACGGGGCTCGGAGTTCTCCATGTGCCTGCGCCACAAGGACGACTCCCGCTTCCCGAAATACCCGCGCGTGCCCGTGGGCGCGTGCCCCGGGCACGAGCCGCGGGGTGCCGTCAGCCCTGGCTGAGGCCCGACGAACCGGTGGTCGTCGTCGGCTGCGGGGTGCCCAGCGGCTCGAGGACCACGAAGATCTCGGCCTGGCTGTTGGCGGGCTGCAGGCGGAACCCGAACCGGTTCGCCGCGGTCAGGCGCTCAACCGCGTCTGCGCCGGGCAGGGACTTCGCGGAGCGGACCGTCGGGGCCTCGGTGCCGAGCAGCGAGGTGACGGGAAGCGCGAGGGCCGTCTCGACGTCGCCACGCTCGAAATGCACCGCCTGGGGCTGGTTGACGTCGGTCTTCTTCCCCGTCTTCTTGTCGATGAGGGGCTTGACCGGCGGAAGGAAGACGACGACCTGATCGACGTCGTCGAGATAGCGGAACGAATACAGCGCGAGCTCCAAGGCCTCGCGGTTGAGCAGCACCGCGCGGCTCTCGCTCGGCTTGCCCTTGTCGAACGCGCAGTCCGGACCGAACCCGCAAAGCCGGTACAGGACGCCGTCCCCCTTCGGGAACACGATGTCCCCGCCGTCGGCCGGCGCTTCGCGCACCGCGACCTTCATCGGCACCGGCGCCCCGCTCAGCGGGTCGTTGTAGGTCAGCGGCCCGCCTTCGACCCCGACGAGCTGCGTGCCGCCGGTCATGCGGTACCGCGGCGCGACGTGCGCGGCGATCTGGGCGGCGCCGGAGGAGGGATCGTCGTCCTCGGGCTTCCAGCTCGACCAGCCGCTCGCGGTGTCGTTGCCGGGGGATCCGCCGGTCGTCACGCCGATCGCGGCGATCGCGATCGCGACGAGCGCGACGGCCGCCAGCGCCCCGAAGAGGAACTGGAACTTCGCGGCGTGCGGCGGCTCGACGCGCTCGCTGACCGCAAGGCCGCCGGGTTCGGGGCGCGGCTCGGGCAGGCGCTCGGGCTCGGGGGCGGAGGCATCCACCGCTTCCGAGGAAGAGGACACGTCGGGGAGCTGGTCGTCGTCGTCGGTCACAGGCGGGGCCACACGTCAGGATCGGTCAGGTCGATCTCGGGCTTGACCAGATGCTGCTCGTCGAGCAGCTCGACGACCTCGTCGCCGTGCAGCTCGCGGCGTTGGATGAGGATCTCGGCGATGCGCTCGGTCCCGTCGCGGTTGGCCTCGATGAGGCACCGCGCCGCGAGATAGGCCTGGCCGAGGATCTGGGTGGCGGCGCGCTTCTTGTCGCGGTCGGCCAGGACGGTCGCGAACGGGTCGCCGGCCATGCCGCCGGCCTGCCCGCGGTTGATGATCCGGGCGCCGATGCGCTCGAACTTCTCCATGACCTGATCCTCGGCCTCGTGGACCTCGTCGTCGGGGACCCGGCCCCGGAGGTCGACGGGCTCGGGGCCCATGCCGCACATGCCGACCATCCACGCCGCGCGGGCGGTGGCCGACTGGACGTCGCCGCCGACGCCTGAGGAGTTCTCGCCGTAGAAGACGTGCTCGGCGGCCATCGCGCCGAGGGTCCAGACGAGGTGGGCGAACTCCTCGCTGCGCCAGGAGCTGAACCGCTCGTCCTTCTCGATCGCCTGATGGTGCCCGAGCGAGTTGCCGCGCTTGCGGATCGAGAGGCGCGTGGAGAGCGTGTCCTCCATGTAGACGTGGCTGGCGACGGCGTGGCCGGCCTCATGGATTGCGACGGCGCGCGTCTCCTTGGCGATGTAGTCGATCTGCTGGGCGGTGCCCGACTCGATCGTGGTCATCGCCTCGATCATGTCCTCCCAGCGGAACTCCCGCCGGCCGTCCGAGTGCGCGAGCGTGAGCGCCATCGAGCAGACCTGCTCGATCATCGCGGGGGAGTACCCGTTGGTGATGCGGGCGATCTCGTCGCGCTTCTTCGGCGTGTCGAGCTCCTCGACGTGCGCGACCTTGCGCATGTAGAGGTCGAAGATGTCGCCGCGGTCGTCCTTGGTCGGCGTGCGGAACCAGATGTGGCGGCCCATGCGGCCCGGGCGGATGAGCGCCGGGTCGAGCGCCTCGATCGCCACGTTCGTCGCGCCGATGAAGTAGATCTGCTCCGAGCGGGGCTTGGGCGTCGGGAGGCGGAGCTTGGCACCGCCGAGGCGCTGCGGGACCACGTACAGCGCGTCGGCGAACGTGTTCAGCTTCTTGGTGAACACCTTGCGGAAGAAGGGCGGGTTGTCGACGCCGTCCATCTGCACCAGCAGCTGGTTGAGCGCCATGCCGCCGCCCATGCCGCCCATGCCCATGCCGCCGACGAAGCCCTGCACGCGCCCGACCCACCACGGCGCCGGCTTGCGCGGCGGGGTGTCCCGCTGCTCGAAGAGGCGCTCGCGCCACGCGCGGGTCTCGAGGATGAGATCGCCACTGGGGTTCAGCGCGCCGAACTGGCCGTGGAACGCGAGATCGTGGAAGGACTGCGGCGGCGCCTCTTCGAAGCCGGTCGCGCCACCGCCGGCGAGGGCCTGGCGGCGCAGGCCCACGGCGTCGATCTCGTCGATGAAGATGATGCACTGGCCGCCCCACTTGCGGGCGAGCCGCCGCGCCCGCGCGATGAGGATCATCACGACGATGACGTCCATGCCGATGAAGGTCTGGGCGAAGCCGGAGCCCGGCATGAGCATGATCGGGCAGTTGAACGAGGTCGCGATCGCCTTGGAGAGCATCGTCTTGCCGGTGCCCGGCTTGCCGACGAACAGCAGGCCGCGCTCGGGCTTGCCGCCCGCCTTCGCGAACTCCTCGCCGGACTGCCACAGGGAGATCACGCGCGTGACCTCCTCCTTCGGCTCGGCCTGACCGCGGACGTCGTCGAGGCGCACGCCCCAGTCGGCGTCCCCGGGCTCGAAGGCCTTCATCTGCATCAGCCCGAAGGCGAGCATCGGGCCGAACAGGATCCCGAAGTTGATGAGGAACAGCAGCGGGAAGATCAGCAGGTACGGCAGGAACATCAGGAGGATCTGCGGCGTGTACTCGAGCAGCAGATCCCACGACTCGCCGGGCGAGCTGCTCTCGCCGAAGAGGACCAGGGCGAAGTGCAGCGCGAGGAAGATCGCCCCGAGCACGACGACGAACGTGCCCCAGCGCCGGAGCTTCGTCCGCCAGTACCAGTGTCGGCGGCGGGCGACGACGTCCTCCTCCTGGAGCTCGCGCTCAGCGCCGTAGAGACTCGCGCGCGGGATCAGGCGGTTGGCGATGACGTCGATCAGGCCGCGGAATGCCACAACGCCGACCGCGGTCAGGACGATCGACCAGAAGACCGGCACATCCATCCGCACGTGCCAGAACAGGTAGACGGCGGGGCTGGTCAGCAGCGCGACGAATGTCGCGAGGCGGCCAAGGCGCCGCCACTCCGTGGCCAGCGCCCGCTGCTGCTCACGAAAGCCGGCTCCGAGCGCCGGCTGATCCTCGGCGTAGGACATGGCTGGAGCCTATCCAGCGTGCTGGCGGCGTCGACGAAGGTGCGGACAAGAATGGCGCGATCGGTTTCGACAGAATGGCCAGGACACCCGGGTTTCGCTCCTCGACGCGCCGGATACATGGCGGGCACTCTCATCCTCTTGGAAAGGGGCTTCCATGATCTCCATCCTCATCGCCATTCTGGTGGCGGCGTTGGCGTACGCCCTGTGCGTCGCGCTCGGGCTACCGTCGATCGTCGGCATCGTCGCCGCCGTCCTGGTCCTGCTCGCGGGTGTGCCCGCGGGCCTACGGGGCCGGGGACGCAGCGTGTAACGCGCTCAGGCGCGCTTGAACCGCGACGGCGGCCGTTGGAGCTCCCAGCGGGCGTTGTCGACTGAGCCGCTGAGGTCGAACTCGCGGCCCATGCGCATGCCGCGCAGGCGTTCGTAATCGTCGCCCGGGGCCACCGCGATCAGGCGGTGGCCCGTGCGATGCTGCCGTCCCGCGACGGCCTGGAGGACGCCGAACAGGGTCGAGGTGACGACGACGACCTCGGTGAGGTCCACGATCGCGTCGCCTTCGCCGCACATCGCGGTGAGCTGATCCAGCAACTCGGCGGTGTCCAGATCCTGTGCACTCCCCGCGAGTGCGATCAGCACCGGACCCGTGGCGGGAATGGTGCGCACCTCCATGGTGGATCAAAGCTAGTAGGCAGATCGGCGGATGACGTCGGTCCCCGGCACCGGATGCGGGGCCGGCGACACGGGCGACGCCTCGGCGCGGGTGCGGGGCAGGGTCGCGGCGGATACGGCTGCCGCGACCAGCGCCAGGATCGCGGCGCCGATCAGCCCCATGATGTGCCCGTCGAGGAACGCGTCGGCGGGCGATGATCCCTCCGCGAGCGCGGCGGCCTCCCGCGCGGTCAGGATCGCGCCGATCACGGCGATCCCCAGCACGCCGGAGACCTCGCGGGCGACGGCCACGACGGCGGACCCGATCCCCGTCCGGTCGGGCGGCAGCACCGCGAGGATCGCCGAGGTCAGCGGCGTCGTCAGCCCCGAGCCCAGGCCGACCACCGCGCACCCGATCACCTGCTCGGTCACCCCGGCGCCGTGACCGCGGATCGCGATCGGGAGCAGGCCGATCGCGACGATGACCATCCCCGCTGCGACCGTCACGTGCGCGCCGAACGCGGTGACCAGGCGCGGCGCGATCGCGACGCCGATCACGAGCGCGACGGCGAGCGGGACGAAGACGAGCCCCGCCTGCGTCGGAGACAGCGCCAGGATGTCCTGCAGGAACAGCGACGTGAAGAAGAACACGCCGTTGATGCTCAGGCCCCAGAGGATCTGCGCGACGGTGCCGCCTGCGAAGACGCGGTTGCGGAACAGGTCGACGTCGACGAGCGGGTGGCGCGCCCGCCGCTCGCACAACGTGAACGTGAGGCCGGCGGCGATCGCGATCACGAGTGCGCCGACGATCGGGCCGGACGCGAAGCCGTCCTCGCTGCCCTGGACCAGCGCGTACGTGACGGCCAGCAGGGCGAGTGTCGAGAGCACGAGCCCGGGTGGGTCGAGCCGGCTGAGCACCGAGCCGGTGACCCGGACGGGTGTGTGGTCGGGAACCAGTGCGGCGACCATCGCCATGGCCGCGATCCCGATGGGGACGTTCAGGAAGAAGATCCAGTGCCAGCTGAGGTACTCGCTGATCGCGCCGCCGACGACCGGGCCGAGGAACAGGGCCAGCGCGATCGACGCGGTCCAGATCCCGGCCCCGAGGTCGCGCTGCTCGCCCTCGAGATCGGTCGCGAGCACCGACAGCGACGCGGGCAGCACCAGCGCTGCGCCGACGCCTTGCGCGACGCGCGCGGCGACGAGCGCGGCGCCCGAGGGCGCGAGGCCGGCGGCGAGCGACGCGATCGAGAACACGAGGAAGCCCAGGAGGAGCGCGCGGCGCCGGCCGAGGATGTCGGTCAGCCGCCCGCCCACGAGCAGCAGGCTGGAGAAGACGAGGATGTAGCTCGTCACCACCCACTGCAGCCCGGACAGCGACAGCCCGAGGTCCTCGCGCAGCGCGGGCAGGGCGATGTTGATGACGGTGTTGTCGAGTGCGGTGATGAAGGCCGCCAGGGCGACCGGGACCATCACCCTCACAAGCCGAGGCCCTCGGCCAGCACCGGCCACGAGCGCTGGAACTCGCGCTCCCAGTACGGCCAGGTGTGTGTGCCCCCCCGGTAGAGATCGGCGGTGACGGGGATGCCGAGCGCGTCGAGATGCGCCACGAACGCCCGCGAGTTGTTCCAGGCCCATTCCTCGATCGGGTTGCCCAGGATGTTCGGGTCGTCCTTCGGGTCGAGCGGCCCGGCGCGGCCGTTGCCTGCCGACACGAACATCGGCGTCCCGCGCAGTCGCTCGGCGAGGTCGTAGGGGTTGACGCTCCGCCAGATCTTCGCCTGCGCGGCCGGGGAGCCCCAGAGGCCGACGAACGACCGGTGCGCCCGGACGCGGATCGTCGAGACGACCATCCAGGTGTTGCCCTGCCGCAGGTGCAGGAGGCCCGAGTAGGACGCCACGGAGCCGTAGAGCCCGGGGTGGCGTGCGGCGTAGGCCATCGCGCCGTAGCCGCCGATCGAGAGGCCGGCGATCGCCCGGCGGCCGTTTGCGCGGTAGCCACGCTCGATGAGCTGCGGCAGCTCGACGGTGTGGAACGTCTCGTAGTCCTGGCCTCCCGGCCGGCCGAAGTTCCACTCCTTCGTGAAGAACCCGCCGCTGCCCGCCGACGGCATGACCGTCAGGACCGGCTTGTCGGCGAGGAACGTCTCGACGTCGGTGAACTGGGTCCAGCTGCGATAGTCCACCCACTCGTTCGCGCCATGCAGGAGGTAGAGCACGGGGTAGGTCCTCGCCGGCTCGCTCGCCCAGCTTGCGGGAAGCTGCAGCCGCACGCCGAGCGTGCGCTTCACCGCGGGTGACCAGACCTCCAGGTCGATCGTCCGGTCGTCGATGATGGTCTCCTGCACGACGTGCGCGCCGTCGTCAGCTGTGACCGCCGCGTGCGCTGCGCCGGGCGTGAGCAGGAGCACGGCGATCATGATGAGGAGTCCGCGCAGCCTCACGACGCGCGCCTCACTCGCACGGGTGCGAGCCGGTCGCGGCGGAACCGGTGCGTCGCGCCCAAGACGAGCCCGAGATGCTCGGCGATGATGTCGACGTTGGGCCGGTCGATCAGCTGCGTGTGGTCGCCGGTCACGCGCACCACCTCGAGGTGCCGGCAGAGCACGTCCCAGCCGAGGCTGTCCTCCTGCCGGGCGTACCGCGGGTCGAGCGTCGTCGTCAGCCCGCGGTCGGTCGCGCGGTAGAGGAGGACCCGGCCGTCGTAGGCGGACGGCCGGTAGCGCTCGGCGATCCGGGCGTCGACGTAGGACGTGCGCTGGTGCTCGAGCACGCTCGCGCTCATCCCGAGACCGGACGTCGTCACGGCCTCCATGAACGCCGTGATCTGCTCGTCCTCGGGGAGCGCCATGAGCTGATCGACGTCGAGGTCCAGGCGGACCTCGTAGGTCGTCTCGAGGTACTCGGCGAAGCGCACGAAGCGCCCGTGGAGTGCGTCGTGCTCGTCGCCGCCGAGTGCGTGGTCGGGGAGGATCGTGTCGATCATCGCCACGAACTCCACCTCCTCGCCCGCGGCGTGCAGCTGCCGCGCCGCGTCGTAGGCCAGGCAACCGCCCAGCGACCAGCCGCCGAGCCGGTACGGCCCCTCCGGCTGCAGGGAGCGGATGGTCTCGAGGTAGAACGCGGCCTTCGCCTCGATGGTGTCGAGGTGGTCGATCCGCTCGAAGCCGATGACGGCGGCGCCGGGCGGGAGGAGGTCGGCCAGCGGCTGGTAGACGGCCGTGGTCCCTCCGGCGGGGTGGAAGAGGAAGAGCGGCGCCTCGTCGTCAGCGCCCTCGCGCAGTGTGCGCACGGGCGTGCCGTCGTGGCCCTCGAGGCGATCGCGCACGAGGTCGGCCTGCGCCTCGATCGTGACGCCGTCGGCGAGCAACGCGGCCGCGTCGAGGTCGTCCCCGAGACGACCGCGGAGCTGGAGGAGCACCTGCTCCGCGGCCGCTCGGTCCTGCGTGGGGGCGAGGACCTCGGTGACGCCGATGGGCCGGCGGCCGAGGACGTCCTCCCACACCCCGGCGAGCCATCGCTCGGTGGTGTCGCGGGGCTCGACGTATCGCTCCACACCGGGAGAGACGGACTGGCGCGATGCGTCATCGCCGGCGAGCCCCAGTTCGCCAGCGATGTGGGCCTCGATGTCCGCGAGGCTGGCGTCCTGCAGCAGCAGGCGCACCGGCAGCGCGACCTCGAAGTCGTGCTCGACCGCGTTCTTGGCGCGGACGGCGATGAGTGAGTCGGCGCCGAGCGAGGTCAGCGGTGCGTGGACGTCGATCTGCTCGGGGCGGTAGGCCATGATCGTCGCGACGCGCTCGAGCAGCCGGTCGGCGAGGATCGCCCTCGCGGCGCCAGGCTCGGCCGCGCGCAGCGCGGCGAGGCCGGGCCAGTCGGTGCCGTTGTCGGCCGCCGGGAGCTCCCGTTCCAGCAGGTCGGCGAAGAACGCGAGCGTGGCCAGACCCGGCATGAGCTCGATGGCCCGCTGCGGGTCGAGTCGGACGACGCCGGTCGCGGTGCGGCCGCTGCGGAGGACCGCCTCCAGGGCCTCGAGGCCCTCGGCGGGCGACAGCGGCTCGAGCAGGACGTTCGTCGTCGTCGCCACGCCGCCGACCTCCGACCATGCGCCCCACTCGATCGTGGTGGCCGGGAGCCCGGCCTCGCGACGCCACGCGACGAGGGCGTCGAGCCACGCGTTCGCCGTGGCGTAGGCGAGCTGGCCCGGGGACCCGAGCAGCGCGGCGGCGGAGGAGAACACGAGCCACAGATCGAGGTCGTGGCCCTGGGTCGCGGCATGCAGGTTCCAGCCGCCTGTGACCTTCGGCGCCCAGACCCGCTCGACCGCGCCGGGCGTGACCCGTGCGACGACCTCATCCTCGAGGACGCCCGCCGCGTGCACCACGCCGCGCAGCGGGATATCGCCCGCGGTGGCGGTGTCGACCAGCGCGGGCGCCGTGGCGGGACGGGCGATGTCGCCGCGCACGACCTGGACCTCGACGCCGTCGTCACGGAGCTCGTCGATCACGTGCTGCGCCTCCGGCGACGGGGCCGACCGCCCGGAGAGAACGATGCGAGTCGCGCCCCCGGCGGCGAGCCAGCGCGCGACGACCAGGCCGAGTCCGCCGAGTCCGCCCGTGACGATGTAGGCGCCGTCGCGGATGGCCGACGGCGGGGGCTCAGACGCCTCCGTCAAGGTGACGCGCGCGAGGCGGCGGACACGCCGGCCCTCTGCGGGCCACGAGATCTCGTCGTCGGCGGCGCCGCCGCGCAGCTCCGTGACCGCGGCCGCGAGCGCGGTCTCGTCGGTCGTCTGCGGATCCACGTCGACCAGCGTGGCTTGGAGCGCCGGGTGCTCGAATGCGAGCACACGCACCGCTGCCCGCAGCGCGGCCATCGCGGGATGCAGTCCCGCCCGGGTGAGGATCCACAGCCGGACGGGCGCGTCGAACGCGGTGTCGCCGATCACCCGACCGACGCGGGCCACGGCGACCACGAGCCGCTCGGCCAGCTCGAGCGCGGCGTCGGAGCCGACGTCGGAGGGGTCGAGCGTGGGGGTGACGAGGACCACCCCGAGCGGCGGGCGGTCGTCGCGCGCGGCGAGCCCGGCGACGGCCTCTGCGACCTCGTGCTCCGTGCCGTGCTGGCCGAACTCGATCCGGTGGCCGGCCGCCCGCAGCTCACGTGCGAGCTGCTCGACGGGGACCGCATGCGCGCTGGCCTCACCGGCGAGGAGCAGCCAGCGGCCGCTCGCGTCGTCGGTCGGGGCGGGGGATGCCGCGGACTGCCACGCGGCCTCGAAGAGCTTGTCCTCGAGCGGCGCGGGGACGGCGTCCCGGGAGAGTCGCCGCAGGTAGACGTCGTCCGCGCGCAGCAGGACGCGCCCGTCGTCGGCGATCAGCTGAATGGTGCCGGTGAGCCCGGCGCCGTCGTCGTCGAGCGGGCGCAGCGTCGCGACGCAGCGCCCGCCCTCGTGCGGGTCGGCCGCCACCTGGAGGGCACCGATCCCGAGCGGGAGGTAGAGCTCCATCGGGTGGTCGTCGAGGTGGGCCTGCGCGGCGACGCCGAGCGTCTGCAGGCACACGTCGAGCAGCGCCGGGTGCACGCGGAAGCGGGGGTCCGCGGAGGCGGCTTCCGGGAGGCGCACACGGGCGGTCGCGACGCCGCCGGCGTGCAGCCGGGCGTCTTCGACCCCGGTGAAAGCCGGCCCGTAGCGATGGCCGGCGGCGCGGAACGCCGCGTAGAGGTCGATCGACTCGCCCGGATCTCCAGGGACCGTGGCCCAGCCGTCGGTGGGCAGGGGGTCACGGCTGACCGCCGCCGTCGCGTGGCGGACCATCGGCGACCCGGCGTAGATCTCGACGCGCGCGTCCCCGGCGTCCGACAGGCGCACGGACGTCGTGACGTCGGTCTGCGCGCCGAGGGGGAGGACGCGGTCGAGCTCCAGGCCGCGGACGACGAGCGCTCCCGGATCGCCGCCGAGCACCTCGGAGGCGGCGCCGAGCGCGATCTCGGCGAACCCGGCCCCGGGCAGCACCGGGACGCCATGGACCGCGTGGTCGGCCATCCAGGGGAGGCGATCGACGCCCAGGTCCGAGCGCCAGAGGTGGCGCCCGCCCTCGGGGACGTCGATGCGCGCCCCGAGCAGCGGGTGCCCGGCGACGGGGGCGGCCGCAGGAGCGCGATCGACCCAGAAGCGCTGCCGCTGCCAGGCCGGCAGCGGGAGGTCGACCTGCTGCCCATGCGGGGCGGACCATCCGAGCGTGGCGTCCGCCTCGCGCGCGGCGAGCGCGAGGGCCTGGGCGCGGAAGGTCACCGTGTCGTCGGTGTTGCGACGCAGCGTCGGCGTGACGGTGCCGTCGGGGACGCCGCGCTCGGCGATGGTCTGGCGGACCGCCGCGGCGGCCACCGGGTGCGGGGACACCTCGACGAAGCTGGTGAACCCGTCCTCGGCGGCGGCCGCCACGGCGTGCGTGAACCGCACGGGGCGGCGGACGTTCGCCCGCCAGTACGGCGCGTCGAAGGACGGTGTCGCACGCGGATCCTCGAGCACGGTCGAGTACACGGGAACCTCGGGCGAGCGCGGCCGCAATTCGGCGAGCCCCGCGACCAGCTCGTCGAGGATCGGATCGACGGCCGCGGAGTGGGCGGCGCCGGTGACCTTCAGCACCCACGCGTCGCGGCCCAGCGCCTCGACGTCCGCGGCGAGGCGGCGGACCTGATCGGCGTCGCCGGTGACCGCGCACTGCCGGGGCGCCGCGAACACGGCGACGTCGACGTCCGGATACTCACCTGACCGCTCGGAGAGCTCGTCGGCCGAGATGTTGAGGACGGCCATCGCTCCGACCCCGATGTCGTTGATGCCCTGCAGCAGGCGGGCGCGGAGCGCGCTGAGGCGGACCCCCTCGGCCAGGGTGAGCGATCCGACCGCGACGGCCGCGGCGACCTCACCCATCGAGTGGCCGATCACGGCCGCGGGCTCGCGCCCGTGGGTCCGCCAGAGCGCAGCCAGGGCAACCTGGACGCCGAAGACCGCGACCTGCGTCTGGTCGACCGTGCCGAGCTTGCCCCCGTCGCGCAAGGCGGCGCGCAGGGAGAATCCGGCCTCGGCGGCGACGAGCGGTTCGAGCTCGTCGATCGTCGCGGCGAAGGCGGGCTCGTCGTCGAGCAGCCGCCCGCCCATGCCC
>JAEMSV010000189.1 GCA_016462625.1 Solirubrobacteraceae bacterium | reverse complement strand
CTGTTCAACCTGCTCGTCACGAACGTGCCGGGGCCGCAGTTCCCGCTCTACGTCCTCGGCCGCGAGCTGCTGGACGTCTTCCCGATCGCGTTCCTGCCGGAGAACCACGCCCTCGCGGTCGCGATCATGTCCTACAACGGCAAGCTGAACTTCGGCCTGCTCGCCGATTACGACGCGCTGCCGGACCTCGCGCGCGTCGGGGAGGAGATCGAGGCGGCGGTCGCTGAGCTGCTGTCGCTGGCCCGCGCGGCGAAGAGCGGCGCCAGCGGGAACGGCGCCGGCGCGCCGTCGCGCGTCGGCCTGCGTCCCGGCTAGCGCTGGACCTTCGCGTCGGCCTGGGCGGGCTTCGCCTCGCGGTTGCCCGCGCGGTCGATCGCGACGCTGAAGATCCGCGTGGTCCCCCGCCCGACGGTGATCCGCACCCTGCGCTGCGTGGTCGTGCGGACGCGCCGCGGGGTCCGGCCCGCCCGCGCCGCGTAGATCTCGTAGCGCGCGATCCCGCTGGAAACGACCTTGGCCGGGCCCTTGTCCACGCCCGTGAGGACGACCGTGACCGTCGTGCCGCCTGTCCGCTTCGGCGCGCGTGCGCGGGACGTCGGCCGGGTGCGGTCGATCGCGCGGGCCGCGTTCACCGCGGCGCCTGCGTCGACGATGCCCCAGCCGAGGTCCGGACCCCAGCCGGGGCCGGGCCGGCGAGCCGTCTGCTTGAGGATCCGGAGCGTCTCCCTGAGGGAGAGGTCCGGGTTGAGATTGCGCACGAGCGCCGCGACCGCGGTGACCAGCGGAGCGGCCATGGAGGTCCCCTCGAGATAGGCCCAGCGCGTGTCGCCGTTGACGGTGGTGCGGCACTGGCACGGACGGTCGCCGGACTCCTGCTCGGTCTGGCCGAGTGGGAAGGCGCCCAGCATGCCGGTCGGCCCGCCGTCGGCCCCGTAGCTGCCGTACGCGGCGAGCGAGATCTGCGTGCCATACCCCGCGAACCCCGCGCGCGTGCCCGCCGCCGTCGCAGCGGTCACGGACAGGCCGCGACCGCTGGAGAGATTCGGGCCGGTGCCGGTCGGCTGCAGGATGTTCGACGGATAGCCCTGCTCGGCGAGAGGTCGCAGCACGCCCTCTTCCAGGATGCCGTCGGACGCCGCCGCGACGAGGACGACCTTGCGGGCGACGGCGTAGTCGATCGCGCGCCGCAGGACGGCGGACTCCGTCCCGGTGTCGCTGCCGAAGCTCATGTTGATGGCGTCCGCGCCGCGGTCGACCGCCTCGACGATGCCGGTCGCGACGGAGGCATCCGTCAGGTCGCTCTTGACGATCATGAGCCCACAGCCCAGGCCGGCGCCGGCGATCCCGATCTGGTTGTCGGCCTGGGCGCAGGCCAGTGACGCAACGTGCGTGCCGTGGCCATTCTCGTCCGTGGTCGCCGGCCCTGCGCCGAGCGTGTCGTCGAGGTCGACCGCGTCGCGGATCTTGCCCGCGAGCTCGGGGTGGCCGCCGTCGACGCCGGTGTCGATGACCGCCACCAGCGCGCGGCTGCCGCGCGTGACGTCCCACGCGCCTGGCAGGCCCATCGGCGCGGCCCACCATTCCATCGTCGTGCCGCCGGGCGTCCTGGGCGCGAGCTCGGGCGCGGACAGCGCCGGGTCGTTGGGCAGGTAACGCAGCTTCATGCGCCGCTCAGGGGTCACCAACGCGACGCGCGGGTCGGCGCGCAGGCGCTCGGCCGCGGCGCGCAGCGGCTCACCTTGGCGCGGGCGGACGGTGAGCAGGCCGATCTTCGGCGAGCTCGGACCGCTTGTGCGCACGCCGGTGCTCGCGGCGACAGCATGCGGGGAACCCTCCGTCGGCTGGTCGAGCAGCACCACGAGACGCTGCGGGGCGGCGCTCGCGGGCGCGGCGGCCCCGAAGGCCGCGATCAGAACGACGAAGGCGGCGAGGAGTCGGCTCAGTAGCCGAGGGCGAACTTCGCGTCCTCGCTCATCTTGTCCGGGGTCCACGGTGGTGAGAACACCATCGAGGACTCCACGGACTGCACCCCGTCCAATTCCGAGACGAACTCTTCGATCTGCTCGGTGACCTGCGGCCCGATCGGGCACGCCGGGGTGGTGAGCGTGAACGTGACGTGCACGTGCGACTCGTTGACCTCGATCGCGTAGATCAGGCCAAGCTCCACGAAATCGAGCCCGAGCTCCGGGTCGATCACGTTCGTCAGGGCCGCTTCGACGTCCTCGTAGGTGACCATCGAACCGAGGATAGCCGTCGGAGCCCTTGTACTCCGGGGGCGGATCGGAGTACGGTGCGGCATCGTCTCCTATCACGACAAGCCGCCCGTGTTGCACGTCAGCGGAGACGAAGACCGCACCACGCAGGCCCTTCGTCGTGGAGCCATCGCCCGCGCTTCCACCGCGCCCGACGACGTCATCGTCGACCTGACGAAGCTCGTCTTCGCCGACGCCTCGCTGATGCTCGATCTCATGATGCTCGCGCAGCGGCTGCGCCGGCGCGGGGGCCAGGTGCTGCTGCGCGGGGCGCAGCCGCAGATCCAGGCCTTGATCGAGATGGTCGGGGTCCATCGGCTGCCAGACGTCGTCTTGGTTCCCGCGGCCGCGACCGCGTGATAGGGACACGGTCCCATAGTCGGCGCGCGCCGCGCGCGGCTTGACCGCTCTCCAGCACCGCCGGTGCGCCACGCATCGCGGTCGGTAACGTCCTTCTCCCATGGTGTACCTGCTCGTCGCGCTGTTCATCGTCGTCCCGATCCTGGAGCTGTACGTGCTCATCCAGGTCGGGCAGTGGATCGGCGTGCTGCCCACGATCGCGTTGCTGATCCTCGACTCCATCCTTGGCTCGATGCTGCTGCGCCAGCAGGGCCGCGGCGCATGGCGGCGCGTCAACGTCGCCGTAGCGGAGGGCCGGATCCCGGCGCGGGAGACGATCGACGGCGCCCTCGTGATCTTCGGCGGGGCGCTCCTGCTCACCCCGGGCTTTCTCAGTGACATCCTCGGCCTCTTCCTGCTCCTCCCACCCACCCGCGCGGTCGTGCGCCCGGTCCTCGTGCGATGGGCCGGGAAGCGGATGACCGTGGCCGCGGTGAACGTTCACGGGGCGAGCGCTCCCCGTGCGGGCGGCTACGACGTCGACGGCACCGCGACCGAGGTGGACCGGCCGACGCCGGGCCTCCAGCCGTGACCGTCACCGCAGAGCATGAGGCGCCCCGGCCGGATTCGACCGAGGCGGGGTTCGCCGACGCCGTCACGATCGCGTTCGGCGACACCGCGCAGCGCACCTACGGCCTCGCCCGGGTCGGCGTCTCCGACGAAGGCGCCAGCGGCCTCGCCATCCTCTTCGACGGCCCCGAGACCATCGCCGCCAACGCCGAGGGCGGCCAGCCCGCTGCCGACACGTGGGAAGCCATGCCCGCCGGCGGCGTGCGCCACGCTGTCCTGGAGCCGCTCCGGGCCTGGTCCGTCGCCTTCGACGACGGCGACGGCAACGGGTTCGACCTGCGGCTGACCGCCACGAGCGCGCCCGCCGAGACCGACGCCGACGGCGAAGCGGCCCGCGTGGGCGGGATGCACGGCTACGAGCAGCTCTGCGCCGTCGAGGGCGTGGTCCGCATCGGCGGCCGCGACCGCGCCGTGCGTTGCCTCGGCCAGCGCGGCCACGGCTGGGGCGCCCCGGACTGGGACCGCATCGAGCTGGCCCGAACGGTCTCCGCCTGGCTGGGCGACGGCAACGGCGCGCTGCTGACCGGGATCCGGCCGACGGGCGCCGCGCCTGACATCGAGGCGACCACGGCGTATGTCGTCACGGAGGGCGCGCCGCGGCCGGTCGCGATCCCGTACCTCTCGACCGAGTACGACGGCGAGGGGCGCCAGCGCCGTGCCGGGCTCGAGCTCTGGCCCGACCCGGAGAAGTGGCCCGTGCGCGGCGCCGGGGACCTCATCTGCGGCTCGTCGCTCGATCTCGGGCGGCTCCGCTACGACTGCGCGTTCTTCGGCTGGCGGATGGAGGGCCGGACCGGCGTCGGCCGCTACGACATCCTGCGGCGTGTCGTATGACGCCGATCCGCGCCATCGTCAGCGACTTCGGCGGCGTGCTCACCTCGCCGCTCATCGGCTCGTTCGCCAAGATCCAGGACGAGTGGGGCGTCCCGCTGGAGTCGCTCGGGCAGGCGTTCGTCGAGATCACCGAGCGCGAGGGTGCCCACCCGCTCTTCGAGCTCGAGTGCGGACGGATCACGGAGCAGGAGTTCCTCGGCGCGCTCGGCGCGCAGCTGTCTGCCGATCTCGGCCGCGACGTGCCGATGCACGAGTTCGGTGAGCGGTTCTTCGCCCAGCTGTCGACGAACACGCCGCTCGTCGAGCTGCTGCACGAGCTGCGCGACACCGGGTACCGCGTGGCGCTGCTGACCAACAACGTGCGCGAGTGGGAGCCGCGGTGGCGGTCGATGCTTCCCACCGTCGACGAGCTCTTCGAGGTCATCGTCGACAGCGCCTTCGTCGGGATGCGCAAGCCCGACCCGCGGATCTACCAGCTGACGATCGAGCGCATCGGCGGGGTCACCGCGGCGGAGTGCCTCTTCATCGACGACATGGAGGTCAACATCGTCGCCGCGCGCGAGGTCGGGATGGCCGCCGTGCACTTCGTGGACACGCCGCAGGCGATCGCGGACATCCGCGCGGCGCTCGCGGGCTGAATCACCTCACGAAGCCGAAACGTCCAGTCGCGGTTCACGCGGCGCCGTTCCGGGCAGGTGAAGGGCGCAACGACCCCTGGGGAGGGGAATGCCATGTCCACCGGACTGATCATCGTCATCGCGATCGCAGCCGTCGTGCTCATCGCGCTGGCCGTCGTAGCCATGAGCCGAGCCGGAGCCGCTGCGGAGCGCCGCCGATTGGCGCGCGAACGCGAGGAACGGCGCGAACAGGCGATCGAGACGCACCAGGTCGCCGAGCGCGAGCACATCGACCGCGCCGAGAGCGCGGAGCGTGAGGCGCGGATGGCCGAGCAGGTGGCCAACCGTGAGCGCGCAGAGGCGCAGCTGCACGCTGAGCGGGCCGACCAGCATCGCGCCGGAGCCGACGTCGACGACCAAGCCGTCGCCGACGACCGCGAGAGCGGCCGGTTCGCGCGGGAGGGTGACGAGACCCGCGCAGAGCGGATCGCGACGGAAGGGCCGCCCGAGCGGCTCCGCCGGCGCTGACTCAGTTGTCCGAGCCGATGCGGTCCCACAGGTAGAGCTCGACGCACTCTGCGGCGAGCTCCAGGGACCGCTCGCGCGACAGGAACGGCAGCACCGTCTCCATCGCCTGCTCCTCGGAGA
>JAEMSV010000188.1 GCA_016462625.1 Solirubrobacteraceae bacterium | reverse complement strand
ATCTGCGGCGGCTACCAGCTGCTCGGCGAGCGGATCGAGGACGACGTCGAATCCAAGCGCGGCGCCGTCGACGGGCTCGGCCTCCTGCCCGTCACCACCCGCTTCGAGGCCGACAAGGTCCTCACCCGGCCCAGCGCCACCTGCGCGTGGCTCGACGACGCGCCCGTCTCCGGTTACGAGATCCGCCACGGCCGTCCCGTGCGCCACGGCGGCGAGCCGCTCTTCGGCGCCGACGAGGGCTGTCGCAGCGGCTGGACGCTCGGCACGAGCTGGCACGGCGCCCTGGAGGGCGACGACCTGCGCCGCGCCCTGCTGCGCCGGGTCGCTACCGTTCGCGGGCGGCGCTTCACCGGCGGCGGCGAGCCGTTCGCCACCATTCGCGAGCGGCGACTGGATCGGCTCGGCGATCTCATCGCCCAGCACGCCGACACGGCCGCTCTCACCGCGCTGATCGACAACGGCGCGCCCACCGATCTTCCGACCCTCGGCTCCAGCCTGGAGGCCCCTTGCTCCGCCTGATCACCACCGCCGACACCGAGATCCTCGCCACCGCGGCCGCCGTGCGCCGACTGCCGGACGAGTTCCCCGAGGTGCGGTGCGCGAACCCGGGCGGTGTGACCGACCACGACGCGTTCCTCGACGGCGTGCTCGACGGCGCGCGCGTCGTCGTCGTGCGGGTCCTGGGCGGGCGGCGCGGCTGGGAAGGCGGCGTCGACGTCCTCGCCGAGCGCTGCAGGCGCGACGGCATCGCGCTCATCGGCCTCGGCGGCGAGTCCCGCCCCGACGCGGAGATGACGGCGCTCTCCACGGTGCCCAGCGGCTCCGTCGCGCAGGCCGGCGAGTACCTGCTCAACGGCGACGTCGACAACATCGAGCAGCTGCTGCGCTTCCTGGCCGACACCTTCCTGATGGAGGGCTTCGGCTTCGAGGAGCCCAAGGCCGTCGAGGAGCTCGGGATCTACCTGCCCGGCCGTGGCGACGTCACGCTCGACGAGGCGCTCGAAGGCCGCGATCCTGCGAAGCCGGTCATCGGCATCACCTTCTACCGGTCGCACCGCCTGACGGGGAACACCGACTTCATCGACGGGCTGTGTGCGGCGATCGAGCGCAAGGGCGGCGTGCCGCTGCCGGTCTGGAGCTACACGCTGCGGCGCTCCCACGGCGACGGCAGCGTGCCGGCGCTGGATCTGCTGCGCGGGAAGGTCGACGCGCTCGTCACGACCATGCTCGCCACCGGCGGCTCGACGGCCGCGGACGAAGAAGGCGGCTGGGACGCCAGCGCGATCGAGGCGCTCGACGTGCCCGTCGTGCAGGGGCTCACCGTCACCCAGAGCCGCGCGCGCTGGGAAGAGGGCGACTCCGGTCTGTCCCCGCTCGACGCCGCGACGCAGGTCGCCATCCCCGAGTTCGACGGCCGCATCATCGGTGGGCCGATCTGCTTCAAGGAACGCGAGGCCGCGGACTCCCCGGTCGGCACGCCCGTGCCGCGCTACGTCCCCGACGCCGAGCGCTGCGACCGCCTCGCGGGCCTCGTGGTCCGCCACGCGAAGCTGCGGACGGCGACCCGGCGGAAGGTCGCGATCATCCTCACGGCGTTCCCGACGAAGCACGCGCGGATCGGCATGGCCGTCGGCCTCGACACGCCCGCTTCGGCCATCGGCCTGTTGCACCAGCTCCGCGACGACGGCATCGACGTCAGCCGCATCCCCGAGGACGGCGAGGCGCTCATGCACGAGCTCATCGCCGGCGGTGGGCACGACCCGGAGTTCCTCACCGACGACCTGTTGCGCGCGGCGCCGCTGCGCATCAGCGAGGCGGACTACCTGCGCTGGTACGAGACGCTGCCCGAGAGCCTGCGCGACTCCATGGTCGAGCAGTGGGGCCCCGCGCCGGGCGACCGCTACCGCGATCCAGACACCGGCGATCTCGTCGTCGCCGGCCTCGATCTCGGCGACGTCGTCGTCCTGATCCAGCCCCCGCGCGGCTACGGCGACGACCAGGTCGGGATCTACCACGACCCCGAGCTCGCGCCGGCCCATCACTACATGGCCGCGTACCGCTGGCTGCAGGAGCACTGGAAGGCCGACGCGATCGTGCACCTCGGCAAGCACGGCACGCTGGAGTGGCTGCCGGGCAAGATGCTCGCGCTCTCCGAGTCGTGCGCGCCCGATGCCGCCCTGGCCGACATCCCGCTCGTCTACCCGTTCGTCGTCAACGATCCGGGTGAAGGCGCGCAGGCCAAGCGCCGCGCCCACGCGGTCGTGGTCGACCATCTCGTGCCGCCGATGATGCGCGCCGAGAGCTACGACGAGCTGGCCGACCTCGAGGGCCTCATGGACGAGTACGCGCGGCTGGAGGTGCTCGATCCGTCGAAGCTCCCCGGTCTCGGCGCCCAGATCTGGGAGGCCATCGAAAAGGCCAACCTGCAGGAAGATCTCGGTGTGGAAGGCCGTCCCGCCGACGCTGGAGAGCTCGTCGAGCACCTCGACGGCTACCTCTGCGAGGTCAAGGACGTCCAGATCAAGGACGGCCTGCACATCCTCGGCGAGGCGCCCGCCGGTCCGCAGCTGCGCGGCCTCGTTGCGGCGATCGGACGCCATGGCGTCGGCGACGTCCCCGGGCTGCGGCGCGCGATCGGCGCGGCGTTCGGCATCGACGAGCCTGCGCTCGTTGAGAACCCCGGCGCGCGGACGACCGAGGGCGCGGCGGACGGCCTGCTCGCGAGGTTCCCCGGCACGGGGCACCGAGGCAGCGACGTGCTCGACCGCCTCGAGGAGGCCCAGACCGCGCTGCTCGACGGGGTCGCGTCGTTCGACTGGGACCCCGCCCGCGCAGGCGAGGTCACCGCGACGATCCTCGGCGCGCCCGATGCGGGCGTCGAGAGCGCCCTGCGCTTCGCCGCCGGCGAGATCGTCCCCAAGCTCAAGCAGACCACCGACGAGTACACGAACGTCCTCGGCGCCCTGCGCGGCCGGCACGTCCCGGCCGGTCCCTCCGGCGCCCCCACGCGCGGCCGCTTCGACGCGCTGCCGACCGGCCGGAACTTCTACACGGTCGACCCCCGCGCCCTGCCGAGCGAGCTCTCGTACGAGACCGGCGTCAAGCTCGCCGACGCCGTGCTGGAACGGCACAAGAACGACACGGGCGAGCTGCCGCGCATGGTCGGTCTCGTCGCGTGGGGCACCGCCGCGATGCGCACCCAGGGCGACGACGCCGCCGAGGTCCTCGCGCTGCTCGGCGTACGCCCGACGTGGCACCCGCAGTCGCGCCGCATCACCGGGCTGGAGATCGTCCCGCTCGCGGAGCTGGGCCGCCCGCGCGTCGACGTGACGCTGCGCATCTCGGGCTTCTTCCGCGACGCCTTCCCCCACCTGCTGGGCCTGCTCGACGACGCCGTGACGATGGTCGCGGCACTCGACGAGCCCGACGACCAGAACTACGTCGCCGCCAACGCCCGCGCAGAGGCCGCCAAGCTCGGCGCCGAGCTCGAGGAGTCCGAGGCCTGGCGCCGCGCGACGACCCGCATCTTCGGCTCGAAGCCCGGCACGTACGGCGCGGGCCTCATCCAGCTGCTGGAGACGCGCGACTGGCGCGACGACGCGGATCTCGCGAAGGTCTACGAGTCCTGGGGCGGCTTCGCCTACGGCCGCGGCCTGGATGGCGCGCCCGCGGGCGACGCGATGCGCGCGGCGTTCGCGCAGATCGACGTCGCGGTGAAGAACGTCGACAGCCGCGAGCACGACCACCTCGACTCCGACGACTACTACCAGTACCACGGGGGCATGGTCGCGACCGTCCGCGCGCTCTCCGGCAAGGAGCCCGAGGCCTATCTCGGCGACAGCTCCGATCCGCAGCGGGTCAAGATGCGCACGCTCGCCGAGGAGACCCGCCGGATCTTCCGCGCGCGGGTCGCGAACCCGCGGTGGATCGGCTCGATGACGCGCCACGGCTTCAAGGGCGCGGCCGAGCTCGCCGCCACGGTCGACTACCTCTTCGGCTACGACGCGACGACGGACGTCGCCAGCGACTGGATGTACGAGGAGGTCGCCGCCAAGTACCTCCTCGACGAGGACATCGCCCAGTTCATGGACCGTGCCAACCCGTGGGCGGCGCGGCAGATCGCCGAGCGGCTGATCGAGGCGGCCGAGCGCGGGATGTGGGCCGAGCCGTCGGGCGAGACCATGGACGCGATCAAGGCGCGGTACCTGTCGATCGAAGACGAACTCGAGGGCGCGACCGCATGACGTCCGTTCCCGCGTATCCGCTGAGCGCGATCGTCGGCCAGGAGGACCTGGTCGAAGCGCTGCTGGTGTGCGCGGTGAACCCGGTCGTGGGTGGCGTGCTCGTGCGCGGGGAACGCGGAACGGCGAAGTCCACCGCCGTGCGGGCCCTGGCGCCGATGCTCGGCGACGACGCGCCGCTGGTTGAACTCCCGCTGGGCGCGACGCTCGACCGCGTGGTCGGCTCGCTCGACGTCCGCGCAGCGCTCGACGGTGAGCACCGCGTCGAGTCGGGCCTGCTCGGCCGCGCGCACGGCGGGGTGCTCTACGTCGACGAGGTCAACCTCCTCGCCGACCACCTCGTCGACGCGCTGCTCGACGCCGCCGCGGCGGGCTCGATCACGATCGAGCGCGACGGCGTGTCGGTGGTCCAGGACGCGCGGTTCCTCCTCGTCGGCACGATGAATCCCGAGGAGGGCGAGCTGCGCCCGCAGCTCCTCGATCGCTTCGGGCTCGGCGTGCAGGTCGCCGGCCCGCGGGACCCTTCGGTCCGCGCGGAGATCGTGCGGCGCCGCATGGCCTACGACGCCGATCCCGTCGAGTTCGCCGCCGAGTGGGTCGGCGACGAGACGGCGCTCGCGGCGCAGATCGCGCAGGCCCGCGCGCTCGTTCCCTCCGTCGTCCTTGGCGAGCGCGAGCTGCAGAAGATCACGACCGTCTGCGCCGACCTCGACCTCGACGGCGTCCGCGGCGACCTCGTGTGCGCGCAGGCCGCGCGGGCGCTGGCGGCGCTCGCCGGCGCGACCGCGGTGCGCCCCGTCGACGTCGACCGCGCCGCACACCTCGCGCTGCGCCACCGCATGCGCCGTGATCCCCTCGCGCCCCCGCCCGAGGGCGGCGAGCGCGATCCCGGGATCGATGACGCCCTCGACCGCGCCGGGGATCCTCCGGCCGCGCCGGAGCCTTCGCCCGCCGGTGCGACTGACGAAACTGCGAAGAGTTCAGAGGTTCGTCAGGACGAACGGCCTCCCCGACCGCCGAGCACTCCACAGGCGCTCCGCGCGCGTGTGCCCGCCGACGCGCTCACCGTCCCCCGCACCGCGAAGCG
>JAEMSV010000187.1 GCA_016462625.1 Solirubrobacteraceae bacterium | reverse complement strand
TCGTCGACCCACTTCGCGTGCGCGGTCGCGGTCTTGCCCTTGTAGTCGACGACGATCGCCCGCCCGTCCGGCGTCACGTCGACGCGGTCGATGCGGCCGGTGATCGCGACGCCCTCGGAGAGCGTGTACGCGGGCAGGTCATCGTCGGCGCCGCCGAAGGCGACCTCGGTCCGCCGCGGGACCAGCGGGCTCGACGTGCTGACCGCGTGCTCGACGTAGCGGATGAGGTCCCGCTCCAGCCGGTGCGCGATCGCCCGGGTCCGCGCCGGGTCCGTGGAGAGCTGGTGCCTGCCGGCGAGCTCGGCGAGCGCATCCCGCACCAGGCGGCGCAGCTCGGGCAGCCGCTCCGGGGTCAGCCTGGTGTCGCCCTCCAGTCCGTGGACCATGGCCTCGAGCGCGGCGTGGGCGAGCGCGCCCTTCGCCATCGCCTCGGGATCGGGCTCCAGCCCCTCCGGGCGCAGTCCCCGCTCGACGAACCACTTCACCGGGCAGCTCGCGAAGACCTCCAGCTGGGAGGCCGACCAGGCCGGCCGGCCCGCCAGTGCGCCGAGGACCGCGGGGTCCCGCAGCGGCGCGAGCGGCGGCTCCATCCGCCGCGGGGCCTCGAGCGCCGCGCGGCGCAGCGCGTCGCGGGCGGGCGGGCCTGCATCCTCCCCCTCCCAGCCCACGGCGCCGAGCGGACGCCGCACGATGCGGGCATCGAGATCGTCGGCAAACAGATCCACGACGTCGTCGACGAAGAACGACCGGACCGCCGGGTCACCGCCATCGTCGGCGATGTGCCACGACAGGACGAGCAGCTCCTCGGGACGCGAGACCGTCGCGTAGAACAGGTACCGCTCGGCGTCCAGCTCGTCGGCCCGGCGGCGCAGCACGAGGCTCGAGGCGAGCGCGATCTCCTGGCGCTCGCTGTCGCCGAGCAGCGCGTCGGGCCGAGCCGGACGGGGCACGACGCCCTCCTGGAGACGGCAGGCGAACAGCGCCCGGACGCGCCGGGCACGAATCGTCAGGGGATCGGTGACCGCGACGGCGCCACCGGCGGCGCGGCTCGTGATGCGCACCTTCAGGTCGGACAGCAGCGCGATGACGTCGTGCGCCGAGCAGGCCAGCGAGCCGTCGCGATCGGCCAGCGCGGCGAGCTCCTCGAGCGCCCGCCGGGCGGTGGTGACCGCGGCGGCATCCACCGCCTCCTCGGGACCGAGCACCGGCCCGGGGCGCCCCCCGGGGTCGCCCTCCGGTTCGGTGTCGCGATACGGCGCGGCGAGGAGCGCCGTCAGCTCGGCCGCCACACGGCGCGGCAGCTCGGCGCCCCCGGCATCCGCCGCCGCAGCTACCCGGTCGAGCGCTTCCAGCGGCCAATGGCGCGGCTGCGCCTCCCAGATGACCCGGGCGTCCGCGGCGGTTCGCGCGCCCGTCAGCCGCGCGATCCGCTCGACGTCGTCGACCCAGCCCGCCGTGCGGACCAGCCCCGGCGAGCGCAGCCACGTCAGCAGGTCGCCTGCGGTCCCGTCGAGGAGCGCCGCCCGGAGCAGCGCGAGGACCGCCCGGCCGATCGGGAGCCGCCCGAAGGGCACCTGGCGGTCGATCGCCACCGGCACGCCGGCCGCGGCGAAGACCTGCTCCACGAGCGCGGCCGAATCCTCGACGGACCGCAGCACGACCGCGATCTCGTCGGGCGCCAGGCCGTCCTCGCGCAGGAGCCGGGAGATCCGCTCGGCGACCAGCTCCAGCTCCGCGCGCTCCCCGCCGCCCTCCAGCAGCTCCACGGCGCCGCCTGCGGCCACCGTCTCGAACAGCGCGCCGTCCGGCGGCTCGAACAGCCGGCGCTCGAGGTGATGCAGCGCCTCGCGCGAGCCTTCGGCGTAGTGCTCGGCGCGGGGCGGCAGCTCGCGGTGCCGGTCCACCACGGGCACCAGCTCCGCGACGGTGCGGGCGCGCCCCGCGAACGCTCCGCGGCCCGCCTCGAAGTTCAGCGACACCGTGACGTCCGTCGCGCGGCCGAGCGACTCCAGCGCGTCGCGCTCGAGCTCGGTCAGGTCGTCGAAGCCATAGAGGAAGACCGGCGTACCGCCCCACCGCACCGGGTCACGGCGCAGGGCGTCGAGCGCCGCCAGCCGGCGGGTGACCGGGTCCGGGCGGCCGACCCGCTCCAGTCGCCGCACATACGCGGAGTACAGGCCGGCGAGCTCCTCGCCATAGGCAGTGCGGGACGCGTCCTCCCCGCCCCAGGCCCGGAGCGCCTGGAAGAACCGCTGGGGCGTGATCCGCAGCTCGGTGAGCTCGTCGACGAGCCGTGCGAGGGCGCGCGTGAAGCCGGGCGTGGCCGCCGCGTCGGCGAGCACATCGAGGGGCGCATCGGCCACCGCGGCGGCGACAACGCGCAGCCTCGCCGTCGCCCCGAGGGCCCGGCCGCGGGTCCCGGTGCGGCGCACGATCTCCTCGAACAGCCCGGCGAACCGCTCGACCCGCAGCCCGAACACCAGCCCCTCCTCCGCGAGCTGGAGCCGCAGCCGCTCGACGTCGGGGAACGTCGGCACGACGAGGAGCGCCCCGTCGTCGATCGCCTTGCGGAATCCGTCGAGGACGGCGCCGGCCTTCTCGCTGTTCGCGGGTCCGGTGACGAGCGTGAGGGGCATGCCGCCTCGGACGATACGGTCCACCGGTGCTGAAGCGCATCGCGTTCTTCGCCGTCACCGGCATCTCGCTCTACCTGCTCGCACCGACGCTCGTCCAGGTCTTCGGTTCCTATGACGACCTGACCAAGCTCTCGGTCTGGTGGCTGCTCGCGATGATCGTCCTGCAGGCCGGTTCCTTTGCCTGCCTGTGGGCGCTGCAGGCCATCGCGGTCGACACGCGCGACTGGTTCGTCGTCATCTGGTCCCAGCTCGCCGGCAATGCGTTCGCCCGCGTCGTGCCCGGCGGCGGCGCGGCGGGGGCCGCGCTCCAGTACCGCTACCTCAACCGCGCAGGCGTGCCGACCGGCATCTCGGTGACCGGCCTGACGGCGTCGAACCTGCTCGTGTTCGCCGTCCTGCTCGCCCTGCCGATCCTCGCGATCCCCTCGCTGCTCAGCGGCGTCCACGCGGACGCCAACCTCCTGCGCGGCACCGGCGCGGGCCTGTCGGTCCTGCTCGTCCTCTTCGCGGGCGGCGTCGTGATGCTCGTCCTCGACCGACCGCTGGAGGTCGTCGGCGAGTGGGTGCAGAAGGCGCGCAACAGACTGCGCCGCAAGCGCACACCGCGCACGGACATCCCCGCGCGGTTGCTCGAGGAGCGCGGGCTCATCCTGCGGGTGATGGGCGCGCGGTGGTGGGAGGCGCTGCTGGCCGCGATCGGCCGCTGGCTGCTCGACTTCGCCACCCTCCTGGCCGCCCTCGCAGCCGTCGGCGCGCACCCCTCCCCCGCCGTGGTCCTGCTGGCGTTCGTCATCGCCCAGGCGCTCGGGCAGATCCCGCTGACGCCCGGCGGTCTCGGCTTCGTCGAGGCGGGACTGACCGGCACCCTGGCGCTCGCCGGCGTGAGCGGCGGCGCCGCGGTCCTGGCGACGCTCGCCTACCGCCTCGTCTCCTTCTGGCTGCCGATCCCGTTCGGCGTCGTCGGCGCCGTCCTGCTCGGCAAGCGGTACGGCGACGACGAGGACGAGCCGGCGCCCGACGCCGCCGCAACGGCCTGACGACTGGCGCGCTGCGGGCGTGGCTCGCGATACAACCGAGCAAGGCGATCGGCTGTGCACTGCCTTCCCATCTCCACTCGAGTCCTGCTCGTCGCGTCGGTCGCCGCGCTCGCTTCGCCGGGCCAGGCCGACGCCGGGACGATCCACGTGGAGCTCGGCGGCAGCGACGGCGCCGCCTGCGGCGACGTGTCGGCACCCTGCGCGTCGCCCCGGTACGCGATCCAGACGCGCGCCGCAGCGGGCGACACCGTCGCGATCGGCTCCGGCGAATTCACCCTGACCTCATCGATCGCCGTCACCAAGAGCCTCACCATCAGCGGGGCGACAGCGGATGCGCCCCCGACGGTGCTCGACGGGGCCAATACGACCACCCTCGGCGCCCAGGGCGGCCTGCGCTACGCGGCTGCCGCCGCCGGAACCACGCAGACCGTCGAGCAGCTGACGTTCATCCGAACCGGGCGCCAGGGCAGCGGTGCAGCGTCGGCGATCTACCTGAACCCCGGCACGGGCGCGGGCATCGACCTCACCGCCCGCGACCTGGAGTTCACCGGCGGGACGGCCAGCACCGAGAACCCGTTCTACGCGGACAACAACGCGGGCCGCACCGTCTTCCAACGGCTCACGACCGTGCAGACGCGCGGCAACTCGATCCAGTTCGGCCGCCACCGCGGGCCGGTCACCGTGGAGGACTCGTATCTCGAGACGCAGCAGTCCCGCGCCGACTTCGCGATCTTCGCGTACACATGGGGTGGTGCGCCCTACGCCGTCACGGGCGCTCAGACGTTCCGCCGCAACACGATCCGCAACGGGAGCGGGATCGGTGTGTCCGCCGGGTTCTCTGGCCTCGCGCCGGCCTCGTTCACCGCGCCGGTCCAGATCTCGGGCAACACGCTCCATAGCGCCTACGGCTCCGGAATCACCGTGCGCACGATCGACCTCGCTGGGAACCCCGCGGTCGGGACGTTCACGGCCGGCGTCCGGGTCGCGGACAACGTGCTCCGGGGTGGCGACACCACGACGCCGCGCGCCGGCATCGCGGTCACCGGCACTGTCCCGGGCGCGACCGTGACCGGCAACGACGTGGGCCTGTTCACCCAGGGACTGCTCCTCGGCGCGAACCCTCAGGGCCGGGTCCCGGCCGACACGCTCGTGCGGGCGAACCAGCTCGTCGACAACCCCGCGTCAGGCGCGAAGACCGGCCTCGCCCTCGGGACGGGCGTCACCGGAGTCCGAGCGGCGGACAACTGGTGGGGCTGCAACGCGGGGCCGCCTTCGGGCCCTGCCGCGACGGTCGGCGACTGTGACGGGATCATGACCCCGGCGGCCGGCGCCGTGTCCGCGCCGACCTGGATCGTCCTTGCGCTGACGAGCGACGCGGCCGCACTCTCCCAGGACGGCACCGCGACCCTCGCCGCTTCGCTGGCGCGCAACAACGCCGGGATCACGGTGACGGGGGCGTTCCGCGACGGCATGCCGCTCCCCTTCACCGCCGGCGGCGGCACCCTCGCGTACGACAGCCCGCCGCTGATGAGCGGGGTCGCCTCGACGGTCTTCCGCTCGGGCGGCGCCTCCGGCCGGGCCGCGACCGCGCGCTTCAGCCACCAGCCGGAAACGGTCATGTGGCCAGACCTGCTCGCAACGCCTGGGCCGGCGCCCGCCCCCACCC
>JAEMSV010000356.1 GCA_016462625.1 Solirubrobacteraceae bacterium | reverse complement strand
CGCTCGAGGTTCCACATGAGCTCCAGCGCGCCCTGGGCGTGCTTGGGGTCCTGGAAGGGGTGCAGCTTCGCGTGGCCCGGCAGCGCCGTGACCCGCTCGTGCAGCCGCGGGTTGTGCTTCATCGTGCACGAGCCCAGCGGGTAGAAGCCCGAGTCGAGATCGAAGTTGCGCCGCGAGAGGCGCACGTAGTGGCGGACGATCTCGGGCTCGGAGGCCTCGGGGAGCTTCGGCGCCTCGGCCCGGGCGTACTTGGCCGGGATCAGCCCGTCGACCTGCGGGACGTCGAGCGGCGGCGCGACGAACGCGCGGCGGCCCGGGGCGCCCTTCTCGAAGATCGTGGTCGCTTCCTCGTCCTGCATCGGGATGCGGGCGAACTCAGACACGCTCATGACGCCACTCCCGCGGTCGAAGCGCCGCTTCTCTCGGCGGCGATGGCCTCCGTGAGCACGGTGACGAGCTTGTCGATGTCGGCCTTCGAGCGCTGCTCGGTGATCGCGACCAGCAGACCGTCGGCGTACTCGTCGTAGGCCCGTGAGAGCGCGAAGCCCGGGTTGACGCCCGCGTCCTGCGCCCGGGCGACCACGTTCTTGACGTCGACCCCCGGAATCCGGACGGCGAACTCGCGGACGACGGGCTGCTCGTGCAGCGCCTCGACGCCCTCGATGGCCGTCAGCGCCTGACGCGCGTAATGCGTGCGCTGGACCATCAGCTCACCGAGCTCGACGAGGCCGTTGCGGCCCAGCCAGCTCAGGTACACGACGCCCGCCAGCGCGTTGAGCGCCTGCGAGGTGCAGATGTTCGACGTGGCCTTCTCGCGGCGGATGTGCTGCTCGCGGGTCTGCAGCGTGAGCACCCAGCCGCGGCGGCCGTCGACGTCCTTCGTCTCGCCGGCGATGCGGCCCGGCATCTTGCGCAGGTGCGCCTCGGTCGCGGCGAAGAAGCCGAACGACGGGCCGCCGAAGTCCAGGCGGTTGCCGAGGGTCTGGCCCTCGCCGACGCACACGTCGACGCCCTGGACCCCGGGCGCCTCGAGCACGCCGAGCGTCAGCGGGTCGGCCGAGGCGATCGCCAGCGCGCCGGCCCCGTGGGCAGCCTCGCTGATGGCAGAGACGTCCTCGATCGCGCCGAGGAAGTTCGGCTGCTGCACGAAGACCGCGGAGACGTCGTCGCCGAGCATCGACGCCAGCGCGTCGAGATCGGTCACGCCGTCCTTCAGCGGGATCTCCTCGACGGTCGTCCCGTACCCGACCGACAGGGTCTCGAGCGTGGCGCGCGAGTGCGGGTGCAGGCCGCGCGAGACGAGGAAGCGCGTCTTGCCGTTCGTGAGCTTCGCGAGGTAGCCCGCGGCGCCGACGGCGCTCGGGCCCTCGTAGACCGACGCGTTGCTGACGGGCAGACCCGTCAGCTCGCTGATCGCGGTCTGGTACTCGAACATCACCTGCAGCCCGCCCTGGCTGATCTCCGGCTGGTAGGGCGTGTAGGGCGTCAGGAACTCCGAGCGCCC
>JAEMSV010000186.1 GCA_016462625.1 Solirubrobacteraceae bacterium | reverse complement strand
GCCCACTCGCGCCGGCGCCCACGATGGCCCCGGACCCCGCGACGCCCGCCCACGCGGTCCCGGTCGGCGACGCCGCCGCGGTGCCGCTTCCGGGTGCCTCCACCGGGCCGCCGACCGCCTCGTCGCCCCCACCGAACTTCCGCGCGGCGTAAGCCGCCGGCCTCTCAGTCCTTGAGGGATCCGACGCGCTGCCGATGATGGCCCGGCGTCGCGTCACTTTCCGTGCCGTGCGCCGTTGACGGCTTGCGCGTGTCCTCCGCGATGCGGGATGGTGGCGACGCGCGACGACTCCCCACGTTGTTCGACCCCCGAAAGGACGCAAGACCGGCATGCAGACCACGCTGGCGCAGTTCAACGAGACGCAGGCGACCGACGCCTTCTCGCTGCAGAACTCCAAGCTGCTGAAGGTGCGCCTGGAAGCGGTGACCATCCAGGCCAAGGCCGGTTCGATGGTCGCCTACCAGGGTGATGTGACGTTCGAGCACGCCGGGTCCGGCGGCCTCGGAAAGATGCTGAAGAAGGCCGCGACCGGTGAGGGCACGACCCTCATGAAGATCACCGGCAGCGGCGAGGTCTTCCTGGCCGACACCGCCCAGGACATCCATCTGATCTACCTCGAGAACGACAAGATTACGGTCAACGGCCCGCACGTCCTGGCGTTCGACGCCGGGATCGACTGGGACATCGAGCGCGTCCAGGGCGCCAGCTCGATGATGGGCGGCGGCCTGTTCAACATGTCGCTGTCGGGCACCGGCTGGGTCGCGATCCTCACGGACGGTCCTCCCGTCCTCCTCAACGTCGCGCAGGCTCCGACGTTCGCCGACGCGCAGGCCGCGGTCACGTGGTCATCTGGCGTGTCGACCTCGATCAGGACCGATTTCAAGATGAAGAACCTGATCGGCAAGGGCTCGGGCGAGACGGTCCAGATGGCCTTCTCCGGACAGGGCTGGGTGCTCGTGCAGCCGTCCGAGGGCCGGATCGTCGGCGTGCCGACGTCCGGCGGCGGTGGCGGCCTGGGCAGCCTGCTGAACGGCTGATCTTCGGCCCGGCCGGGTCGGGAAAGCCCTGGCCGGGCCTAACTTCATCTTGTAAAGTGTTGGGGTATGGACCCTGACTGTCCCGTCTGCCGTACCGCGGAGATCGTCTGCGCGAAGTGGACGCTCCTGCTGGTACGCGACCTGGCCGAGGGCACCTCGCGCTTCTGCGAGCTGGAGCGCTCGCTCGCCGGGATCAGCCCCCGCACGCTCTCCCTGCGCCTGCGGGCGCTCGAGGAGGAGGGCATCGTCGAGCGCCAGACGTACGGCGAGGTCCCGCCGCGCGTCGAGTACGCGCTGACCGAGAAGGGCCTCGCCCTGCTGCCGATCGTCGATGGCATGCGCGAGTACGGCACCCGCTGGCTGGGGACCGACTGCGCCTCGTCGGATGCCGACGCGCCCGCGGCCGTCGCCGTCGCCTGAGCGCCGGCCGGCCGTGTCGGCTGGCACCATCTGACCCGATGAACGCGACCGCACGACGACGCTGGCTCGAGCACACCGACGAGGTGCTGCGCGGCGCGGGCCTGCGGGCGAGCAGCGGACGCACGGCCGTGGTCGAGCTGCTCGCGCGCCAGGACTGCCTGATGACCGCGCAGGAGATCGTCGATGCGCTGCGGGCGACCGACGGCGCCTCGGCGAGCACCGCGACGGTCTACCGCGCGCTCGAGACGCTGCATGAGTTCGGGCTGGTGCGCCGGTTCGACTCCGGCGAGGGCATCGCGCGCTACGAGCCGGTCGACCCGTCCGGGGCACACCACCACCACGTCGTCTTCGAGGACGGCGAGGTCGAGCCGTTCAGCGACGAGGAACTGGAGACCGCGATCCACGGCATCGGCCGGCGGCTCGGGCTGGACATCACCGGCCACGACGTGATCCTGCGGGCGCGCAAGCGGTCGTGAGGCCGCTCCTCGGGCTGCTCGCGGTCACGGCCGTGATCGCGGGGTGCGGCGATGGGGGCGTCCAGGGGGCCGAGTTCGTCGATGCCGAAACCCTCACGCAGACCTACACGACGGCGACCGGCGAGGTCCGGCGGGTGGACTCGACGCTCGCCCTGGTCGCGGTGCACCCGCCCGCCTCGGAGCTTCCGGTCGCACTTCCGGCCGGGACGAAGGGCTCCGTGGCCGACATCGAGATCACCGACGAGGGGGCAGACCCGTTCCCGGTGGAGTGGGCGTCCTTCAGCGCGCGAACGAAGCAGGGCGCCACGTTGAAGGAGGCGCTGCGGCTGCCGGCCCGGCGGGTCGACCAAGACACGCAGGTCGTTCCCGTGGGCTTCGCGGTGCCGGACGGCGACGAACTGGCGAGCGTGGGCGTGCGCTCGATCGTCACGATCTGGCCGTTCCGGGCGGTCCTGGCCGTCCCCAAGGACTGAACGTTGAGATTCCGGGGTCAGAGCCCCGGAATCTCAACGCTCGGCGGGGAGGGGGCGGGCGTGCTTGGCGATGTCGGCCCAGGCGTCGCCCTCGGCATCGAGGTGCCTCGGCGCGGTCCTGATCGTCCAGCCGTCCGGCTTCAGCTTGCGGCTCGACAGCTCGTCCCAGGCGATCGGCATCGCGACGGGCGCCCCGGCGCGCGGGCGGATCCCGTACGGCGCGACGGCGTGCTGGGCGTAGGCGATCCGGTTCATGTCGAGGTAGACCCGCGCGCCGCGCTCGGCCTTCTTCCACACCAGCGTGAAGCGCTTCGGGTCGTCCTCCACCATCGCCTCGGCGACGGCGCGCGCGTAGGCGTGGACCTCGTCGAAGTCGCGCGTGCGCTTCAGCGGGCAGACGACGTGCACGCCCCGCGAGCCGGTCACCATCGCGAACGTGGCGAGCCCCGCATCGCGGAGGCGCTCGCCGGCGTCCCGGGCGGCCGCGCGCACGTCGGCGAACGACGCGCCGGGTGAGGGATCGAAGTCGAACGTCAGCCGGTCCGGGCGGCGGGGCATGTCGGCGCGCGACAGCCACACGTGCGGCGTGACCACGTTCTGCCCGGCGAGGTAGACGAGCGTGGCCGGCTCGTTGGCGAGGACGTGGGTGATCTCGCCGCCGCGCTTGGGCAGCGTCGCGCGAGCGATCCACGACGGGAAGTGATCGGGCACGTTCTTCATGAAGAAGCCCTTGCGCTCGATTCCGGCCGGAAACGCCTGGAGCGCCAGCGGGCGGTCCTTGAGGTGGGGGACCATCGCGGGCGCGACGGCCGCGTAGTACTCGGCGATGTCGCGCTTGGTGATCCCGTCGGGGATCAGGACCTTGTCCGGATGCGACAGCTCGATCGTCCGGCGGCCGACCTTCATCTCTCGCGCACCACCTTGCTCGCGGCCTTGTCCTCTCGCAGTCCAAGGAACCGCGGGTGGCGCAGCCGGCCGTCGCGGGTCCACTCGGTGAAGCCGATCTGGGCGACCAGTTGCGGTTCGACCCAGGTGACGTCGCGCTCCTTGATGCGGTCGGGGTCGGCGAACGGCGGGTCGTCGCGGCGCAGCCGGTCCATCCGCTGCCTGATCTCGTGCAGCTCCGCCCGGTCGAACCCCGTGCCGACCTTCCCGGCGTACCGGAAGGCGTCTCCGTCGAAGTGGCCGAGCAGGAGCGCTCCGAAGGCCTCACGCGAGCCCTTCGGCGCGGTGAAGCCGCCGACGACGAGCTCCTGCCCCTGTTCGCACTTGAACTTCAGCCAGTCCTTCGAGCGGCGGTCGGTGTAGGCGCTGTCGGCGCGCTTGGCGATCACGCCCTCCCAGCCCTTGCGGCACGCCTCCTCGAACATCGCCTCGCCGGCCTCGCGGCGGTACTGGGTCAGGCGCAGCGGGTCGTCGTACGTGAGGGCGTCGCGGAGGATGGCCTTGCGCTCGAGCAGCGGCTTCGAGCGGACGTCCTCGCCGTCGAGCCAGAGCACGTCGAAGACGTAGAAGAAGACCGCGCCGCCGCGCTGGAGCCTCGAGAAGCTCGTCTGCGCGCCGTCGAACGCGACGACCTCGCCGTCGACGGCGAAGCGCGTGCGCGCCTGCGCGTCGAGCGCGGTGGCGATCGATGAGAACCGGCCTTTCAGCGAGAGGTCGTTGCGGGACAGCAGCCGCGTGGCGCCGCCGTCGCGGATGGCCACGCAGCGGATCCCGTCGAGCTTGCGCTCGAAGATCCAGTCGGGGTCGCTGAAGCGCACGTCCGTGAGGACGGCCTTCATCGCGCCCGCATGGGGTGGGGCCGCGTCCACGCGGCGAGCGTACCCCGCGCCGCGTCCCGCGTCAGCTCGCTGGCCGCGCCACGACCCGCCCGCCCCGCGCCGGGATCATCGTCACGTTGCGGTGCATCGCGTGCTCGGGCTCGGGCCGGTCGGCCTCGAGATCGAGGCGCTCGGCCATGTGCTTGAGCACGACCCGGATCTCCGCCATCGCCATCGACGCGCCGAGGCAGCGCCGGATGCCGCCACCGAACGGAATCCACGTGTAGGTGCCCGGCTTGTTGCCGATCCACCGCTCGGGGCGGAACGCGAACGGGTCGACGTACACGTCCTCGCGGTGGTGGGCCAGCAGGATGCTGATCCCGACGGGCGTGCCGGCGGGGACGCCGTACTCGCCGAACTGCCACGGGACGGACAGCTTGCGCGGGACGGCCGGGACGACCGGGCGGGTGCGCATGACCTCCTGGACGGTCTGCTCGATGACCGTGTCGGCGTCGTCGCCGGAGCGCACCGCGCGGATCAGGCGGTCGTGGGCCTCGGGCGTTCGCGTGAGTCGTTCCCACGCCCAGGACAGCGAGTTCGCCGTCGTCTCGTGGCCGGCGAGCACGAGCGTCAGCAGCTCGTCGCGCAGCTCGGTGTCGGTCAGCGCCTCGCCGTCCTCGGTGCGGGCCTGCATGAGCATCGACATGATGTCCGTGCGCTCTTCGAGCCCGCCCGCGCGGCGGCGCTCGGAGATGACCTTGTGCGTGACGCGATCGAGCGCCTCGACGGCGACGCGCGTGCCGCCCAGCGCGGTGTCGCGGCCGTTGTTGACGAGCTCCTCGAGGCGGGCCAGCGGCTGGGTCGACGCGTCCATGATCACGCGCACGGCCGTCCGCAGCGCCCACTCGGAGCTGCCGGGCTTGGGCCGCCCCTCGATGCCGAAGATGCCGGACATGATCACGTCGAGCGTGATCGCCTGCATGCGGGGAGCGAGGGCGAACGGCTTGCCCATCGGCCAGCGGTCGATCTCCCGATCGGCCGCCTCTTCGATCATCTGGATGTACCTGGCGATCGACTCACCGTGGAAGGACGGGAGCAGCAGCTTGCGCTGGCGCATGTGGCGCGGGCCGACGGCCGTCAGCGTCGAGTTCGGGCCCACGATCGGGCGCAGCGGGGACTTGCTCGTGAAGGACGGCGCCAGCTCGGGCTTGGCCGTGAACAGCGAGCGCAGGTGGTCGGGGTGCGAGACGATCAGCGC